>JBGSVH010000162.1:0-14134 GCA_041753055.1 Parvularculaceae bacterium
CCCGCCCGCCCGGCCACCATGCGCGGCAGGACGCGGCGGCGGGATTTTGCTATTTCAACAATTCCGCAATCGCCGCCGTCCGCCTACGGCGGAAATACGAAAAGATCGCGATCCTTGATGTCGACCTCCATCACGGCAACGGGACGCAGGATATTTTTTACGAACGCAATGATGTCCTGACTGTTTCGATTCACGCCGATCCCAACCGGTTCTACCCGTTCTTCTGGGGCGCAGAAACGGAATGCGGCGCCGGCGCCGGCGACGGCTACAACATCAATTTTCCGCTGCCGCGCGGCGCCGATGACCAAGCATTTCTGGCCGCGCTCGACCGCGCGCTGGCGAAGATCGACGCCTACAATCCCGACGCGATGGTAGTTGCACTCGGCCTTGATGCGTTCGAAGGCGATCCGTTTGGCGGCCTTTCGGTGACAACGGCTGGATTTGGCCGCATCGGCGCGGCGATCGCCGCCGCTGGCGCGCGTCCAGCCGTCATCGTCCAGGAAGGCGGCTATCTCTGTGACGCGCTTGGCGACAATCTCGCGTCATTCCTCGATGGTTTAACCCGCAAATGATCGCCGCAATGGCGCCCGGCCTGTCCGTTTGATAGGGTTGGCGCGCTCAACGATAAAGGAACGACAATGCTGAGACCCGCCACACTATCGATCGCCGCTGCGCTGCTGCTTTCAACCGCAAGCACTGCCCTCGCCGCGGATGGCGCATCGCCCGAGCTTGTCGAGCGGGCGATTTCGCTTCTCGGCGATTCTATCGCATTCAGGTCGGTTGAAGGCTCCGAGGATGTTCTTGGCTACGCGCACTATCTCAAGGGCGCTCTTGAAAAAGGCGGGTTTGCCGCTTCCGATGTCGAGGTCGATGCATCCGGCCCGGCGCCGACGCTTGTCGCGACCTATCATGGCGACAGCGACGCCGCACCGATCATCCTCTCCGGCCATATGGATGTCGTTGAAGCCAAAGCGGCTGACTGGACGCGCAATCCCTTCACCATGACGCGCGAGGGCGACTATGTCATTGGCCGCGGCGCCATCGACAACAAATACGGCGTCACCATGATGGTGACGACATTGCTTCGTTTGAAATCGGAGGGTTTCAAACCGAAACGCGATATCATTCTCGTTCTCTCCGGCGACGAAGAAACGCAGATGAAATCGACGGCGGTACTCGCCGAGCGGTTCAAGGACGCCGGCATCGTTCTCAACAGCGATGGCGGCGGCGGATTGCTGGGTGAAGACGGCACGCCGCTCGCCTATAATCTGCAAACCGCGGAAAAAACCTACGCCGATTACGAAATTGCTTTCACCAATCCGGGCGGCCATTCGAGCCGGCCGAGCAAGGAGAATGCGATCTATCGCCTTGCGCGCGCCATCGACCGCATTGGCGCTTATGAATTTCCGGTCCAGACAAGCGACACGACGCTCGAGTTTTTCCGGCAGACCGGCGCAATGACGCCCGGCGATCTCGGCAAGGCGATGCTGCGCTTTGCCGAAAAACCGACCGACAAGAAAGCGGTCAAGGCGCTGCGCGCCAATCCGGAATATGTCGGACAGGTTGGAACGACTTGCGTTGCAACGATGCTGGCGGGCGGCCATGCGCTGAACGCGCTTCCGCAGCGCGCCGCGGTCTCGGTCAATTGCCGCATTTTTCCCGGCGTCACGCCGGACGCGGTCAAAGAAACGCTGGCGGCGATCGTCGGCGATCCGGACGCGCAGATCAGCTATGTAGACACGCCCAATTACAGCGACGGCTCGCCGATGCGTGAGGACATTCTGGCGGCGGTGAGGAAATCGGTCGATGCGCGGTTTCCCGGCCTTCCGATCGTTCCGCAAATGTCCGCCGGCGCCAGCGACAGTCTCTATTTCCGCGCGCATGGCGTGCCGAGTTACGGTGTTTCCGGCCTCTTCATGAAACCGTCTGAAGATTTCACCCACGGTCTCAATGAGCGCGCGCCAATATCGTCAATCGCCGGCGCGCTCGATCATTGGCATTCCCTGCTTACGACGATGGCCGAGTAGCGCTGCGCCGCCGCGTGATGAGATAGACCGGCAATCCGGCGACAAGCAAAGCAAAGCCCCATCCAACGGCTTCAGCGCCGGCGCCGTAAATCGCCCACAAAGCATAGATCGCGGCGACCGACGCGACGACGAAAAGCGCCGACGATGATTGCAATCGTCCGTCGCGTTGCAATTTCAGCGCGGCGAGCGAACAGGCGAAATACATGACAAGCGATGCTGTCGTCGAGATCAAAAGAACGAAGGTGAACATCTCTGTCATGTTCTTTGCGTAATTCGACATCACGATCATCGTCATTAGCGCGCTTGAGACGACATGAGCGCGAACCGGAGTCCCGTTCTGTGTCGCCTTTGCAAAGAAGGCCGGAAATACGCCGCCCTTGGCCATGGCGTAGGGAAGTTCGCCCTGCACCAGGATCCATCCATTAAGCGCGCCAAATCCGCTGATCGCTGCGAATAGCGCAAGCCATTTTCCGGCGTTCTCTCCCCAATACCGGGCGACAAAATCCGCAAACGGCGCAGCGGAAGCCGCGACTTCCTCTGCCGGCTGCAACAAAATGATCGCCGAGGAGGCAAGAAGATAGATGATCCCTGTGACGATCATGCCGATCATGGTGGCGCGCGGTATGGTGCGCGTCGGGTCTTTGACTTTCTCGGCGGGAACCGTCGCTGACTCCAGCCCCAATAATCCCCAAAGCGTCAACGTCGCCGCAGCCGTTATCGGACCAATCGAAATCGTCGACGTATCGAGCGGCGCCAACGAAGCGCCACCGTCGCCAACAATGACAACCGCTCCAAGGCCGATTACGGCGATGAGCGGCAATAATTTCAGGACTGTTGTGACCAGCTGGACGCCGCCGGCGAGATAAGCGCCGCGACAGTTCACCGCCGTCAGCAGCCAGATGATCGCAATCGTCACGCCGGCATGCAATCCCATTGTCGTCGATAGCGTTGGAAAGAAAACGCTGAGATAGCTGACGGCGCCGGTAGCAACGGCGGCGTTGCCGACCCAAACGGAAATCCAGTAACTCCACGCCACCAGAAAGCCAGCAGCCGGTCCAAAGGCCTCCTGTGTGAAGGCGTAAGGTCCGCCAGCGTGCGGGAAGCTGCGCGATAACGCTGCAAACACCATCGCCAGCAACAGTCCGCCGGCGATCGTCAATATCCAGCCGAAAATCGCATTCCACCCGAGCGGGGCAAGCGTCGCCGGCAACAGGAAAATGCCCGACCCGATCATATTGCCGACAACCAGCGCCGTGCACATGGCGAGGCCGAGCTGTTTGACCGGAAGCGTTTTGTCCATGCGTTGATCCCGCCTTTTTCAGCAACCAGGGCCGGATCGCCCGACGGCAGCGCAGCGCAAAGCATCGCCCCGCCCCGCTGCCGGCGTCAACCATGCAGCGCAACGCGACGGCCCCACCACGGCGAAGAGACGGGAAAGTCTGGCCCGGACGAAAGTCGGGCAAGGGACGAATTCGAGGTTCCGGCGGAGAGAATTCAGACGCGCGTCGCGGTCAGTCGCGGTTCAGCTTTCCTTGATCGCGCTCCCTTTAGCGGTCACTTTCATGATTGGAACACCGAGCACGGCGACCTTGCCAAAGTAGATCACAGCGCCATCGTCAAGCGCACGGAAGCGGTCCAGATACGCGGCGCCGATCGGCTTCAGTTTTATCTTGTAAACGATTTCGAGGACGCCGTTGGAAAGCCGTCCGTGCTTGATCAGGCCGATATCATCAGCATCCAGTCCAAGCCCGTCGGGCGTATCAAAAACTCTCCAGCGCCTCGACTGTGTTTCTCCGTCGTCAAATCTCAGCACCTCGGCAAAAATCAAACCATCCGGCGTGACCGCCCCCTCGGACTCGATGGTGAAGGTGCGATTGACAAGGCCGAACAATCCGCGGACGTCGCCTTTCCAGTTTCGTTTGCCGTCGAGGCATCTGAGCGCGTACCGCATCGCGTCTGAATGCGGCGCGCTGATGTCATCAGATTCTTTCGAGGGGTGATGACCGGCCATTATGACGCCCCGTCTTGTGGCTTCGCCATCACCGGAATTGCACGAGCTTTGGCGCCGGCTCGGCGCGGCGGCGACCGGTATCGCGCGCCCTTCAGGAAGAGCTTCAATGCTTCCCAGTGGATCGCCGCCATGACGCCGAAGGTCATCAACGGAAAGGCGATGATGATTTTGAGGCACTGCCAATCCGTCACCGCTTGGCGTTTTCCTCTGAGCGTCGCCATCAGCGCTTTCGCGCCGGCGCCATCATAATAGAGAATCTCCAGCAACAAGCCCTCGCCGGGTGGTTCGACGGTGAAGCGATACTGGCCTTCAACGTCAAAGAACGGCGATACGTAAAGCTCCTTTTTCAGACGATGAGGCGTTGCCGGCGAGTCTGCATCTATCTTCGCCAGATAATAATGGCGATCGCCAAACGTATTGTTGACTTCGTAGAGAATGTGGTGCGGATTTTCCCCGTTTCCATAAATGAAATACACGGAAATTGGATTGAAAACGTAACCGAACATGCGCGGCAGCGTCAGTAACTGGATTGTCGTGCATGGCTCTTGCACGTCGCAATCGGCGAGATGACCGCGCACCCAGTCCGCCAATCCGGTCTGCCGGCCGTCGCCGTGATCGCGCGCTTCGACCGACAGAAGTCGGGGCCGTCCAACGCCAAGCAGCCGCGAGCGCGCATTTGCCTCATCCAGCCGGTCGAGATCGGCAAGCACATAGGCAAGCCGGTAGCGCAAGCGATGCACGGCATTGCCGAAGCGCCAGTGCGATACTTCGCCGAGATAAAGGCTGACGGCGGTCATGCGGCAATGGCGGCTTTCGCCGCCGCCAAAGACTGCCGCGCCAAACGTTCGGTCGAAAAATCGAACGCCCACGGGCGGCGCCACGCACTGAGACTCTCGGCGACAGCCAGCCCCGCCTGCAACCCGTCCTCATGGAAACCGTAGCCCAGCCATGCGCCGGCAAACCAGACATTCCGCTGGCCCTGCAAGGCCCAGATATCCGCTTGTGCGCGCAACGCCGCGGCGTCGAAAATCGGATGTTCGTACATGAACTCGGCTATCACTGCATCGGCGCTCGGGCGCCGAAAGGGATTCAAGGTGACGAAATAATTCTTCGCTGTCTGCAGGTGTTGCAATTCGTTCATCCAGTAGGTGACGGCCAGATGGCTCTCGCCGGACTGATCCGACAGGTAATTCCAGCTCGCCCATGCGCGCCGGCGCCGGGGCATATAAGTTTCGTCACTGTGCAGGACCGCCAGATTGGGCTGGGTGCGGAAGGCGGAAAGCACGCCCTTTTCAGCGGCGTCCGCATCCTTCAACAACCGCAACGCCTGCGGCGCATCGCAGGCAAAAACTGCATGGTCAAAGTGACGGCGGCGCCCGTCGGAGAAAACAAGTTCGACACCGTCGCCATCGCGCCGCACCGAAATGACTTCACAGTTGAGATGGATGCGATCGGAAAAATCACGCGTCAGCGGTTCAATATAGGAAGCGCTACCGCCCTTCACCGAACGCCATTCAAACGGGGTTCCAAACTCCAGCAGACCATGATTGACAAAAAACCGCGCGAGGCTCTTGGCCGGAAAGTCGAGGATCGCGCCGACCGGGCATGACCAGATTGCCGCCGCCATTGGCAGAATATGGTCGTTGATGAAAGACGGGCTGTACCGTTTCAACCGCAAAAAATCGCCGAGCGTTATTTCATCCGTGCCTGCGGCGAGTCTTGGAGCGGCGGCGTAAAATCGAAGAATGTCAGCGATCATCGCAATAAACCGGGGACGCGTGATGTTTCTGAGATCCGCAAAAAGCCCTGACAGTCCATTACTTGCATATTCGATATCGCGATCGCGGGCCGAGACCGAAAAATGCATTAGTGTCGGATGGGTGGCGACGCCCAGGCGTTTGAACAGTGCCGTCAAATTGGGATAATTCGGCTCGTTGTAGACGATAAAGCCGGTGTCGACGGCCAAAGGCCCTTCAGGCGCATTTACCGTCATCGTGTTGGTGTGGCCGCCCACATAGGCGCTGCGTTCGAAGAGGTCGATTTCGCAGTTCCGGCAGAGCCCCCAGGCCGCCCCCAGACCTGAAACGCCGGCGCCGATAATCGCAATTTGCGGCGGTTTCGAACTGGCGCCGGATTTTTCCGTCAACCTGCTGTTTTTGATTATGTTTTCGGTCATACTGCGCCCAAGCGTGATAGCTCTCTTACGCAGCAAAGGCCGGGTTGGATTTGATGATCCATTTTCTCCTCTTGAACGTAAGCCGCCGCAGGAGACAACAATGCGCCCCAGTCTGCAGTTTCAATCGTCGGTTCGAGGCGCTGCCGCCTCCCGGATGGCGCGGGTGAGCGCCATGCCGGGAAGAAGTCAGGAAGACGCCGCGCTCATTGAACGGGTGAGAAGCCGGCGTGACCGCGACGCGCTCGATACGCTCGCCAGTCATTATGGGCCCCGCCTCAAGGCATGGCTGATGAATCGGGGCGAAGGCGCGCACACGGCTGAAGACATTGTGCAGGAAGTCATGGTGCTCGTATGGCTGAAAGCGGATTTGTTCGACCCCCAACGCGGCAATTTCTCAACCTGGGCGTATCGTTTGACGCGGAACAAATGGATCGATCACAAACGCAAGCACCGGCATACGCAGCCGATGGCGCCCGACCTGGTTCTTCGACTGGCGGACGCCCCCGCGCCGTCAGCTGACACGGACTTTGAGCGCAATGAGATGTCGAAAGCCGTGCACGAACAGCTTGCGCTATTGCCGCCTGAGCAAAAACAGATGCTCCACATGGCCTTTTTCGAAGGGCTCAGCCACAGCCAGATCGCCGACAGGACAGGCCTTGCGCTTGGCACCGTAAAGAGCCGAATTCGCGCGCCATTAAAGAAACTGCAGGCCAGCCTGCAACAGTTTTCCGAGTATTCCGATGAGTAATTCTCCGTTGCACACCGCCAACGCCGAATGGCTCGCTGCTTACGCCGCGGGCGCCTTGTCGCCGTTAAAGCGCCTCCTCATTGACTGCCAGGCCGCCTTGCAGCCGGCGGTGAACGCACAGCTGGAGGCGCTATATTGTGTTGGCGGCTCATTTCTCGAATCCGCGAAGGGCGAACCGCTGTCCGGTGATTTTTCAAGACGCCTCTCTGCAGCGCTCGACGAGACGCCGACGGTGCAGGAACAAGAAGCGCCGGCGACCGCTTCCGGTTGGATGCCCGATGCGCTGCGGGAGTTTATCAACGAGGCTGGTCTCGCCATTAACTGGAAGAAAAGCGGGCCAGGCGTCGAACGCGCTTCGCTTCTGGATGAAAGCGGCGAGCGGCTTTATCTGCTGTGGGCCCGGCCTGGACTGAAATTGCCCGTCCACTCCCACAAGGGACAGGAATGGACGCTGATTTTGCAGGGCGGCTATCATATTGACGACATTGGCTACAGCCGGGGCGATCTCCATTGCGAGGATGAGTTCTGCCAGCATCAACCGGTCATTGATGACGATGGAGAGGCGTGTATTTCCCTGGTTGCAGATGAGGGAAAGCTTGTATTCAAGGATCCCATCCTGAAATTCATTCAACCGCTCATCGGGATATAGGCAAAGATGCACACAAGGGCGCTCGCAATGTCGCCCGCGTTACCGATGCGACAGGGATAGCTGGGCGACATTGATATGTTCGCCTATGAGAATGTACGAGTCCGCGACGCACCTTTAGCCTTTATGGAAAGGCGCAAGGAGGTGTCAGAATGGATGGGAACGAACGAGAGGTTCAGCGGCGCAAACGCATGCTCGATCATGCTAAGGAAAGCGGAAATGTTTCAAAGGCTTGCCGTATTTCGGCATCGGTCGGGCGAGCTTTTATCGCTGGCGCAATGAATATCTGAAACGGGGTGAAGAAAGGCTGGTTTCCAAGAAGCCAGAGCCGACATGGCATCCAAACCAGACGCCGCCGGAATTAGTCGAGAAGGTGCTCCACCTACGCCAGACACGCTTGGCCATTGTCACGAAAGAAGCAACAAATTCCGGCTTCAGAGTCAATCGCACCTGCGAAATGTTGAACCAGCTTGCACATCATGGAACGGGATTGGAGTGGCGCGAAATCTAGTTCCCCGCTAGTTCCCAGGCGGGCGTCGGAAAAATGATCCGAACCCGGATCAAAAGCATTAGGCAATTTCGTTAGTTATGGTGGGCGGTGACGGGTTCGAACCGCCGACCTACTGGGTGTAAACCAGCCGCTCTGCCAGCTGAGCTAACCGCCCGCCTTGACGCCCGGCGACGCCGCAATCTGGCGCCGCCGCGACAGGACTTCGTAGCGCGCGCCAAATGGCGGAACAAGCGTCAGGGCGCAAAAACGCCCGGCCCGCAGCTGGTTTGCTCGCGGGCCGACGCGCGCGAATGCCTTTAGTTGAGGGCGTCTTTCAGGCCTTTTCCAGCCGAGAATTTCGGCTGTGTCGAGGCGGGGATCTGAATGGTTTCGCCAGTCCGCGGATTGCGGCCTTCACGCGCTTTGCGCTTTGCCGCCGAAAACGTGCCGAAGCCAACAAGTCGCACATCATCGCCTTTTTTCAGCGCCGCCGTGATTGAATCGAAAACGGCGTCGACGGCGCGCGTCGCGTCGGCCTTGCTCATGTTGGAGAGGTCCGCAACTCGGTCGATGAATTCATTCTTGTTCATTCGCTCACCCTTTCTGTTTTTCTTCCGGGAATACTGAAAATACCTTGGCTGGTTATCGCCCGCCCCGGCGTCGGGATCAAAGGAAAAGGCGTCGCCCGCGAGGCTGTGTGCACGGATTCGCCGGTTTGCCGAACGGGTTCAGGAAACTTTCTTGGCCTTTTGCGGCGCCTGCTGCAACAAAAAGACGGCGTCTTCATGAGCAATGCACTGTTCAATCAATTCGCGCCAGACCGGTTCAGCGATTCGTTTGGAAAGGCCCTCGCGCTCGGCGGCGGCGAGAACCTTGCTGACGACATCTTCGATCCGCCAGGGGTCGCGCACCTCGTCCCGGCGAATTTTGATGCGGCCGGCGGCCTCGATATAGCCCTGCCGTTCCGCGAGGAGACGCACCAAAAGGCGGTCGATCCGGTCGATTTCGGCCCGGACCTCCGCCATGCGCGTGCAGTGCGCCGCGTCGACAACCGCTTGTTCTTCCTTGGTCATGACTTCTCTTTAGGCGGCCTTTCTGGCGCTTGAAAGCGGCTTTGACTGGGGCAAAGCGTCCGCCGCCGCTCACGGGGATTTGTTAACCTCTTGAGCTAGCGGCAAAAATTCAATAAATCGACGCGCACCCCTTGCGCCTGCGCAAAAGTTGCGCTATATGACAGTTCAATGACGTTTCTGTCTCAGTTGGATGACAACCAAGGGTATTCCACCGGCGGCCGAGAATCCAAGTTGAATATAGGAGTAGAGCCATGGCTGTAATTTCCCGTCCTCACGTCGCTCATTCCGGCGCCGGCCTTGATGGCCTGATGCGCGGGTTGTTCTACATCGCGATGGCGGTCGCCGCGATTGTGGTGGCAATTCCGGTTGCAATCGCAACTGTTGGTTGATCCGGCCCGACCCGATTTGACGACATCAAGCAAAACGCGGCGCCAAAAGCGCCGCGTTTTTCGTTGCCGCCTTCAGCGGCAATTATATACTTGACGGAACACGGATTAGAGCCTACCTTGATCCGCAGAAGGAACAAGACCGATGACCGTGAACCTCAAAAACCCGATTTTCCTCAGCGAAACCGCCGCCCGCGAGCACCTTGAGGCGCTGCGCTGGGCCGATGGCGCTTACTGCCCCCGCTGTGAACAGAAAGAAGTCGTCAAACTCGGCGGCAATGCCGCAGCCCTTGGCCAATACAACTGCCGCTCATGCCGCCAGAAGTTCACCGTCACGGTCGGCACCGTATTCGAGCGCTCGCATATCCCGCTCACCAAGTGGATGCTGGCGTTTCACCTGATGACCTCCAGCAAGAAAGGCATCAGCGCGCACCAACTGCACCGTATGCTGGACGTGACCTATAAAACCGCTTGGTTCATGGCGCACCGTATTCGCGAAGCCATGGCCCCCGCCAAGGGCTCGAAAGAGCCTCTGGGCGGTACAGGCAAGATCGTTGAAGCCGACGAGACTTACATCGGCGGCAAGGACAAGAACAAACACGCCAACAAACGCCCCCGCAAAGGCCGTGGCGGCGTCTCGAAAGAGATCGTCGTTTCCCTCGTCGAGCGTGACGGCGCGGTCCGTTCCTTCCATGTCGCCAACGTCTCAGGCAAAACCCTGCGCCCCGTTCTCGTCACGCAAATTGATCGCGCCTCTACCCTGATGACCGATGAAGGCGGCCAGTACGCAACGTTCGGCCATGAGTTCGCCGATCACCAAGCCGTCAACCACGGCATCGGCGAATATGTGCGCGGCTCTTGGCATTCAAACACCGTCGAAAATTACTTCTCGATCCTCAAGCGCGGCATCACCGGCACCTATCACCATGTCTCGGAAGCGCACCTTAAGCGCTACCTCGCAGAGTTCGATTTCCGCTATTCCGAGCGCGCTGGCCTTGGCGTCAATGACACCATGCGCGCCGAGAAGGCCCTGCAAGGCTCATCCGGCAAGAGGCTCACTTATCGGCGGCCTCGTCACCTCTCAATCGCTTAAGCAGAAGGCGAAGCGATTTAGGCGCTGGCGAAAGATAAGAAATAATGGTCAAAAATCAGATAATTAGCTGGTTAACTCACAAAAACTCGCCATAAAGTTGAGCGTTTGTTCACACATTCGTGTTGACAATGTCCATACAGAAGCCACTATATGGGTATGGACGATGTCCATGCAGAAAAGGAGAAATAAAATGTTTGCCGTAGCGGAGTCGGGGGGCGCGGTGGACGAAGATGCTGTGAAAATTCAATTGCGAGCACCTAAAGTTGTTCGCGATAAAATTGACCGCGCAGCAAAGGTCAAAAACGTAACACGAACAGAGTTCATGTTGCGCGCAGCAACCACCGCAGCGGAAGATGCATTGCTAGATCAATGCTTATTCTCCCTTGAGGCAGAGAAGTGGGAGCAGTTTCAAACGGCACTAAATTCACCATTACCAAAAACCGCCAAGCTTAAGGCACTGCTTCGGAAAAAGCCCGCATGGGAGAAATAGCAAGCCACCCATCTTTCGAAATCAGTGCGCCGGAGAAATTATCTCCGGCGCACAAACTTACAGAATTTGACTGCGGCGAGCCTGTCCTCAACGATTGGCTTAAAAAAAGAGCGTTAGCAAATAACAACCGAACTAGCCAAACCTTTGTAATCCAAATTAAAAATATCGCGATTGGCTATTACAGTTTAGCTGCCGGGGCAATTGAACTAAGAAGCGCCCCGCCAAAATTAAAAAGAAATTCGGTAGACCCGATTCCAGTCATCATTCTTGGTCGACTCGCAATTGACGAAAAATACCAAGGCAAAGGCTTGGGTCCAGATTTGCTTCGAGACGCAATTATTAGAGCAATCAGAATTTCAGAAGATGTTGGTGTTCGAGCCCTTTTGGTCCATGCACTAAATGACGATGCCGTCCGATTCTATAGACATTTTGAATTTCTTGAATCGCCAATTCACGCCCGCACACTAATGCTTCCATTGGATGCTGCGTCTAAATTGCTCTGACGCCAATCAATCTTGTTCTTGTTGCGGCTTTTTCTTTGTTACCACCCTCTTCTTTGTCTGCGGTTTGTCGATCGTAGAGCCGTGTTTCTGCGGCTTCATTTGAAGGGCGCGCTTTAGCGCCTCGTCTCGTTTCTTATCGTCGGAGGTTTTCGCCATGACAGTTCTATTATCCGAGTTCGAAAAACTGCGAAATGACAGAAATACCCAGATTGGTAGCATCTGTCATCAATGGGCACACCTCGAATGGATACTCGCTATCGTAATTTGGCGACTGCTCCGTGTCGATGACGTTACTGGGCGGATAATCACGGGCGGACTCGACATTCTACCGCGCACCAACATGGCGATAGCCTTGGCCGAATACTTGAAAGCCCCCGCAGTAATTAGAAGGGCATTGCGCGATACGCGAACAACCCTTCAAGAAGGCCTTAATGAGCGCCGAAACCAGGCAATTCACGGCCTTCGGTTCACCAATCCAGATGACCAGATCAATTCAGAATTGTTCGTGATGTATCGCGGTAGGAACGCCGGTGCTCCGAGGCCCATTTCAAACAAGGATTTAAAACAACTATGGCAAGATGTGATTGCGACTCAATTGTCGCTTTTAGAAGCAGCCACCCGTAGTGGGCTGTTAAGCGCCCCCTCGACAAAACCCGCACGCACCATTGCTCCAAAGGTCGCACGGAGCGCGTCCCCTAAAGAATCCACTTCCAAGTCGTAGCTGCAAAACGCATCTATCCCCGCCCTGACCATCTCGGGCGTGATTTCAATTTCCCCCTCAGAAATGCCGGCCTGTCCATCCATGGTATACCAACCCGTGTTTGTTCATTCAAGTATATAATTGCCCCTTCAGCCGGAGCCAAGCCGATCGCGTAGATTTCCGGCCCGGAGGGCGATTTCGGCGTCGAGCATGTAATCCCGCCGAAGCGGCGCCGCCGCCACAGACTTGGCAAGCTGAATCTGGAAATTCATGTGGCCACCCGCGCGGAAGGCGAATTCGGCGGTCGCCAGATAAAACTCCCACATACGGCAAAACCGCTCGTCGAACATCGCTGCAACCGCCGGCCGGTTGGCGGCGAAGCGCCGGCTCCATTCGCGCAGCGTATCGGCGTAATGCAGGCGCAAGATCTCGATATCCGTCACCCATAGCCCGGATTTTTCGATTGCCGCCATCGTCTCGGACAGCGCCGGCGAATAGCCGCCGGGGAAAATGTATTTCCTGATCCATGGACCGGTGACGCCCGGCGTGCCCTTGGCGCCAATCGAATGAACGAGCGCCAGTCCATCATCCGCCAGGAGATCGGAAATCTTTTCAAAGAACTCGGCGAAGTGCGGGGCGCCGACATGTTCGAACATGCCAACCGAAACGATCCGGTCGAATTTTTCCGTGACCATCCGATAATCGACAAGGCGGAACTCGACCTTGTCAGAGAGCCCGCGCTCAGCCGCGCGCGCTTCGGCAAGATCGCGCTGTTCAACAGACAGCGTGACGCCAACAACATGCGCGCCGAGTTCCCGAACGAGATACATCGCCATGCCGCCCCAGCCGCAGCCGATATCGAGAACGCGCATGCCGGGCTCAATGCGGAGTTTGGCGGCGATATGGCGCAATTTCGCCTGCTGCGCTTCTTCCAGCGATTGTCCGTCCTGCTCGAAATAGGCGCAGGAATAGGTGAGATCCTCGTCGAGAAAAAGCCGGTAGAAGTCGTTTGAAATGTCGTAATGGTGCGCGACATTCGCTTCGGCCCTGCCGATCGGATTTGCCTGCTGGAAGCGGCGAAAACGCCGCATCGCCGACGCGATCGCACGGCGAACCGGGCGTTTCCTCAGATTAGACTTGTTCTGGTGAAAGAGTTGCAGGAAGTCACGAAGATCGCCCTCCTCCAACACCAGATCGCCGTCCATATAGGCTTCCCCGACCGCGAGTTCGGGGTTTGTCAGGATGCGTCCGTACAAGGATGGTTTGCCAAGGCGAATGGCGACGTGCGGCAGGCCGGCGCCATGGCTGCGCGCGCGACCATCAGCGTCGATAATGGTCAAGGTTCCGCGTTTGATAACCCGGCCAACCAGTCCGTTGAGCAAATCGAGTGCGACGCCGGAGATCATAACCAATGCCTTCTTTTCCAGTGTCGAACAGCGATGCCGAAGCCTTGCCGGGCAGATGCAAAAAAACGCGGCGCCGATGGCGCCGCGCTTTAATATCACAATTGCCGCCACGTGGAACGGCGCGGTCCGGGGTTGTCGCCCGCCTAGAGCAAATTTCGCGCGCTCTGGCGCGCGAAGTTTGCTCAAGTTCTACGAATTAGGGCATTTTCTGCGATCAACCGGATTCCACTTGATCGGAAAACGCCCTAGGCCCTGTTTACAAAGTTGCAGTTCGTAGACACTTGCGAATGGCTGCGATGTGTAGCGCATCGAGGAATGATCTGGCGAGCTTGTCGTAACGGGTTGCGACGGCGCGGTTGATCTTGAGGTGACCGATCATGCGCTC
>JBGSVH010000163.1:0-19959 GCA_041753055.1 Parvularculaceae bacterium
GAGCGCATGATCGGTCACCTCAAGATCAACCGCGCCGTCGCAACCCGTTACGACAAGCTCGCCAGATCATTCCTCGATGCGCTACACATCGCAGCCATTCGCAAGTGTCTACGAACTGCAACTTTGTAAACAGGGCCTAGGCTTCTACCTCGTTTTGCTCACGTCGGCACAACAAGGATTTTTGCTTACAAAACAACAGGTCAAGTCCTGTGTCGACCGAAAGATTTGGGGCTTGGCGTCGGACGATAACTACAAAATCAACTGGCCACTGCCGACGAAATACTATTCAGATTTTTCGACTCCGATTCAGTTCGTCGAAATCATGAAACGAAATTGTACAACATGTGGTGTGAGCCCCTAATGCGATCCATGAAAATTGTCCAATTCTCCCCTCACCCGGAAACTTTGCTACACAACCTCGATAACACTGGCGATGCCCTGCCCGACCCCGATGCACATGGCGCAGAGCGCATAGCGGCCCTTGCGGCGCTGCAGTTCTTCCGCAGCCGTCATGACGAGACGCGCGCCGGACATGCCGAGCGGATGGCCGAGCGCGATGGCGCCGCCATTGGGATTGATGTGCTCGGCGTCGTCAGGAAGGCCAAGCTCGCGCAAACTTGCCAGCGCCTGCGACGCGAAGGCTTCGTTGAATTCGATCACCGACATGTCGGACACGGAGAGTTTCGCTTTTGCAAGCACCGCTTTGGACGCGGGCGCAGGACCAAAACCCATGATGCGCGGCGCAAGACCGACAACAGCGCCGGCGACAAAGCGCGCGCGCGGGGTCAGCCCGTATTTTTTGACCGCCGCTTCGGAGGCGACAATTATCGCGGCGGCGCCGTCATTGACGCCCGACGCATTGCCGGCGGTGATGACGCCGTCTTTTTTGACGAACGGCTTCAACCCGGCGAGCGTTTCCAGCGTCGTTTCGCGCGGATGCTCGTCCGCATCGACGATTTTCGGATCGCCTTTTCGTTGCGGGATCGCCACGGGAACAATTTCAGCGGCGAGACGTCCTGACTTCTGCGCAGCGGATGCGCGCATCTGCGAGCGCAAGGCAAACGCATCCTGATCGGCGCGCGAAATATTGAAATCGGCGGCGACGTTTTCCGCCGTCTCCGGCATTGAATCGATGCCATATTGCGCTTTCAGCACCGGATTGACGAAACGCCAGCCGATGGTGGTGTCGAAGATTTCGGCATTTCGCGAGAAAGCTTCCGTCGCTTTCCCCATGACAAAGGGCGCGCGCGACATCGATTCAACGCCGCCAGCGATGATCAAATCCGCCTCGCCCGCCTTGATCGCGCGCGCAGCGATTGTCACCGCATCCATGCCGGAGCCGCAAAGCCGGTTGACCGTCGTCCCTGGCGCCTTATCGCCGATCCCCGCCAGCAGCGCCGCCATCCGGGCGACATTGCGGTTGTCCTCGCCCGCCTGATTGGCGCAGCCCATGACGATGTCGTCGAGCGCGTCCCAGTCAATTTTCGGATTGCGGTCTTTCAGCGCCCGCAAGGGGATCGCGGCGAGATCGTCGGTCCGAACCGACGACAGCGACCCTGCGTAGCGGCCGATCGGCGTCCTGACGGCGTCGCAGATAAAAGCGTTGGTCATTTATTCCTCCACCACTTTGCCGCCGGCGGTGCGCGACAATCCGTGAAACACCGCGATCGTGCGGCCGTCTTCGGCGGTGATCGTCACATTGTAAACGCCGGTGCGCCCTTCACTGGCTTCCTCGCGCGCATGGGCCGTCACTTTTTCACCAATCTTCGCCGGCGAAATGAACGAGATCGCGGCGGATTGCGCGAAGGCGATGACATTCCGCGAATTGCAGGCCCAGGCGAAGGCGTTGTCGGCGAGCGAAAAGAGGACGCCGCCGTGACAGACCCGGTGGCCGTTGGTCATGTTCTCTTTCACCACCATCGAACATTTCGCCCAGCCGAAGCCGGCGTCTTCCATGACGAGGCCGAATGTCTCGGCGACGCCTTCGGTCGCGTGCAGATGTGTGGCGATACGGCGCGCGAGCGCGTCTTTATCTGATTGCGTCATCGATGCCTTCGACTTGACTGCCAATAATTGACTGACCAAGCGTTCAATTATAAGACTCTGCCGCCCAAGGCAAGGAAAGAGGCGGCGATGGCGTTCGAGACGATCCTTTTTTCGATTGAAACCGGCGTCGCCCGGCTGACGCTCAATCGGCCGGACCGTCTGAATTCCGTCACTGTGCAAATGCATGGCGAAATCGCCGAGGCGCTGACCCTTATTGAAAACGACAGATCCGTCCGTACCCTGCTGATCACCGGCGCCGGGCGCGGCTTTTGCGCCGGGCAGGACCTTAATGACCGCGCGGTAACGCCGGGCGGCGAGGCGCCCGATCTCGGCGAGTCGGTCGAGAAACGCTACAACCCGCTCATTCGCCGCCTTACGTCTTTGCCGATGCCGGTCGTCGCAGCCGTCAACGGCGTTGCCGCCGGCGCCGGCGCTTCGCTTGCCTTCGCATCGGATATCGTCATCGCGGCGAAGTCGGCGAAATTTATCATGTCGTTCGCCAATATCGGCCTTGTGCCGGATTCGGGAAGCTCCTGGGCGCTGCCGCGACTGGCGGGGCAGGCGCGCGCGCTCGGGCTCGCGCTGACCGGCGATACCCTTCCCGCTGAAACGGCGGCGGAGTGGGGTTTGATCTGGAAATGCGTCGACGATGACAAGCTTGCCGCTGCGACGGACGAGCTTGCTGCAAAATTCGCCGCAGCGCCGACGCGCGGGCTCGCCGAAACCAAGAAACTGATCCGCACCGCCTTCACGCGGGCGCTCGACGATCAGCTCGACCTTGAACGCGACCGCATGCGCGAGCTCGGACGCTCGGAAGATTACCGCGAGGGCGTCGACGCGTTCTTGAACAAGCGCAAACCGGCGTTCAAGGGGCGATGATGGGCGCTGACTTGACCCGGAACCCCGCCCTTCCCTCCGAAAGTCGGGATCCATCTTGAAACCGCGCATTGGTTCCCGGCTTTCGCCGGGATGAACGGTTTTAGTTTTTTTAAGGAGCCAGCTATGACCCCCCTCATCCTCAAAAACTTCGCTCTCGGCAACTGGGCCGCTGGCGACGGCGCGCCCGCCGATATCCATTCCGCCGTCACCGGCGATGTCATCGCGAAAGCGGGGTCGGGCGGGCTCGATTTCAGGAAAATGGCGGCCTATGCGCGCGACACCGGCGGCACGAACCTCCGCAAGCTGACCTTTCATCAGCGCGCCGCCATCGTCAAAGCGCTGGCGCAGGCGATCATGGACAAGAAGGAAGAGCTCTACCAGTTGAACTTTCACACTGGCGCGACGCGCAAGGACGGCTGGATCGACATCGAAGGCGGCGCCGGCACCTTGTTCTCGATGGCGTCGAAGGCAAAACGCGAACTCCCCGATGACTTCATTCTTGTCGACGGGCCGGTCGAACAGGTCTCACGCGAGGGAACATTTCTCGCGCAGCATGTCTACACGCCGCTGAAGGGCCTTGCGCTCCACATCAACGCGTTCAATTTCCCGGTCTGGGGCATGCTTGAGAAATTGAGCGTGTCGCTGATCGCCGGCGTTCCTTCAATCGTCAAGCCGGCGACGTCGACCTGTTATCTTGCGGAAGCGGCCTTTCGAATTCTCATCGAGACCGGCAAGGTGCCGGACGGCGCCTTGCAGTTCATTGCCGGTTCGACCGGCGATCTTTTCGATCACCTGACCGGACAGGACGTTGTTTCCTTCACCGGGTCCGCGCAAACAGCGGCAAAACTGAAAAGCCATCCCGTCGTCATCCGCGAAAGCGTCAAGTTCGTCGCCGAACAGGATTCGCTGAACGCCTCGATGCTCGGCCCCGATGCGGACCCCGACAGCCCGGAATTTGCGCTGTTCGCCAAGGAAGTCGTGCGCGAGATGACGGTGAAGGCCGGACAGAAATGCACCGCGATCCGCCGCGCACTGGTTCCCGCCGCGATGCTCGACGCGGCGCAAAAAGCGATTTCCGACGGCCTCGCCAAGACCACGATCGGTGATCCGGCGCGCGAGGATGTCCGCATGGGCGCGCTCGTCTCGCTGTCGCAGCGCGAAGACGTCCGCGCCAAGGTCGGCGCGCTCAAATCCGAAGCAAAGGTCGTGTTCGGCGACGCCGCCGATTTCACCGTGATCGGCGCCAGCGCGGTAACCGGCGCCTTCGCCTCGCCGATGCTGCTGCGCTGCGATGATCCGTGGACGGCGAAAGCCATTCACGAGGTCGAAGCCTTCGGGCCGGTGTCGACCCTGATGCCCTACAAAAATCTCGATGACGCCATCGCCCTTTGCAACAAGGGCGGCGGGTCGCTGGTGATGTCGCTGTTCACGCATGATCCGGAAGTCGCGCGCGATGTCGTCATCGGCGCCGGGTGCTTTCATGGCCGCGTTGCTGTCATCAACCGCGACTGCGCGAAAGAATCAACCGGGCACGGCTCGCCGCTTCCGGTTCTCGTGCATGGCGGCCCCGGCAGGGCGGGCGGCGGCGAGGAACTCGGCGGCATGCGCGGCGTCAAACATTACATGCAGCGGACCGCCATTCAGGGGTCGCCGGAAGTCTTGCGCGCCGTCACCCGCCAATGGGTCAAAGGCGCTGCAACCGAAGCAACGCCGCCGCATCCTTTCCGATACCGTTTCAACGGACTCGAAATCGGCAAGACAATCGAGACCGCGGCGCGCACGATCACGCTCGATGACATCGAGCATTTCGCCAACTTCACCGGCGACACGTTTTACGCCCACATGGACGAGGCGGCGGCGAAGGCGAACCCGTTCTTTCCGGGCCGCGTCGCCCATGGCTATCTCATCTTGTCCTTTGCCGCGGGCCTTTTCGTCGATCCGGCGCCCGGCCCCGTGCTTGCCAATTACGGGCTCGACGAATTGCGCTTCCTGACGCCGGTCTCGCCCGGCGACGCCATCAAGGTGCGCCTTACCGCCAAATCGAAAAAGAAACGCAATGACGACTATGGCGAAGTGAAGTGGGACGTTCTCGTCACCAATCAGAAAGACGAAGCCGTTGCGAGTTACGAATTGCTGACGATGAATGCGATTTAGACCATGGCGCGAAAGCAGGCCGCCGATTACGAGGAAAAGCGCGACGCCATTGTCGATGAAGCGGCGCGGCTCTTTGCAGCGAAGGGGTTTGCCGCAGCGTCCCTCGCCGATCTTGCTGACGCCTGCGCCATGTCGAAATCGCTTTTCTACCATTATTATCCGTCCAAGGAGGCGATCCTCTACGCGGTGATGAAAAGCCACATGGACGATCTCAAGGCGGCGCTCGATCAGGAGCTGACCGACCACCCGGTTTACGATCTTCGCGGCTTTGCGCGCTGCCTGCTCAGGCGGTACGCCGGCGCCGCCGACAAGCAAAAAGTGATGCTCTACGAACTTGGCGCCCTGCCAATAGCTGAGCGCCAGGAAATCATCGCTGAGGAACGCCGCCTCATCTCCTATGTTGAAGCGATTATCGCGCGGGCGCGCCCCGACGAGGACCCGCCCCGGCGCAAGGCGCAGGCGATGTTGTTCTTTGGTATGCTGAACTGGACGCACAGCTGGCTGAAAACCGGCGGACCGGTCGCGCGGGACGAAGTCGCCGATATGGCCGCGCGGATGACGCTTGCCGAGATCTGAGGCGGCCGCAACGCTGCGCGCGGCAGTTTACCGGGCGCGGCAAATGCGCGACAAGGAACGCTTCCGGATTTGAGGGGACGCGTCTTGAACAAGATCACATTTTCATCCGCCGTAATTGCTCTGTCCCTGATGCTGGCAGCGTGCGATGCACCGACTGCGCCAACGGTCGACGCGGCCGTTCTCGATGCGCTTGGCGCGGCGCCGAAATCGGCGGGCGTCACGTCGGCGTCGATCATCGGCGCCGACGCAAATCCCGGCGAATGGCTGTCGCACGGGCGCACCTACTCCGAACAGCGTTTTTCACCGTTGGACGCGGTGAACGCCGCTAACGTCAGCGATCTCGGTCTCGCCTGGGCCTTTGATCTCGGCGTGTCGCGCGGCATTGAAGCAACGCCAATCGTCCATGACGGCGTCATGTATGTGACCGGAAGCTGGAATGTCGTGCACGCGCTCGATGCAAGGACCGGCGCGCCGCTGTGGTCGTTCGACCCGGAAGTCGACAGGAGCCGGGCGTCCGTCATGTGCTGCGATATTGTCAACAGGGGCGTTGCGATCTGGGGCGGCAAAGTCTTTACCGGGACGATTGACGGGCGGCTGATTGCGCTCAATGCAAAAACTGGCGCCGAGATCTGGGACGTCAACACCATCGACAAGTCAAAGCCCTATTCGATTACCGGCGCGCCGCGCGTCGTCAAAGGCAAGGTGCTGATCGGCAATGGCGGCGCCGAATTCGGCGTACGCGGATATATCAGCGCGTATGACGCCAACACAGGCGAGATGGCCTGGCGCTTTTACACCGTTCCCGGCGATCCGAAGGACGGCTTTGAAAATCCGGCGATGGAAACGGCTGCAAAAACCTGGAACGGCGAATGGTGGAAACTCGGCGGCGGCGGCACCGTCTGGGATTCGATGGCGTATGACCCGGACCTCGACCTTCTTTATATCGGCGTCGGCAACGGCTCGCCGTGGAACCAACGCATCCGCAGCCCCGGTGGCGGCGACAATCTGTTCCTGTCGTCGATTGTCGCGCTGAGACCCGACACTGGCGAGTATGTCTGGCACTATCAGACGACGCCCGGCGAAACATGGGACTACACGGCGACGCAGTCGATCATCCTCGCCGATCTCGAAATTGATGGCGCGCCGCGAAAGGTCCTGATGCAGGCGCCGAAGAACGGATTCTTTTACGTCCTTGACCGCGCGACCGGCGCGCTTGTCTCCGCGAAGAATTTTGTACCGGTCAACTGGGCGACTGGCGTCGACATCAAAACCGGACGCCCGATTGAAAATCCCGACGCGCGCTGGCCTGGCAAGGCGCCGTACCTGCAGCTTCCGGGACCGCTCGGCGCGCAGAACTGGCACCCGATGTCGTTCGACCCGCAGACGGGGCTCGTCTATATCCCTGCACAGCAGATCCCATTCGCTTACGGCGATGACACCGGCTTCAAGGAGAAAAAGGACGGCTGGAACACCGGCGCCAATTTTGTGCTTAGCATGCTGCCGAATGACGAAGCGACAGCGAAGGCGCTGCGCGCGATGCTGCAGGGTCGTCTTCTCGCCTGGGATCCCGTGAAACAGCAAGCGCGCTGGTCGGTCGAACATTTCGGGCCGTGGAATGGCGGCATCCTGTCGACAGCGGGCGGGCTTGTATTTCAGGGCGCGTCGGACGCGCATTTCGCCGCCTATGACGCTTCAACCGGCAAGAAATTGTGGAGATTCTTTACGCAGACCGGCATTGTCGCGCCGCCGATTTCCTATGAGATCGACGGCGAACAATATGTCAGCGTTGCGACCGGCTGGGGCGGCGCCTATGCGTTGCTCGTCGGCGGCATCATTCCAACCGGGAGCGAGGCGAAAGTCGGACGCGTACTGACATTCAGACTCGGCGCGAGCGGCGCGCTGCCGGCGATCGCGGATGCTCCGACGCATGTTCCGGCGCCGCCGCCGTCAATGGCGACGCAAGAAACAATCGCGGCCGGCCTCGACGCCTACGCCGCCAATTGCGCTGTCTGTCATGGCGACGGCGCGATGTCTTCAGGTCTCGTCCCGAACCTGCGCTATTCGCCTCTCCTCGGTGACGCGGCGCTGTGGAAATCGGTGGTGCGCGAAGGCGCGCGCAGCGCGCTTGGAATGGGTAATTTCAGCGGCATCATCGATGATGAGACATCCGAAGCCATCAGAGCCTGGGTCATTTCCGAAGCGAACAGCGACCGCGACGCCGCCTATTACGAAGGCATAGCCGGAACGGAGAATAATCCATGAACGGCGCCGAAGCCCTGATCGAAACGCTCTATAACGCCGGCGTCAAAGTCTGCTTCGCCAATCCCGGCACATCGGAGATGCAGCTGGTCGCCGCCATCGACAAACATCCCGAAATGCGCGCCGTTCTCGGTCTCTTCGAGGGCGTCGTCAGCGGCGCCGCCGACGGCTATGGCCGCATGGCCGACGCGCCTGCCGCGACACTGTTGCATCTCGGCCCCGGTTTCGCCAACAGCGCCGCCAATCTCCACAATGCGCGGCGCGCCCATTCGCCGGTCATCAACATTGTTGGCGATCATGCAACCTATCACCGCGAATTTGACGCGCCTTTGACTTCGGATGTCGAAGGCGCCGCGCGCCCCTTTTCCGACTGGGTGAAGACTTCTTCCTCAGCCGACGCCCTCGCCGCGGACGGCGCGGAAGCCTACGCGCAGGCGATGCGGTATCCGGGCGCTGTCGCAACGCTGATCGCACCGGCGAATTTCGCCTGGGAAGAGGCGAAAGGCGCAGCGGCGTCGAAGATACCGCAAAGCCGTCCTCAGGCGGAGGAAGCGCTGATCATGAAAGCGGCGGCGGCGCTGAAATCGGGCGAGCCTGCCGCGCTCTTTCTGGGCGGCATGGCGCTGCGCGAAAACGCGCTCAACGAGGCCGGCCGCATTGCCGAGGCGACGGGCGCGCGGCTTCTCTGCGAGACGTTTGCAGCGCGCCTGCAGCGCGGCGCTGGCCGCGTGCCGGTTGAACGCCTTCCCTATTTTGGCGAGATGGCGGCGGATTATCTGAAAGGCCTGAAGCGCCTTGTCTTCGTCGGCGCCAAACCGCCGGTCGCGTTTTTCGCCTATCCGGGAAAGCCCGGCTGGCTCAGCCCTGAAGACGCCGAGATTGTCGAACTGGCGGACGCCCGCACCGACGCGCTCCTCACCTTGCGCGCGCTCGCCGACGCGCTCGGGGCGCCGACAACACATTCGAAAGCACAAGCGGCGTTTGTTCCGCCCAAAGCGAGCGGCAAATTGGACCCCGTCGGCGTCGCCGCCGAGCTCGCCGAGCTTTGCCCGAAAGATGCAATCATCGTCGATGAAGCAGCGACCGCGGGTCTTGCGACATTTCCGATGACGATGGGGATGGCGCCGCATGACTGGCTGATGCTGACCGGCGGCTCGATCGGCTTTGGCCTCCCCGCCGGGATCGGCGCCGCGATCGCCTGTCCCAAACGCAAGGTGATCTGCCTGCAGGCGGACGGCAGCGCCATGTACACGGTGCAGGCGCTGTGGACGATGGCGCGCGAGAAACTCGACGTGACGACGATCATCCTCAACAATGCGAGCTATGCGATCCTCAACATCGAACTCGGAAGAGTCGGCGCGCAAAACCCCGGCCCGAAGGCGCTCTCGCTGCTCGACCTTTCAAACCCGATGATCGACTGGGTGGAACTATCGCACGGGCTCGGCGTTCCCGCGGTGCGCGCCAAAACGGCGGAAGACTTCCGCGCCGCATTGAAGGAAGCGCTGGCGATCAGAGGACCGAGACTGGTCGAGGCGGACTTGCGGGGGTAAAGACGCCTTACGTCAACCGCATCGGCAGCTGGTCGATGCCATAAAGGCCGGCATTGGCGCCAAAGACCGGTTCATCTGCTTCGATTGTTTCGACATGATCGAGCAGCGCTTCGAGCAGCAGTTCCATTTCCAGCTTGGCGAGGTGCATGCCGACGCACATATGCGGGCCGGTGCCCCAGCCGAGCTGATCTCTCGGGTTGCGCGCGACATCGAACATATCAGGGTTGTCGTAACGGCGCTCGTCGCGGTTCGCCGATCCGAACAGGATCATCACCCGCGAGCCCTTCGGGATGAACACGTCTCCGGCGGCGTAATCGTCAGCGGCGAAACGCGAAAATGCGCGCACAACCGCGCTGTGCCGGACGCTTTCGACAATGGCGCTGGCGATCAGCGAGCGGTCGTCGCGGAGGCGGCGCCATTGGTCGGGACAGCGCGCAAGGTTGTTGAGGAGATTGGCTTTCGCATAGATCGTGGTGTCGAGGCTTGGCAGCACGAACGCGCGCAAGGCGCCCCTCGCTTCGCTGTCGGTCAGCCGGCCGGCGCCGACCGCATCGAACAGGTCCGCCGACCATGACCCCGGCGCCAATGTCGCCGGATCGACGGTCGCGAAAAAATCCCGCAACTCCTTCAGCAAGTCGAGGTCGGCGCGAAGTTCCGGCGAGAACGCGGCGTGATCGTCCGGCATTGGTCCAAGCGTATTGAAAAACGCCGCGGCCCAATCGAGCATCTTGCGGCGGTTCGTCTCGTCGAGACCAACGAGCACAGTGATCGCTTTGAGCGGCAGATGGCGCGCGAGCAAGGTGACGGTGTCGAATGTTCCCTTGCCGACAAGGCCGGCGACTTGCGCATCGATCAGCGATTTCAGCAAGTCCCGCTGTTGCTGCAAGGCGCCGGGGCCAAGCGGGCGCGCGAGCACGCCGCGCAATCGCTGGTGGCGTTCGCCGTCCGACGTGAGCACGCCGCGTTCCGGCGTCTGCTGATTGGCAATGGCGTTAAAGCCGATTCCCTCACCGGATATCAGCACATCGGCCGCGCGCAGCGCCGCCTGCACATCGTGAAATCGGCCGATCGCGGGAATGCCGATGCGGGAAAGCAAAACGACCGGCCCGGCGTCCCGAATGAGCTTGTAAAGCGGGAACGGATTTCGAAGCGCTGCTGCTGCGAAAAGGTCGGCGCCGCAAGCCGGGTAGTCGCCTTTCCCGCTCTCTCCGCTCATCAAAGTCTCCCGCTTCGAAACTGCAATCGCCAGAACGCGGACGTTAGCCGCATCGCCGCTGAACGCCAAACGGGCGACTGCGCGCCAGGCGTTGCTCGTTCATCCCGGCAAGAGCCGGGGTCCGGTCCTTATTCAGCATCGAAGTGAAAGATGGATTCCGGCTTTCGCCGGAATGAGCGGTTGAGAATTTAACGCTCCACCGCCTCCGCCACGCGCGCCGCGAATTCGCTGCAACTGTCCCGCCCGCCGATGTCGGCGGTTCCGTAACCTGCTGCGATCGTTTCCTCAACCGCGCGCTCGATCGCGCGCGCGGGCGTTTCTTCTTTCAGGCTGAAGCGCAGCAGCATTGCGCCCGACAGGATGGCGCCTGCCGGGTTCGCCTTGTCCGCACCCGCAATATCGGGCGCCGAGCCGTGGATCGGCTCGTAAAGACCGCGGGTTCCATCGCCGAGCGACGCCGACGGCGCCAAGCCAATCGACCCGGCGATCACCGAGGCTTCGTCGGAGAGAATATCGCCAAAGAGATTTTCGGTGAGCACGACGTCGAACGCCGCCGGGCGCTGGATCAGTTTCATCGCCATCGCGTCGACCAGCACATGCTCAAGTTCAACGTCACGATAGTCGGTTTCATGTAGCGCGATCACCGTCGCGCGCCACAGGCGCGATGTCGCCATGACATTCGCCTTGTCGACGGACGTCACCTTGCCGCGCCGCGCCCGCGCCGCTTCGAAGGCGATACGCGCAATGCGCGTTACTTCCGCGCGCGTATAAACGCAACTGTCGCTGGCGCGCTCGGTCCCTTCATGCTTTTCGCCGAAATAGAGCCCGCCCGTCAGTTCACGGATGATGAGGATATCGACACCTCTGGCGCGATCCGCGTTGAGCGGCGACAGCGCTTCCTTGCCCGGCATGACGCGGATAGGGCGGAGATTGGCGTAGACACCGAGATGCTTCCTGAGCGCGAGCAATCCGGTTTCCGGGCGCGGACCGCCCTTGTCCCATTTGGGTCCGCCGACGGCCCCGAGAAAGACCGCGTCCGCTTCAAGGCACGCTGTCAGTGTCTCCGGCGGCAGTGGATCGCCGTGGCGGTCGATAGCGACGCCGCCGAAATCATAGTCCTCGAACTTCATCGGGACCTTGAACACCTCGCCGGCGCGCATCATCACCATACGCGCCGCAGCAGCGACTTCCGGGCCAACGCCGTCGCCGGGAAGGAAAGCGATCTTGCAGGTCACGCGCGCCCCTTTTCGTAAGCCTCAATCGCCGGCATCTGGTTCATAATATGTCCAAGCGGATCGACGCCGTCGAGCAGGCAGCGGCGCGCAAACGCTTCAACCCTGAATGACGCGGTTGCGCCATCGCTCGTCGTCACGGTTTCGGTTTCAAGATCGACCGTGACCTCGGCGCCCGGCGTCGCCAGCAGCAGGCGGTGGGTTTCTTCATCGACGGTCACCGGCAGCAAGCCGTTCTTCAGCGCATTGCTTTTGAAGATATCGGCGATGTCGGAGGAGATGACGACGCGAAATCCGAAATCGGCGAGCGCCCATGGCGCGTGTTCGCGGCTTGAACCGCAGCCGAAATTGGACCCGGCGACCAGGATCTGATGCGTTGCGGGATTAACGCCATTGAAGACTGACGAATTCTTGGGCCGGCCGTTTTCATCAAAGCGCCAGTCGTAAAACGCCGCCCGCCCCAGTCCGTCGCGCGCGGTCGTGGTCAAAAACCGCGCCGGAATGATCTGGTCGGTGTCGATATTTTCCTGCGCAAGAACGACCGTGCGCGAGGTCAATTTGCCGAATGCGTCAGTCGTCATGGGCCGCCTCTTTCACCAGATAAGGGCGCGGGTCGGCAATGCGGCCCTCAATCGCGGACGCGGCCGCAGTTGCTGGGCTTGCCAGCACCGTCCTGACGTCTTTTCCCTGGCGTCCGATAAAATTCCGGTTTGATGTC
The DNA here is from genome assembly GCA_041753055.1 of Parvularculaceae bacterium. Lineage (GTDB taxonomy): Bacteria > Pseudomonadota > Alphaproteobacteria > Caulobacterales > Parvularculaceae > Amphiplicatus. Next base: position 12,631 of record JBGSVH010000163.1, read on the forward strand.
GACACCACGAGATCGCCGGGCTCGCCCTTGTCGCCATTCATGGCAATACACATCGAACAGCCGGGTTCGCGCCACTCAGCGCCGGCGTCGAGAAAGATGCGATGCAGGTCTTCCGCCTCCGCCGCGCGCTTGATCGCTTCAGATCCCGGCACGATGAGTGCGATCACTCCCTTTTTTACCTTGCGTCCGCGCATGACGGCGGCGGCAGCGCGCAAATCTTCAAGCCGCGAATTAGTGCAACTGCCGATGAAGACGCGATCGACCGCAGCATCGGAAAACGGGCGCCCCGCGTTAAAGCGCATATAATCTGCGGCGTGCCGTTCCGTTTCCGTCTGCGGCGATGGCGCCAGCGCATCGACGGGCGCGGCGGCGTCGGGCGATACGCCATAGGTGATCATCGGCTTCAGCGACGACGTATCGATCCTGACTTCGCGGTCGAATGTCGCGCCCTCGGCGGTTGCAAGCGAGCGCCAGTCTTCAACAGCGCGTTCCCACGCCTCGCCCTTTGGCGCGTAATCGCGGTCCTTCAGCCACGCAAAAGTCTTTTCGTCCGGCGCAACAACGCCCGACCGCGCGCCCGCTTCGATCGACATGTTGCAGAGCGTCATGCGCCCTTCCATCGACAGCGCAACGACCGCATCGCCCGCAAATTCGATGGCAAAACCCTGTCCGCCGTCGGCGCCGATTTTAGCGATCATGGCGAGCGCCATGTCCTTGGCGCCGACGCCCGCTGACGGCGCGCCGTCAAAGGTGACGCGCATCGATTTCGGCTTGCGCTGTAACAGGCACTGGGTCGCCAGCACATGCCCGACCTCCGTCGTGCCGATGCCAAAGGCGAGCGCGCCAAAGGCGCCATGCGTCGAGGTATGGCTGTCGCCGCAGACAATCGTCTTGCCGGGCTGCGTCAAACCGAGTTCGGGACCGATGACATGGACAATGCCGCGCCGCGGATCGCCAAGGCCAAAAAGTGTGACCCCATGCGCGGCGCAATTGCCGACCAGCGCCGCGACCTGCTGTTCGGCTTCCTTCGAATCATAAGGCAGTATTCCCTGCTCGTTCGCAGGCAATGTCGGCGTCGAATGGTCGAGTGTCGCAATGGTAAGATCGGGACGGCGCACCTTGACGCCGCGCGCCGCCAGCGTCGTGAACGCCTGCGGCGACGTCACCTCGTGAATGAGATGGAGGTCGATATAGATGACAGCCGGCGCGTCCGGCGTTTCTTCGACGACGACATGACGCGCCCATAATTTGTCGAAAAGCGTTTGCGGCGTCATCGGGTCACGCCCCGGCCGCCATGACGTTGCGGCGAACGCCGCTCGCGCGCAGCGCCGCGGCCTGATTGATCGCCGCGACGAAAGCGGCGACCGCGGCGTCGGCGATATCGACTTCCTCCGCCTTGCCGGAGAACAACTCGCCATCAACGTCGATCACCGCTTCGGCGCGCACAATGCCCTCGCTGGCGACATGGTGGAGGTCGAGGATGCTGATCCTGCCGGGAACGCCGGTAACGGCGCAGACCGCTGCAAACGCCGCATCGATCGGCCCCTCACCCTCATGCGCCACGGTCCGCCGGTCGCCATTGTCGTGTTCCATGGTGACGCGCGCATGCGGCTTTGTCTGCCCTTCCATGTCAACATGCAACTCCGTCTTGCGCATTCGCCACGGCCCAATGCGCCCGTCAACTTTGGCGTTCCCGGTAACGAGGCGCACGAGATCGGCGTCCGTTACCTCGCGGCAGGTGTCGGCGAGGTGCTTGAAGTCGGGAAAAATGTCTTCGATTTTCCGGGCCGACACATCGAAGCCGAGCGCCTTGATTCGCGCTGCGACCGCGTGCTTGCCGGAATGCTTGCCAAGCACCAGCATGTTCTGCGGCATGCCGACGGATTGCGCGTCCATGATCTCGTAGGTGCGCCGGTCGGCGAGAACCCCGTGCTGATGGATGCCGGCTTCGTGCGCAAAGGCGTTCTTGCCGACGACCGCCTTGTTGCGCGGGACTGGATTGTGAGTGACGCGCGACAGGGCCTGGCTCGCCGGATAGAGTTTTGTCGTTTCGATCTGGGTGGTGACGCCGAAGAAATCCCGCCGAGTCGCCAGCGCCATCACCGCTTCCTCAAGCGAGCAATTGCCAGCGCGCTCGCCGATGCCATTGATCGCGCACTCGATCTGGCGCGCCCCGCCCCTCACCGCCGCCAGGCTGTTGGCGACCGCCATCCCAAGGTCGTCATGGCAATGCGTTGAAAAGATGATGTGCGGCGGCGCCGTCGCGGTCAGGAAACGGAAAAGCTCGGTGATTTCTTCAGGCGTCGTATAGCCGACCGTGTCCGGAATGTTGATGGTCGTGGCGCCGGCGTCGATCGCCGCCGCGACCGCTTCGGCGAGATAGTCGCGTTCCGTGCGGATAGCGTCCTCCGGTGAAAATTCGACATCATCGACGCATGTCCGCGCGAAGGCTACAACCTCGCCGATGCGTTCGATGATCGCGGATTTCGACATTTTGAGCTTTGCGTCGCGGTGCAACGGGCTGGTGCCGATGAAGGTGTGGATGCGCTTTTTCCGCGCGGGCTCCAGGGCGCGCGCCGCCGCTTCAATGTCGGCAATCCCGGCGCGCGCCAGGCTGCATATTCTTGGCCCTTCGATTTCATCAGCGACGGCGCTTACCGCCGCAGCGTCACCCGGAGATGCAGCCGCAAAGCCCGCTTCGATGATGTCTACATTGAGCGCCGCAAGCGCCCGCGCCACAACCAGTTTCGCGTCGGTCGACATGGAAAAGCCCGGCGCCTGTTCGCCGTCGCGCAATGTCGTGTCAAAAATTCGTACATGGTCGTTTGACTTGCTGGTCACGTTGATTAGTCCCTTTGTTCGTTGAATGGCGACGATATGCGTGAGGGTTTCTCCTCACGCGGGACTAAGTCGCAGCGTGACAAGGCATCGGCGCATCAGTCACTCTCCACGCCGCGCCGGATCGAGAGAACGCCCGTCCGCGACACTTCGGACAAGCCGAGCGGCTTCATCAGGTCAAGAAAGGCGTTGATTTTTTCACGCGCGCCGGTGATCTCGAATACGAATGATGTATGCGTCGTGTCGAGCGCGCGGGCGCGGAAAATATCGGCGAGGCGCATCGATTCAAGCCGGTGGTCGCCGCTGTTGATGACTTTCACCAGCGCCAGTTCGCGCTCAAGCGCATCGAGCTCACGCGTGACGTCGATGACCCGGCGCACCGGCACGAGGCGGCCGAGCTGCGCCTTGATCTGTTCGATCTTCGCCGGCGTTCCCGACGTCACGATGGTGATGCGTGATGTATGTTTTTCAACGTCGGTTTCAGCGACGGTCAGGCTTTCGATATTATAACCGCGCGCCGAAATCAGTCCGACAACACGGGCAAGGACGCCCGGTTCGTTATCGACAATGACCGCCAGAATAGCCTCCGACGACGCGCCCTCGTCGCGGGTGACGGGATAGACCGATTGCGACTGTGATCCTGCACTCATCAGACCAGCGCCTTTCCATCGGCGCTGACTTCGTCACCGGTGACGTGATGGCCGCCGAACAGCATCTCGTTATGCGCGGCGCCCGACGGGATCATCGGGAAGACGTTTTCTTCCTGCGTGACAACGCAATCGAACAGCACCGGCCGGTTCACTGAAATCATTTCATTGATTTTCGCATCAAGCTCGTCCGGGGTCTCGGCGCGCAGACCGACCGCGCCATAGGCTTCCGCCAGCTTGACGAAATCCGGCAGGCTTTCCGAATAGGAGTGCGAATACCGTCCGCCATGCAGCAATTCCTGCCACTGGCGGACCATGCCGAGATAGGCGTTATTGAGGATGAAAATCTTGACGGGCAATTCGTGCTGCACGGCGGTCGACATTTCCTGCATGGTCATCTGCACCGAGGCGTCGCCTGCGATATCGATGACCAGCGCGTCAGGGTGCGCCGCCTGTACGCCGATGGCGGCGGGCAGACCATATCCCATGGTCCCGAGCCCGCCCGATGTCATCCAGCGATTGGGATCATCGAAATGGAAGTATTGGGCCGCCCACATCTGGTGCTGACCGACTTCCGTCGTCACAAAGACATTGCGCCCGCGCGTTAGCGCATAGAGGCGTTCAACCGCATATTGCGGTTTTATTTTCGCAGCTGAATTCTCGAAACTGAACGACTTGCGCGCCCGCCATTTCGCTATTTGCGCCCACCATGCGTCGAGACGCGCGCGGTCAAACGCTTCTTGCGCATCGCGCCGGCGCCACTCTGCAATCAGGGCGCCCATGACCTCGCTCGCATTGCCGACAATGCCGAAGTCGACGCGCACATTCTTGTTGATCGAGGACGGATCGATGTCGATATGGACCTTGCGCGAATTCGGCGAAAAAGCGTCAAGGCGCCCGGTAATGCGGTCATCAAAGCGCGCGCCGATCGCAATCATCAGGTCGCAATCGTGCATCACGCTGTTGGCTTCGAGACTGCCATGCATGCCGAGCATGCCAAGCCATTTCGGATCGGAGGCGGGAAACGCCCCAAGTCCCATCAGGGTCGAGGTCACCGGGAATCCGGTCAGACTTGCCAGCTGGCGCAGCGCATCGCTCGCTGCGCGTCCTGAATTGATGACGCCGCCGCCGGTGTAAAGCACTGGCCGCCGCGCATGACGCATCAGATCGACGGTCTGTTCGATCTGGTTCGCACTGATCGGCGGCGTCACAATGCAATTGCGCTTTTGCGCATCCGCGCGCGCCGTGTAGAGCGCCTCTTCGAACTGCACATCCTTTGGAATATCAATAACAACCGGCCCTGGCCGGCCATGGCGCGCGATATGAAACGCTTCATGGACAATCGTCGGCAGACGGTGCGCAGACGGCACGAGATAATTGTACTTCGTGCATGACCTTGTGATGCCGACGGTGTCGCATTCCTGAAACGCGTCGGTCCCGATCAGCGCCCGCGCCACCTGGCCGGTGATGCAGACCAGCGGGATCGAATCGAGCAGCGCGTCGGCAAGGCCTGTCACCGCATTGGTGGCGCCCGGACCCGAGGTTACAAGAACAACACCGACCTTTCCCGTCGAACGCGCATAGCCTTCCGCCGCGTGAACGGCGCCCTGTTCGTGCCGGACCAGCACATGCCGGATTGACTCGCGTTTGAACAAGGCGTCGTAAATCGGCAGCACGGCGCCGCCCGGATAACCGAAGATGACCTCGACGCCCTGTTCTTCGAGCGCGTCAAGCAGCAGGTCTGCGCCAGACTTCGAAACCGGCCGCGCAGTCTTCTTCGCTGCGGGCGGCGGCGTCATCGGCGCGTCTTTTACTTTTGCGGTCATGGCTCGCTCAATCGTCTTTGGTGTTGGCGCCGGGCTTCAGCCACGACATCCGCGCACGGAGTTCCCTGCCGGTCTTTTCAATCGGATGGTTGAGATCGGCTTCAAGCAATTGCTGGTAACGCGGCTTGCCGGCCTGGTTTTCCAAAATCCAGTCGCGCGCAAAATTGCCCGACTGAATGTCCTTCAGAACTTCGCCCATCCGCTTTTTCGTTTCGGCGTTGATGACGCGCGGACCGGAAACGAGATCGCCATATTTCGCTGTCTCTGAAATGAAGTCGTGCATCTTGGCGATGCCGCCTTCATAGAGCAGATCGACGATGAGTTTCAGCTCGTGCAGGCACTCATAATAGGCGATCTCCGGCTGGTAGCCGGCTTCGACCAGCGTTTCATAACCGGCGATGACAAGTTCGGAAGCGCCGCCGCACAACACAGCCTGCTCGCCGAAAAGATCGGTCTCGGTTTCTTCGCGGAAGGTCGTTTCGATGGCGCCGGCGACGGCGCCGCCGATAAGACTTGCATAGGCGAGCGCGCGCTCTCTTGCGGTTCCGGTTGCGTCCTGATGCACGGCAAAGAGACACGGAACGCCTCTACCGCGTTGATATTCGCGGCGTACGAGATCGCCAGGGCCTTTCGGCGCCACCATGATCACATCGACATTCTTTGGCGCCTTGACGCGGCCATAGAGCACCGTGAATCCATGCGCGAAGAGGAGCGCGGCGCCAGCCTGAAGGTTTGGCGCGACTTCATCGTTGAAAATTTTCTCATGGCTCATATCGGGCGTCAGGATGGCGACAAGTTTTGCGCCCGCGACCGCCTTGGCGACCGAAGCGACTTCAAGTCCGTCTTCCTTCGCTTTTTTGGCGGTGACGCTTCCTTCGCGCAGACCGACAACAACGTTGCAGCCGGAGGCTTTCAGATTGATCGCATGCGCTCGCCCCTGGCTGCCATAGCCGATGACGGCGACCGGGGCCGATTTGACGGCGGCGGGGTTGGCGTCCTGTTCGGTGTAAACTCTCATTATTCTCTCCGGTTAATCAGCTGTTTGGCGTCTGGATGGTGACGGCGCCTTTTGACGCCGAGGAAACGAGGCGGGCATATTTATCGAAGACGCCGCCGATGAATTTCTGCGGACGCGGTTTGAACGCGGCCCGGCGCGCGTTCCAGTCGATGTCGGCGTCGATGCGGCGGTTCTCCGCGTCGATGCGGATGACGTCGCCGTCCCGAAGGAGGGCGATCGGACCGCCGCTCGCCGCTTCCGGCGCAATGTGGCCGATGACGAAGCCGTGCGAGGCGCCGGAAAAGCGGCCGTCGGTCAACAGCGCGACCTTGCCGGCGAGACCTTGTCCGGCGAGCGCCGCGGTGACGCCCAGCATTTCGCGCATGCCCGGCCCACCCTTCGGTCCTTCATAACGGATGATGACGACATCGCCTTCCTTGATGTCGCGGGTCGAGACCGCCGCAAACGCGTCTTCCTCGCAGTCGAAAACGCGTGCGCGCCCTTCAAAGGCGCCGTCGCCATAGCCGGCGGTTTTGAGGACAGCGCCGTCCGGCGCGACATCGCCATAAAGAATGCGCAAGCCGCCGGTCGCCTTGAACGGCGCCCCGACCGTACCGATGACTTTTTGTCCGGGGGTTTCCTTTGCGCCGCGAAATTCCTCAAACAGCGTGCGGCCGCTGACGGTCGGTGCGTCTTCAATCGCGCCGCCCTGCATCAGCCGCTCGCCGAACAGGCGCACGCCGCCGGCCGCGTACAAGTCGCGCGCCAGGAACTTGCCGCCCGGTTTCAGGTCGGTGATCACCGGCGTCTTGCGCGACAGCTCGTCAAAGAGGTCGATCGAAAAGGCAACGCCCGCTTCCGCTGCAATCGCGGCGAGGTGAAGCACAGCATTGGTCGAGCCGCCGCTGGCGACGACGGCGGTCGCCGCGTTCCGCAGGGAGGTCGGCGTGACGTAATCGCGCGCGCTTTTTCCCTTGAGGACCTGCGCCGCCGCGAGCCGGCCGCAGCGTTCCGCTTCCGC
>JBGSVH010000164.1:0-5968 GCA_041753055.1 Parvularculaceae bacterium
AGCCTCCTGCTCCGTGGTCTCAAAGGCGATGGCAAGGCGCTGGCGCTTGCCCTGGATCTCGCCGTGCCGCCGCTGACCGTCTTTGCCGCGATGCTGATCGCCGTGGTCTTGGCGTCCGCCGCCATCGCGCTTGCCGGGGCCGCGTCAGCGCTGAAAATCGCTGTCTGGGCGTTGCTGCTGTTCGCCGCCGCCGTCGCCCTTGGCTGGGCCGCTTATGGCAGGGAGGTGTTGCCGCCGGAGACGCTGAAGGCGATCGGTCCTTATCTTCTCGGCAAGGCGCGCGTTTACGGCGCCGAAGGACGGCGCTCGGCGGAACGCTGGACACGCACTGACCGGGGCGATGGATGAACGCCCGCGTCGGTTTTGTCGCCATTGGCCGCAATGAAGGCGAGCGCCTCGTCGCCTGTCTTCAATCGCTGGCGCGCGCGGCGTCGGGGCCGATCGTCTACGTCGATTCAGGCTCGACCGATCAAAGCGTCGAGAAGGCGCAAGCGCTCGGCGCCGAAGTCGTCCGCCTCGACATGAATATTCCCTTCACCGCGGCGCGGGCGCGCAATGCGGGCGCGCGTCGGCTCATCGAACAGTCAGATCCGGCGCTGATCCAGTTTATCGACGGCGACTGCGTCCTTGCGCCTGGATGGATTGAGGCGGCGACCGCGTTTCTCGGCGCCCATGCCGGGGTTGCGGCGGTCTGCGGGCGGCGGCGCGAGCTCGACCCCGAGGCGAGCTTTTACAATCGCCTTTGCGACATCGAATGGGCGACGCCGGTCGGCGAGACCCTCGCCTGCGGCGGCGATGTGCTGATGCGCGCAGACGCGCTGGTCAACGCTGGATTTTACAACGAGACGCTTATCGCTGGCGAAGAGCCCGAGCTTTGCCTGCGGCTTCACGCGGCCGGGTGGAAAATCTGGCGCCTCGACGCCGAAATGACCGGCCACGACGCAGCGATCACCCGTTTTGGCCAATGGTGGACGCGCGCCAAGCGCAGCGGCCACGCCTTTGCGGAAGTCTCGACCCTTCACAAATCCTCGCCGGCGAAAATCTGGCGAAGCGAGACTTGCCGTGCGCTTCTGTGGGCGGCGATTGCGCCTGTCTCGATCGTTCTCGCCTTGGTCGCCAGCCCTTGGTTCCTGTGGGCGCTGGCGCTTTATCCGGCCCAAATCATCCGCCTTTATCTGATCGCGCGGCGCCGCCTCGGACGCAGCGCCGCCGGCTGGGCGCTAGCAAGCGTTCTTGGTAAATTCGCGGAAGCGGCCGGCGCGCTGCGTTTTTATCGCGGCCGGATATTTGGAAAGCGTTCGTCATTGTTCGAATATAAATAGGGCGCCGCAATTGCACGCATCTCCTGCGCCGCGCCCGCGTGCTATGATCGCGGCGGGCTGAAGAGTAAAGGAGCCTCCTGCCGTGTCCTATCTCGAAATCGTCGATCTGAAGCATGGCCTCTTCGACCCCGCCGTCATGAAAACCAAGGGTCTGGAGCTGCAGGAGAAATACCGGACGGCAAAGCCGTTTCCGCATATCGCCATTGACGATTTTGTTTCTCCGGCGGTCCTTGACCTTTGCCTTGAGCAGTTTCCGTCGAATCCGGACCCTGAAAGCCGCAGCTTCAATCGCGATCAGGAACGCTACAAAACCAGCTACAATCCTGATTACCTGACGCCGGAAGTGCGGTCGTTCTTTTATTCGCTGAATTCACGGCCATTCATTCAGTTCATTGAAAACCTGTCCGGCATCAAGGGGCTGATCCCCGATCCGTTTTTCATTGGCGGCGGCTTTCACGAAACCAGAACCGGCGGCCATCTCGACGTCCACGCCGACTTTAATCTGCACAAGCCGATGCACCTTGAGCGGCGGCTCAATTTGCTCATCTATCTCAACAAGGACTGGAAGCTTGAATATGGCGGCGGTCTCGAAATCTGGGATGAAAAAATGGAAAGTTGCGTCGAGGCGATCAGTCCCGAATTCGGACGGTGCGTCGTGTTTTCCACAAATGATACAAGTTACCACGGTCACCCGGCGCCCGTTAATCATCCCTCGGGCGCGCCGCGGCGGTCGATCGCGCTTTATTATTATACCTCGACATGGGACCAGACGTCCCGGTCAAAGACCACCCAGTTCAAGGCGCGCCCGGGCACGGAAGACGCCGTAGACTGGAAGATAAAACGCGACGAGATGATCACTGAATTCCTGCCGCCAGTGCTGTCGCGTCCTGTCTTCAAGGTGCTGCGAAAAGTCGAAAAACCAGTGTCTTAAATTCGCCGCACGCGTTAACCAAGACAAGGCGAAATGCGCGCGCGTCGCGACGCCAATATTACGCGGTTGCAACGCTGCTTTAAAATTTAGCTAACCAATTCGATTGGCTTTTTCCCGCGGCTTCAGCGGCGAATTAGAAGTCGTGTGATCAAGTCACCGTTGCGGCAAAGCGTGTGCGCTACGGGGAAGAGGCGTCCTCAATCTTTGCCGGTGAATGTGTCAGCAAAGGTTGAGTAAAATCTATGTCGTCTAACGCATCAGGCTTCTCCCGCACCTCATCTCTTTCCGCCGTCGAGCTTCAGGACCTGCTGGTCGCGGCGAGGGCCGCAAGACCTTCCGTCATCAGCGCCCGCCGCAAGCGATCAAAGAAAGCGGCCAGCCGATCGGATGTTGCGGGGACCGCGCTCGTCGCCGCGCTGCTCGGCGCGCAATTCGCCGAGGAGGCCGCCGCTGTTGAAGATCTTGCCGACAAAACCGGCGACGCCGCGTGGCTACGGCGCGTCAGGATCTGCGCGGGGCATGCTGTCTTCGGTGCGGACGAGAACGGCGCCCGGTCGCATAATGGTCACGACATCGGTGCGGTAGCGAACCATGCAGTGCATTATGCCGTCGCAGGCGTCAGCGGTCTGGGCGCGGACCACTTTCGCCACGCGGTCGATTCCAACGATCTAATGCAGTCACCCGGCGCGCGCGGCTTCGGGTCGGCGCGCCATGGCGGCCACATAACAGCAGGCGACACCGCTTCGTCCGCAGGTGGCGCTGACGGCCCCGCAAGCGAGCCGGTTCACAATCACGACGGAACCGGAACAAAACCGGCGACAACGTCAGAACCGGAGCCGGCCAGCGGGCATAACCACACCAGCACGGGCGGAACCACAGAGCCAACGAGCACGACCACCACCACCACTGACCCTGCAACCACCAGCGGCGGCCACACGCACACTGGCACGACGACGACAGGTTCTTCATCCGGCGGCATGTCGATGCCGATGGACCCGGCGATGATGGCCGAGCACGCCGCAGTGATGAATCTCGTCAAGGTGTCAGCGGCGACGCATGTCGCCGTCACCAACGGATCATGGTTCGACCCGAATACCTGGGCGAACGGGCAAGTTCCTGGCGACGGCGCAAAAGTCGTCATCCCGCAAGGGATCACCGTCGACTATGACGGTCAGAGCAAGGCGTCGATCTTCACCGTCCGTGTCGACGGCGAGCTCGACTTTGCGACCAACAAAGATACTTTCATGGAAGTCGACACTTTCGTGGTGACGACAACCGGAACGCTGAGGATGGGGACGGAAGCCAACCCCGTTGACCCGAACGTTCACACCGTCATTTCATTCGCCGATAACGGCCCGATCAATGTCGCATGGGATCCGATGCTTTTCTCGCGCGGGCTGATCTCGCACGGAACGGTCGATATTCACGGGGCCGAGAAGGAAACCTTCCTCAAGGTCGCCGTCGATCCGATGCGCGGCGATACAACATTGACCCTCGAAGCGCCGCCAACCGGATGGCAGGTCGGCGACAAGCTGGTGCTGACCGGCACGCATCTGGTTTCAACGCAAGGCACCGCCAAGGATGCGCCGATCACCGCGCAGACGCAGGACGAAGAGCTGGTGATCAAGTCGATCAGCGGCAACGTCATCACGCTCGACCGCGCATTGACCTATGATCACGAAGGCGCGCGTACAGATCTCAAAGCCTATGTCGCCAATTATTCGCGCAATATCACCTTTGAGAACGAAGGCGGCGCTGCAACCAATGTGCATGAGCGCGGCCATGTGATGTTCGGCATGTCCGATAATGTCGTCGTCAAATATGCAGAATTCGACGAACTTGGCCGCACCGACAAATCGCAGCGGTCGTTCGATGTGGCGACGCTGAGCTCAACGGCGTCAGACACAAATATCAAGGCGCGCTATGCGCTGCATCTCCATCATACCGGCGTCGGCGATCAGGCCCATCCGGCAATTGTGGAAGGCAACGCCGTCTGGGGATCGCCGGGCTGGGGACTTGTTCAGCACGATTCCAATGCGATCCTGTCAAACAACGCCGCCTATGGTGTCTTTGGCGCCGCCTTCGTTGCTGAAACCGGCAACGAAACCGGCCGCTGGGATCACAACATCTCGATCAAGTCGCTCGGCGTCAATCACATCACCAAGGACGGCGCCGACGTCAATGCGTTCGACCTCGGGCGCACCGGAACCGGTTTCTGGTTTCAGGGGCGCCTCGTTGAAGCGGTCGACAACGTCGCGGCGGGCGTTCCGAGCGGTGCAGGCTTCACCTATTTCCACCGCGGCCTCGACAGTTTTCATATTCCGATCGACCCCAGCACCTCGCCTCTGTCCGACAGCCTCAACTATCTCGACAAGGTGCGGTCGAATACGCCGAACATTTCGATCTTCCTCAACAACGAATCGATCGCAACCGAAACCGGGCTTGAAATTATCAAGGCCAATCCGCGCCAGAGCCATGATTTGCGCTCGATGCTCGACAACTTCCTCGCCTGGGAAGTGAAGACCGGCGTTCACCTTGAATATACGGGGCATTACACGCTCCGTAATCTTGACGTTGTCGCATCCGACAGCCCGGGCATCGCGACGAAATACACAGTAGGTCTCGATCTCGCCAACAATGTCTTCGATGTCGTTGTCAACAACGCCAATATCGACGGCTTCTACACCGGCGTCCGCCAGGCCAAGCACGGCGTCACCGGGCTTGCCTTCATGGATACGCTCGACAAGTGGGATTATGTCTATATCGACGTCAATGTTCAGCACGCGACGCAGGCGTTTACGAACCGGACGGCGGGCGACATGTTCCTGACCGCCGCCGATCTGACGAACGGCCGCCTGTTCTACAACTCAGGTTTCGCCGAAACGCATATCGCTCAAATCAACGGCGTATATAATATTTCCGGCGTCAAGACCGATTCGATCGGCGCCAAATCCGGATACGATATCTGGGATCCGAATTACATCAACACGACGGAACTGCGTGGATCAATCGAACAGAACGGCTATTGGACGACAACCGACGGCCGCCGGGTTGCGCTGATTGAAAACTATGTTTCCGAACGCGCTACAGGCGATGTGATCAAGGTCGGCCTCTTTGTTGAAATCCCGACGAGCTACAAACTGGTCGCTGGCGGCTTCACGCGCATCACGCCCGTCGACCACGGCGTTCTCAACCAGAAGAGCCTGGCGCCAGTCGCCCAGGACGACGTCGCGCACACAACCCAGGGCCATTCCGTCGTGATCGATCTTCTCGCCAACGACCGCGACCCGGACGGCGACGCCATCCATGTCGATGGCATCCTCTCGCAGCACGGCCATGTTGTCGACAACAAGGACGGGTCGGTTACTTATTTTGCCGATCCGAGCTTCAAGGGCGACGATGTCTTTTATTATTTCGTGCAGGACAGCAATGGCGACATCACCAAGGCGCAAGTGACCGTCACCGTCGACGTCTAGATCATCGGGCGATGGATCCGGATCACCCGATGATCCAGAGTCGTGAGCGGTCGCGCCGGGTCCGCGAAAAACCGGATTCCACTTTTTCGCCCGGCGCTCTAGCTGTGGGCTTTCAACAGGTTGTCCATTCGGGCCTGACCGAGGAGACTGGAGTTACCAGACTTCAGCGATCCTTGGAGGCAAGCCCGAATGAACATTCACAAGAATGCCCGTTTAACGCCGATTGGTCGAGAGCGGCT
>JBGSVH010000165.1:0-8532 GCA_041753055.1 Parvularculaceae bacterium
CTGCGCCCGCGACAGAGACGACGCCGGCGGATGCTGGCGGTCAGCCCGCCCCCGAGCCCCAGCAGCCCTGATCTGATCCCGAAAACTCTAGTACGGCAGCGCGCAGGTCCCTGGCCCCGCCTTGGCGAATGCGGCAATTTGGGTCTGGTGAAGAAAGCAGTTTGCCCTTTCCGCTGACGGCGTTAAGACGGCCTTCCATGGCGCGGTACATCTTCATAACCGGCGGCGTGGTTTCCTCTCTCGGAAAAGGCGTCGCAGCGGCGGCTCTTGGAGCCCTTCTGCAGGCGCGCGGCTATAAAGTCCGCCTGAGGAAACTCGACCCCTATCTCAATGTCGATCCGGGCACGATGAGCCCGTATCAGCATGGCGAGGTGTTTGTAACGGACGACGGGGCCGAGACCGATCTCGATCTAGGTCATTATGAACGGTTTACCGGCGTGTCGGCGTCACAGGCTGACAACATCACGACGGGCAAGATCTACCAGACGATCATCGAGCGCGAGCGGCGGGGCGACTATCTTGGCGCAACAGTTCAGGTCATTCCGCATGTAACCGACGCGATCAAATCGTTCGTCACGTCTCCCGCTGGCAACGCCGACTTCGTTATCTGCGAGATTGGCGGCACGGTCGGGGACATTGAGGGCTTGCCGTTTTTCGAAGCGATCCGACAGCTCGGAAATGAGCTGCCGCGCGGCGACGCAGTTTATGTTCACCTGACGCTGATGCCGTATATTCCTTCAGCAGGCGAGCTGAAGACCAAGCCGACCCAGCACTCCGTCAAGGAGCTCCGCGAGATTGGCATTCAGCCCAACGTACTATTGGTTCGCGCTGACCGGGATATTCCGGAAGCGGAGCGGAAGAAGATTGCGCTTTTCTGTAACGTGCGCCAGTCAGCTGTCGTTCAGGCGCTTGATTGCCGGACGATCTATGAAGTGCCTCTCGCCTATCACAATGAGCGATTCGATGATGAAGTCCTTGCTGCATTCGGCATCACAGAGCCGCCGCCTCTCGACCTCTCGCGCTGGACAGAAATCGTTCAAAGGATCACCAAGCCGGATGGCGAAACCAGAATTGCCGTCGTCGGAAAATATACGGTTTTGAAAGACGCCTACAAATCACTGATTGAAGCGATTATTCATGGGGGAATCGCGAATAATGTACGCGTCGACGTAAAATGGATCGATGCGGGAGTCTTCGACGAAGAGGGATTGGCGATTTCGGAGCTTGAAGACGTTCACGGAATTCTCGTTCCCGGCGGCTTTGGCGAGCGTGGCGCAGAGGGAAAGATCAAGGCGGCGCGGTTTGCGCGAGAGCGAAGCATTCCCTATTTCGGCATTTGTTTTGGAATGCAGATGGCGGTGATCGAAGCGGCGCGATCATTGTTAGGCGAGACCACCGCCACGTCCTCAGAATTCGGTCCTGGCGGGAAGCCGATCGTCGGATTGATGACGGAGTGGGTCAAAGGCAATGAAACCGAACGCCGGTCTTCCAAAGACGATCTTGGCGGGACCATGCGCCTTGGAGCCTATCCGGCGAGCTTGAAGCCCGGCAGTCGCGTCGCCGAGATTTACGGCGCCTCGGAAATCTCTGAACGCCATCGTCATCGTTACGAAGTTGACATGTCTTGGTCGGAGCGATTGACGAAAGTCGGGGTTACGTTCTCAGGAACATCGCCTGACGGAACGTTGCCGGAGATCATGGAAATCGCCGACCATCCGTGGTTCGTCGGGGTGCAATACCATCCGGAACTGAAGTCGCGCCCCTTTGAGCCGCATCCGCTCTTTGCTTCTTTTATCAAGGCGAGCGTCGAACGGTCGCGCCTGGTCTGACAGTATGATGGTCTGACCGCATCGCCGCCTTTCGCCAACGCTTCGGCGCAGTCCCCATTGCCGCTTTCGCCGGGACGCTTCAATTTGGACCTGCGGGCCGACCGTATCGAATTCATACGCCCGAAATCCGCAGCCAATTGCCTTTCAAGCCTTGAAATACAGCCAAAGGGAAACGAAAAATGATGACCCAATCTTCCGCCCCGACCAAAATCGATCAAATTGCCCGTCTCGCCATCGCCGCTGCCGTCGCCTGCGGCATGACCTTGGCGACACCAGCGATGGCGCGGAACTCCTCCAGCCGCGACATTGTCATCAACATTGGCAAGGACGGCGATCTCCTGAAACAACTGATCGATCTCGATCGGGACGGAATTGAAGAGTTGCGGGCGGACATCGCAGATGCACGCGCCGATATTGCCGACGCGATCAACGATATTGAAGAAGCCCGCGAGGAAGTAAAAGGCGTCCCGGGCGCGCGGATTGTCCTGAAGATAGCCTTCGCCTCGGCGCGCGCCGGCGTATCTACGGCGATTGACGAAGCGTTAGGCGACGCGCGCGTTGAAATTGACAAGGCCGAACGCGGCCTCGCGGTGGCCGATGTCAGCGCTGAAGAGCGAGCAGAGACCCAAGAAGCGATTGACTTCTTGCGCGGCGAGCTTGATGCGCTGGAAGTTGCGCTCAACGAACTGATCGGCGCCCTTCGCGCTTAACGGGGCGTGTTTGATGACATTACCGAGCGGGAAGCCATGCGCTTTCCGCAGGCCGGGTCCCTAAGAAAGCGCCACTGGATTTGACTCTACTGAAAGTTCGTCGGCTTCGTCCAAAGAAGGCTAACCCATCCGGCTGCGGCGATCGCGCCGCCAATAGGGACAAGCACAATGAACGGCGGGCGGGTTCCGGAAAAGATGATGAAATAAAGCATCGCGCACGAAACCGCCGTTCCGATCGCGATTAGCAGCGCCGGGATACGCGCCGTCGTCACAGCGGCGACAATCATCAGCGCAAGCCCTTGCATCGCCTGCCATACGCCGCCGATTTTCGCGAGTTCGAGGGCATGCGCGCCGAGGGCGTCGCGCAGCGGATGGAGCGTCGCGAAAAAAAGCACGCCGCCGACGAGACCATGAAAAACACCGGCGGCCCAAACTTTCCGCATCGAAAAACCTTTCAAATCGCCAAACGACCGCATCGGCTCACCGAGCGATCTTGTCGGCGTCACTACCATAAGCGGCCGATTTAGTCTTTATCGCTGCTTATCGGAATTGAAACGCACATCGAAAATCGGCGATACTGGCCCCAAGGCTCGGGCGGAGAACCACATGAAGTCGGGACTAATTTGGATCGCCGCAGGCGCTGCGGCCATTTTTGGCGCGGTCGCGATCGCCGCTCGAATTCCCGCGGTGCAGGACGCGCTCTTTGACAAGGCGCTTGAAAAGGGCTTCTCGCAGCGTGCGGCGGCGCTGTGGGAAGTTGGCGGAATTGGTGTCTTCTTCTGCGGGACTGGCTCGCCGTTACCGTCGAAAAAACGCGCGCAGAACTGCACCGCGATATTTGCTGGCGGCCGATTTTACCTCGTTGATGCAGGAACCGGCAGTTGGGAAAACATCCAGGCGGCGGGAATCCCCGGCGACCGTCTCGCCGGTATTTTCCTGACGCATTTTCATTCGGACCACATTGGCGATATTGGCGAGGCGGATCTTGGGTCATGGGTGACCGGCCGATCGGCGCCGCTTGGCGTTTATGGCCCGACCGGCGTCAATCGCGTCGTTGACGGCCTCAACGCCGCCTACGCCCTTGATCATGAATACCGTACGGCCCATCACGGCAAGGCTGTCGCCGAACCGCGCAGCGCAGGGCTCGCGGCGGTCTCGTTCGACGGCGCTTCCTCTCCGGTGGTTTTTGAACAGGATGGACTTCGGGTCACGGCATTCCCAGTAAGACACGATCCGGTCATCCCGGCTGTCGGGTACCGCTTTGACTACAACGGACGCAGCGTCGTTATTTCAGGCGACACCGCGTTCACGCCAGGACTGATTGAGGCGGCGCAAGGAGCGGACCTTCTCGTTCATGAAGCCCAGGCGAACCATATGGTCGCGAAAATGCAGGCCGCTGCGGCCAAGGCCGGGAACGCCCGATTGGCGAAGATTCTTGGCGACATTCCGACGTATCACACAAGTCCCGAAGAAGCGGCGCGCGCGGCCAACGAGGCGGGCGTTGAATGGCTGCTGCTTTCGCACCTGACCCCGGCGCCGGACAATGCAATCGCCAAGCGGCTGTTCATGCGCGGCGTGTCTGGCGTTCGCGTGTCAAAGGTTCGGCTCGCAGAAGACGGGATGGCGGTGTTGTTGCCAAAAGACGGTGGAACCGAATTCTCAAAGTTCTAGCGTCAAATGATCGCGGGATTGGAAACCCTGTTGAGCGTTATGTCCTACCGCCAAAAACTCGCAAATGTTAGGGACGGGATGATATAGAACTTCCTGTGAGAAAATGGAGGAAGCGTACTATCTTTCCAATTCCTTCACGGCTTTATTCATTCCGCAAGCCTTCCCAAAATTACGCGATGGTGCGGGTGGTAAGAAAGGTATATCTGAATGACAAAATTTATTGATCCGTCAAAGCAGCAATTCGGCGCCTTCATGAATCTTGCGGATGATGGTCCGATCTGGATGCTAAATCTCATCCGTCTACGGAAGAATGCAAAATATGAAGACGGCAGGGAAATGAGCGGGACTGAGGCCTATGCCGAATACGGCCGGAGCAGCGAGCCATTTTTCAAGGGTGTCGGCGGCAAGATCGTCTGGGCGGGACAGCCGCAAGCGGTGCTGATCGGGCCGGAGGACGAGCGTTGGGATATGGCGTTTGTCGCCCAGTACCCGAGCGCGGCGGCGTTTGGCGAAATGGTGAAAAACCCCGGCTATCAGGCAGTCGTCCATCACCGTCAAGCAGCGGTCAAAACCTCGCGTCTCATCCGCATCAGGCCGGGCGATGCGGGCAAGCTGTTCGGATAGCCTCGGCGGCCGTTTCAATTCCGACCTCTCCGGGCGGCTCGGCCCTTGTTCGATCGGGCTGATTGCGGCTAGGTAGCGCCGCGTCCGCGCCTGACCCTGCGCGGCGAAAATTTGCGAGGATTTTCAATGCCGACCCCAATTCTCATGCCTGCTCTTTCGCCGACCATGGAAGAGGGAACTCTCGCCAAATGGAACATCAAGGAGGGCGACAAGGTCTCCTCCGGCGATGTCATTGCCGAAATTGAGACCGACAAGGCGACGATGGAAGTCGAAGCCGTCGATGAGGGGATCGTCGGGAAAATCCTGATCCCGGCCGGCACCGAGAATGTTAAGGTCAACACGGAAATCGCCATTCTCATCAATGACGGCGAAAGCGCTGGCGATGCGGCGCCGAAGAAATCCAATGGCGCCGCCGGGGCGCCGAAATCGGCGGAGCCCAAAGCGGAAGCGCCAGCGGCAAGCCCGCCAACTGCGGTTGCAGTCGCCAATGATCCCGAACTCCCTGCCGGCGCTCAAATGGTGCCGACGACGATCCGCGACGCGCTGCGCGATGCGATGGCGGAAGAAATGCGCCGCGATCCGGATGTCTTTCTGATGGGCGAGGAGGTCGCGCAATATCAGGGCGCCTACAAAGTCTCGCGCGGGCTGCTTGACGAGTTCGGCCCGGACCGCGTTATCGATACGCCGATCACGGAATATGGCTTTGCCGGCCTCGGCGTCGGCGCGGCGTTCGCCGGGCTGAAACCGATCGTCGAATTCATGACGTGGAATTTCGCGATGCAGGCGATTGACCACATCATCAATTCAGCCGCGAAGACACGCTACATGTCTGGCGGCCAGATGGGCTCGCCGATTGTCTTTCGCGGCCCGAACGCCGCTGCGTCGCGCGTCGCCGCGCAACACTCGCAGGACTACGCCGCGTGGTATTCGAACATTCCGGGCCTCATCGTCATCTCGCCCTATACGGCTGCGGACGCCAAGGGCCTGTTGAAGGCCGCAATCCGCAATCCCAATCCGGTTGTCTTTCTCGAGCACGAACTTCTCTATGGCGACACCATGGACGTCCCCGACGTCGAAGACTGGATTATTCCGATCGGCAAGGCGAAAATCGCGCGCGAGGGAGCGGACGTCACCATCGTTTCCTATTCGCGCGGCGTGAAATTCGCGCTTGAGGCGGCGGCGAAGCTGGCGGAGGAAGGGATTTCAGCAGAGGTCATCGACCTTCGCACGCTTCGGCCGATGGACACGGCGACTGTTATAGAGTCAGTGAAAAAAACCAATCGCGTCGTTACCGTCGAGGAAGGTTGGGGCCCATGCGGCGTCGGCGCCGAAATCGGCTGGCAGGTGACGCAGCACGCGTTTGATTATCTCGACGCACCACCTACCCGCGTCACCCAGGAAGACGTCCCGCTTCCCTATGCGGCGAATCTGGAGGTGCTGAGCCTGCCGAATGCGGACAAGATCGTCGCTGCGGTGAAGCAGGTAATGTACAGGGAGTAGCGCGTGCTCTATTCCGGCCATTGCCATTGCGGGAAATTGAAAGCGTCATTCGACACAAATAAAACGCCATACGAACTAGGCGTCCGCACTTGTCAGTGCGACTTCTGCAGAAGGGTCGGCGCCATCAACATATCCGATCCGGACGGCGAAGTTGTCATCGCCGCGAACGCCGAAGACGTTCATCGTTACCGCTTCGCACTGCGCACTGCCGATTTTCTAATTTGTAGGCAGTGCGGCGTTTACATCGCGGCGGCGACCGGGGCCGGCGCCAATATTCGCTCGACGATCAATGTCGCAGGACTGCGCATGCGCGAATTTCTCGGTATTGACGAAGCGCCGATGCAGTACGGCGCCGAAGACGTCGCCGCTCGCGTTGAACGCCGCGCCGCCAAATGGACGCCGACGCGCTTTACGGACGCCAACCTCGCCAACTCCTATTTCGGGCCGCATTCGTGACGAAGCCGCCGCTCACTTTGTCGTCGGAGGAGATGCGCCGCGCCGGTTACGCGGTCATCGACCGCCTGGTCGCGCACTATACGAGCCTTCCTGATCAGTCGCCATGGGGCGATGGCGAGCGTCCGCCGCCCAATCCGTTCGACGCGCCGCCACCGGAAAATGGCGCGCCATTCGAGACGGTGTTGGCGCAGCTCGACAAGGAGTTGTTCCCCTATAATTTGCGGGTCAATCATCCGCGCTTTTATTCCTTCATTCCGGGGCCGTCGAATTTCGTCGGCGTTCTTGCCGATACGCTGGCGGCGGGTTTCAATATTTTCAACGGCACCTGGATCGGCGCTTCCGGCGGGGCCGAGCTGGAGCGCGCGACGATAATCTGGGTTCGCAATGCGCTCGGGTTTCCGGACAGTTCTGGCGGGCTCTTCACCAGCGGCGGCTCGGCTGCCAATGTCATCGGGCTGGCGGTGGCGCGTCATTCAAGGCTTGCCGGCGACATGACCGGCGCGCGCCTTTATACCTCGACTGAAACGCATTCGTCCGTAGAAAGGGGATTGCGCATTCTCGGATTCTCAAGCGACCAGCTTTGCAAGATCGGCGTTGACGACGATCTGCGCCTCGATCTTCATGTGCTGGAGAAAGCGATCGCCATCGACCGCGATAATAGCCTCAAGCCGTTCTGCGTTGTCGCCAATGCGGGGACGACCAATACCGGCGCGGTTGATTCTTTGGGCCCGATCGCCGACGTTTGCGCCCGCGAAGGCATGTGGATGCATGTCGACGGCGCCTATGGCGCCTGCGCGGCGTTTTCGGAACGCGGACGCGCCGCGCTCGCCGATATTGAGCGGGCGGATTCGGTGTCGTTCGATCCGCATAAATGGTTGTTCCAGCCGTTTGAGATCGGCGGCGTTCTGGTGCGCGACGGCAAGGCGCTGCACGATGCGTTCAACGTCAGCGCCTCCTATTTGCGCGATACGAAAAACATCGGCCGCGGCGTCAATTTCGGCGAGCACGGTATCCAGCTGACGCGGTCCCTGCGCGCACTGAAACTGTGGATGACGTTTCAGGTATTCGGCGCCCGCGAAATCGCTCGGGCCATCGATATCGGTTTTGTAATGGCGGACGCCGCCGAGGCGATTATTCGCGCCAAGCGGTTGTGGCGCGTCATCAGTCCGGCCAGCATGGGGATACTTGCTTTCCGCGCTGCGCCGGAGGGATGGACGGATGCGGATTGCGACCGGCTGAATAGCGATATCGCCGCCCGGTCGAAGGCCGAAGGCAAGGACATGGTGGCGACGACCGAACTGAAAGGGCGCGTCGCCCTCCGGATTTGCCCGATTAACCCCCGTCTGACGATATCTGATATTGAGGGAACGCTTGAAAGGCTGGACCTTGCCGCAAAGGCGGTTATGTCTGAGCTGCCGCCCGCTGACCGAAGAAAGTGACGACCATGCCGACGCCAATCCTGATGCCCGCTCTGTCGCCGACGATGGAAGAAGGCACGCTCGCAAAATGGAACGTCAAGGAAGGCGACAAGGTCTCTTCCGGCGATGTCATCGCCGAGATCGAAACCGACAAGGCGACAATGGAGGTCGAGGCGGTCGATGAGGGCGTCGTCGGCAAAATTGTCATTCCAGCCGGAACCGAAAATGTGAAGGTCAACGCGATCATTGCCATCCTGCTGGGCGATGGCGAAAGCGCCGGCGATATCGGCAAGGCCGCGCCGGCGCCAAAGGCGAATGGCGCCG
>JBGSVH010000166.1:0-1569 GCA_041753055.1 Parvularculaceae bacterium
AAGCGTTGCGCCGCCAGCCGCGAAGGCCGGCGATTGCCGACGGCGCCGTCCGCAGGAAATCCGTCACTCGCCGGCCTTCAGCTGCGGTTCAGACGGCGCCGGCGTGCGGCGAATGCGAACCTTGCGAACCTTGCGGGCGTCAGCCTCGACAATTTCGAAATCATATCCGGAAGGATGGGACAAAACCTCGCCTCGCTGCGGCACGCGCCCGGCCAGCGCCACAACAAGACCGCCGAGCGTGTCGACTTCCTCATTGTCGCCCTCCAGCGTGATGCCGGTCGCCTGATGGAATTCGTCGAATTCAACCCGCCCGTCCGCTTCCCAGCCGCCGCCCTGACGCGCGACGACCGTTGGCGCGATGTCGTCATCATGCTCGTCATTGATGTCGCCGACGATCTCCTCAACGAGGTCTTCAATCGTCAAGAGCCCGTCAGTGCCGCCAAATTCGTCAATGACAAGCGCCATGTGAACGCGGCTCGCCTGCATGCGCAGCAAAAGATCGGTAACCAGCATCGACCGTGGAACGTAAAGCACCGTTCGGCGGATTTTCTTGAGCACCGGCTCGCCGCCTGCAGCAACGGCCGACGGATCGGCGATCAGCGCCACAACATCCTTGATGTGAACCATGCCGACCGGATCGTCGAGATCGCCGCGATAAACCGGCAATCGCGAATGACCCGCCTCGGCGAAGGCCTTGATGAGATCGTCGAGCGGCGTATCCATGGCGACGGCAACGATGTCGGCTCTGGGCGCCATCACATCGGCGACGCGCTTTTCATCAAAGGCGATGACGCGCTCGATCATTTCGCGGCGCGCCCTCGGCAGGCGCATCGCCGCTTCGCGCTGCCCGTCATCGAGCTCATCGGCGAACCCGCCGGCGTCAGCGCGCGTGAAAAGTCCCTTCAGCCTGTCAAAAAAGCTGCCGGAATCCGGCTCGCCATCCGCCGCGCCGTCGTCCGCGTCGCTCATTCAGCCAGTCTCTCCATCATCGCCGCGTGCGTCATCCGTCGGCGCTTGCGCATAAGGGTCGGCAACGCCAATCGCCGCAAGAATGCGCGTTTCAAGCTGTTCCATCTGATCTGCGTCGTCATCTTTCTCGTGGTCATAGCCGACAAGGTGAAGAAGACCATGTACTATAAGGTGCGCCAGATGATCGCGAAAGCCGACCGAAAGCGCGTCGGCCTCCCGCTCGCACGTCTCGTAGGCGATGGCGATATCGCCGACAAAACCGGCATCGCCGCCAGCCTGAACAGGCTGAAGAGCCGGAAACGCCGGAAAGGAAAGAACATTGGTCGGCATGTCCTTGCCGCGAAAGCGCAAATTGAGGTCCTTAAGGGTTGCATCATCAGCGAGAAGCAGGGTCGCGCCGGCGGCGAGACGAGGCTCGAACGCCAAGGCCGCCCGGCGGCACGCCAGCGCCAGCGCCGCACTATCGGCAAGCGCGTCAAGCCAGCGGTCGTCCTCAATCAGGATATCAAAATCGGCGAGGTCGGCGCCCAAAAGTCGTTCCTTGTTCAACGGCGCGCGCCAGGCGGTCGCCATTATTCAGCCGCTCATTCCGCCAGTGGC
>JBGSVH010000167.1:0-1556 GCA_041753055.1 Parvularculaceae bacterium
GCGCGCTTGCGCCTTATCGGTTTTTCGGACGATGGCGCACCCAATGGCGCGCCGAGCAACCGCCGCGCCGCCGCGCGCGCCTCGTCGGTGACAACGGCGCCCGACAGCATGCGCGCTATTTCCTCGATGCGGTCGTCTTCATCCAGCACCGAAACGCTTGTCGTCGTTTCGGATTTTGCCTGCTTTTTCTCAACACGCCAGTGCGTTTTAGCGCGCGCCGCGACTTGCGGACTGTGCGTTACCACCAGAACCTGCGCATCGACCGCAAGCCGCGCCAGTCTTTCGCCGACAGCGTCCGCAACCGCGCCGCCAACGCCGGCGTCAACCTCGTCAAAGATGATGACTGTGCGATTTTCCTTTGCCGCCAACGCCGCCTTCATCGCGAGGACAAAGCGAGACAATTCGCCGCCTGACGCAATTGTCTTCAATGGCCCCATCGGCGCCCCGGGATTGGTTGCAACCATGAACTCCACTGCATCGATTCCAGTTGGCCCGGGATTTTCTTCATCCGCCGTAATTGCGGTTGAGAATATCGCTTTGCCGAGTTTCAGCGGCGCCAGTTCGCGGCTGACGGCGGCGTCGAGTTTTTTGGCGGCCTTGCACCGCGCCTCCGAGAGCTTGCGCGCCAGAATAAAATAGGTTCCGCGAGCGGTCCTGGCGGCTTTTTCGAGGGCGTCGAATTGCGCCGCATTTTCGTCAAGCGACGCCAGCGCATCGCTCGCCTTTTGGTAGAACGCCGGCAACCGGTCCGCTGTGACGCCGTGCTTGCGCGCTGCCGCGCGGATTGCAAACAGGCGCTCTTCGGTTTCTTCCAAAGCGCTTTCATCGACACCAAGACGGTCGACGGCCTCATCAACAGCCGCTCTCGCCTCGATCAGTTCCGATAAGGCGCGATCAATCCGGTCAATCGCGTGATCGAGCGGATTAGGTGTCTGGTTGAAATGCGACGAAGCGCGCGTCAGGCGGTGAACTGCCGCTGAAAGCTTGCCCTCAAGGCCGTCATCCGACATGGCGGCGGACGCAGCGGCGAGATCATCCGTCACTTTTTGCGCGGCCATCATCTCGGCGCGGCTTGCGGCAAGCTGCGTTTCCTCATCCGCTTGCGGATCAAGATCCGACAGCTCCGAGACGACATGCCGCAGATAATCGGCCTCTCGTGCCGCCTGATCGCGAACGCGCCGGCGCTCGTCCAGCAGCTCCTCAGCATCACGCCATGCGGCCCAGGCGCCGACGGTCGCCGCCGCTGCTTTCGTCGTTCCGCCAAATTCGTCGAGGAGCGTTTTATGCGTCGCGGCCGACAGGAAACTTATGCCGTCATGCTGGCCGTGAATTTCGATCAGCAATTCGCCAACCGTCCGCAGCAAGCCGATTGAAACCGGCTGGTCATTGACAAAGGCGCGGCTTTTACCGTCAGCGCCCTGCACGCGACGCAAAATGACCTGATCGTCTTCCGACGCGATCCCGTTTTCGTCAAGCGCGCGCCAGACTGGGTGACCGCCATCTGGCTCGAATGCCGCAGTGACAACGCCGCGCTCGGCGCCGCGGCGAACCGCGCC
>JBGSVH010000168.1:0-9339 GCA_041753055.1 Parvularculaceae bacterium
GATCGCCGCCAGGACGCTGAGCGGGCCGGGCGGCGCGCGGAATTTCTGGTCAGGATCGCCTATCTGCTGCGCGGCTATCAAATTCTCGCCTGCCGCTTTCGCGCGTCTGGCGGCGAAGTTGATCTGATCGTGCGGCGCGGCAGGCTGATCGCCTTTGTCGAGGTCAAGCTGCGCCACAGCGAGGATCTGGCGATCCTTGCGGTGACGCCGAAAAACCGCCGGCGGCTTGAAGCGGCGGCGGCGCGCTTCATGGCGCTCCGCCCTCATTTTGGCGAATTCGCGGTGCGGTATGACATCGCCGCCGTGTCGGGGCTGCGCATCAAGCTTGTCACCGACGCCTGGCGCGCCGAGGCGTGATACGGCGGCCGCGCCGCGCTTGAATTCCGGGCCCGGCGCACGGCATGACCAAAGCCCGCGGCCATGTCGCGTCATGGCCCAGTAATGCGTGATTTTGAGGAGCGCCTCCGATGCTGAAACCGATCTTTGCCGCCATCGCCCTTGCCAGCGCTGCAACGCTCGCCGGTTGCGCTTCCAGTTCCAATCTCGATGAAAGTTTCACCGACATTGGCGCCAATGCGGAACTGAAAGGCGTTCTCTTCGCCGACCGCACCCATGATTATGGCGACATCGACATCACCATCTTCGAAGGGCGGCTGATGCTGACCGGCACGATGAAGTCCGAACAGGGCCACCAGAAACTCATCGAGAACGCCTGGAAGGCCGACGGCGTCGACCAGGTGATCGACGAGGTTATCGTCGGCGACGGCACCTCGCTCGGCCAGGGTTTTGCAGATTCGCGCATCGACGCGACCTTGCGCGCAAAGCTGATCGGCGACGGCGACGTCAAGGCGGGCGGCCTCAAGGCGTCGGTGTCGAAAGGCGTCGTTTACCTGATCGGCGTCACCCGCAGCGACGAGCAGTTGAACGCAGCGCTTGACATAGCGCGCTCGATCGGCGGCGTCGAGAAAGTGGTCAGCCACGTCCTCGTCAAGCCGTTGTAACGGCTTTTGCCGCTCAATTTCAGTTGACCGGGGCAAATCCGCTTGATTGGCAGGCGCCGCCGTCCTAACCGCTCGGGCAGGTTTGAAGGACGAGCCCCATGAAGATCGCCATCCAGATGGACCCGATCAGCGCTGTCAGTGTCAACGCCGACACGACGTTCGACCTGGCGCTTGAAGCGCATGGTCGCGGCCACGAGATCTGGATTTATCAGCCCGGCGATCTCGCCATGCGCGACGGACGGATTTCCGCGCGGGCGCGCAAGGCGCTGGCGCTGAAGCGCGAACAGGGCGCGCACGCAACGCTCGGCCCGGACGAAACTCTCGATCTTCACGGCGTCGACATTGTGCTGGTGCGCCAGGACCCGCCATTTGACATGGCCTATATAACGGCGGCGCACATGCTCGAACGGCTTCAGCCCGGCGTTCTCGTCGTCAATGATCCGCGCTCGATCCGCGATGCGCCGGAAAAACTCTTTGTCGCCGAATTTCCGGATCTGACGCCGCCGACGCTGATCACCCGCGATCTTGCCCGCGTCCGCGACTTTCGCGACGAGCATGGCGACATCATCCTGAAACCGCTTTACGGCAATGGCGGCGCCGGCGTCTTTCGTCTGCCAACGGATGATTCCAATTTCAACGCCCTGACCGAACTCTTCATGCAGGCGTTCAAGGAGCCGATGATCGCGCAGAAATACCTGCCCGCAGTCCGCAAGGGCGACAAGCGCATTATCCTTCTCGACGGCGAGGCGGTCGGCGCCATCAACCGCGTGCCGGCGCAGGGCGAAACGCGGTCGAACCTGCATGTCGGCGGCAAGGCCGAGGCGAGCCTGATGACGGC
The DNA here is from genome assembly GCA_041753055.1 of Parvularculaceae bacterium. Taxonomy (GTDB): domain Bacteria; phylum Pseudomonadota; class Alphaproteobacteria; order Caulobacterales; family Parvularculaceae; genus Amphiplicatus. The sequence continues at coordinate 1,840 of JBGSVH010000168.1, forward strand.
GCGCGATCAGGAAATCTGCGACCGCATCGGCCCTTCGCTGTCGGAACGCGGTCTTATTCTGGTCGGCATCGACGTCATTGGCGACTATCTGACCGAGATCAATGTCACCTCGCCGACCGGCGTTCAGGAAGTCCGGCGCTTTGGCGGACCGGATATTTCAGCGCTGTTCTGGGACTGGGCGGAAGGAAAGCTCGACGCCTGAGGTCAGCCTGCGGTTTAACAGCGCCGGCTTTTGCGCTATGTCGAGCGCCTTTATGATCACTTCCGCCGCCATCGCCCGATCCGCTGTTGCGTCCTCTCCGGCGCCGCTGCGCGTGGCGCTGTTTTCCGGCAACTACAATTACGTGATGGATGGGCCGGTGCGGGCGCTCAACAAGCTGGTTGCGCATCTTGAAGCGCGCGGCCATCAGGCGCTGGTCTTCGCGCCGACCTCAAAGGAAGCAGCGCTTGAGCACGCGGGCGAGCTGATTTCCGTGCCGTCGGTCGCGCTGCCCGGATCGCGCAGCGAATATCGTTTCGGGTTTCGCCTTGATGCGGCGGCGCAGCGGCGGCTCGACCGCTTCGCGCCAACGATCGTGCATGTGGCGGCGCCTGACTGGCTCGGCTTTACCGCGCTGAGTTATGCGCGCCGGCGCGGCCTGCCGGCGGTCGCCTCCTTCCATACCCGCTTCGATACCTATCCCCGCTATTACGGCATGGCCTGGCTCGAAAAGCACGTCACCAGTTACCTGCGCTATTTTTACGGGCGCTGCGAACGCGTTTACGCACCGTCGCAATCGATGGTCGACGAACTGACCAGAGACCGGATTGGCCGCGATATCCGTTTGTGGGCGCGCGGCGTCGATCATCGCCTGTTCAATCCGGAGCGGCGCGATCTTCAATGGCGGCGGGCGCTTGGCGTCAGCGACGACGATATCCTTGTCGCCTTTGTCGGGCGCATTGTTCGCGAAAAAGGCATCGATATCTTTGCCGCGGCGCTGAAGGCGGCGCGCGCTGAAAACACGAAAATCCGTGGACTGATCGTTGGCGACGGCCCGGAGCGCGATCGGTTCAACGCCTTGCTGCCGGACGATCATTTCATCGGCTACCAGCAAGGCGAAAATCTCGCCCGCGCTTACGCCAGCGCCGACATTTTCTTCAATCCGAGCATCACCGAGACATTCGGCAATGTGACGCTTGAAGCGATGGCGTCGGGGCTTCCGTGCGTTTGCGCCGCCGCGTCCGGCAGCCGTTCGCTGGTCGATGACGACGTCACCGGCAAACTGATCGCCGACGCCAATGACGCGCGCGGATTTGCTGATGCGATTCAATCGCTTGCAGCTGATAGTGCGCATCGGATGCGCTTGGCCGCAAATGCGCGCGCCAAGAGCGCTTCGTTCCAGTGGGACGTCATCCTCGATCGTCTGATCACGGACTACCAAGATGTCGTAGGCGATCACGAAGCGTGATCGCAGCGCGCCGGAACCGATGAAGAGACTGTCACAATTCCGCGTTAACCGCTTCGGGTTCCCGTGGAGCGCAACGCATGCGTATTGTCGACATTTCGGAATTCTTCAGCGACTTCGGCGGCGGCGTCAGGACATACGCCCACCAGAAACTTGAAGCCTCTTCGAAAGCAGGAATCAGGACAATCATCATCGCGCCCGGCCCGGCCGACCGCCGCGAAAAGCGTCTTGGCGGCGAGATCTATTGGGTCAGGTCGCCCGTTCTGCCCCTTGATCATCGCTACCATCTCTTTGCCGATATGCGGCCGGTGCACGCGATCCTCGACGAAGTCTCGCCGCATCTGATCGAAGGCTCGTCGCCCTGGCGCGGCGGCTGGATGGCGGCCCAATGGCGGGGGCCTGCCGCACGGGCGCTGTTCCTTCATCAAGATCCCGTCGCCGTTTACCCGCAATCGCTGTTCAGCCCGGCGATCGATATCAAGACCATCGATAAACTGTGCTTCTGGTTCTGGTCTTATCTGCGACATCTGGCGCGCCACTTCGACGCAACTGTCGCGCCGAGCGATCACTTCGCGCGCCGTCTTCAGAGATTCGGGATCGACGACCCGTTTGTCGCGCCGCTCGGCGTCGACAAGTCGGCTTTTTCCCATGAGTTTCGCGATGAAGGCATTCGGCGCGAGATGCTGGCCGCCTGCGGCATCAGCAATCCTGCCGCCGCGCTGTTCATTTCGGTCGGCCGCTATCACCCGGAAAAGCGCCTGCCAATGGCGATTGAAGCCTACCAGCGCTATTCGGCGACGGCGCCGGCTGGTCTTTTCGTCATTGGTGACGGGCCAATGTGGCGCACCATCAACAAGCACGCGACGCGTATGCCCGGGGTTTTCATCGCCGGTCCCGAAACCGATCGCCGATCCCTCGCGCGCAAACTGGCGAGCGCTGACGCATTGATCCACGGCGGCGCCGCGGAGACCTTTGGCCTTGTCATCGCCGAGGCTCTGGCTTCCGGTCTGCCGATCGTCACGCCAAATATCGGCGCCGCTGCGGACCTTTCGCATTCGACCTTTGGCGAAACCTATGATTTCGGCGACGCGGCGGCGCTTGCCGCCGCGATGCGCCGGGTCATTGCGCGAGACCGCACCGAATTGTCGTTGGCGGCGCGCGCCGGCGCTCATCGCGTCAACACGCCCGATCAGCATTTCGACCTGCTGTTCAAACACTATGCGTTGCTTGCGAGCGCCAAATCGTTGCGTCGCGCCGCTTGAGCCGGCGCCTAGGGCGTTTTCCGATCAAGTGGGATCCGGTTGATCGCAGAAAACGCCCTAAGCTGAATAATTTGAGCAAACTTCGCGCGCCAGCGCGTGCGAAACTTGCTCTAGGGTTTTTAGCGAAGATTGGTCTCGGCTATGCAGCGTCAGGCGAATCGTTCCGTCGGGAAGGCGTGGAAGAGCCAGACTTCAGGGCGGGGACGATGAGCATCCGCGCGCATCTGACAAAGGCGATTGGCCGGACGCGCGATTTTGCGAAGGCGCCAGCGGCGCAGCGGATGTTGTCGGTCCTCCAATATGCGTTACTCGCTGGCATCATCGCCTATCTGATTGGGCGCCTGTCGGGGATCGGCTGGGCGGCCGTCGTCGATGCGCTGCCGACTTCGCCTCTGTTCTACCTGATCTTCCTGGTTCGGTATTTCGCGCCGCCGCTGACCGAGATCGTGACCTATGAGATTGTGTGGCGCCGCTCTCTCTGGCGGCACTTTTCGGCTTTCATTCGAAAACGCGTCTACAATTTCGCCGTCATCGGTTACTCTGGCGAAGCTTTCTTCACGCTGTGGGCGCGGCGCGCGCTTGATCTCTCGGACCGGGAGATCCTGACCGGCGTCAAGGACAACAATCTCATATCCGCGCTCGTTTCGAATGCGGCGACGGCTCTGCTGGTTTTTGCGCTCTTCATGACAGGGCGCCTCTCCGACAATATCGATGTCCTCCCCGGCGCCAGCCTGATCTTCGCCATCGCTTTCGCAACAGCGCTCGGGCTTGCGGTCGCGGTCGCGGTTTTCCGCCGCAAGATCATGGGCCTGCCGCGCGGAGTGATGACGAAGCTCTTTGCGATCAACGCCGCGCGGGTTGCGATGATGCTGACGCTGCAGGCGCTCTTCTACTGGTCCGCCCTGCCGGCGGCGCCGATCGATTCATGGTTTATTTTCATCGCCCTGCAACTCGCCCTCACCCGCATGCCGTTTGTGCCAAATCTCGACATTGTTTTTTTGACGGCCGCCCTGCAATTTTCATCGCTCGTCAACGTTACCGAGGCCGGGATCGCCGGAATGCTGGTCGCCGAGGCGGGTCTGTCGCAAATCCTGAACCTCACGCTTTTCACGGCGACAGCGCATCTCGCCCTCAAACAGCGGCCGCCGCGGCTCAGTCCGGCCGCATCCGCCGATGGCGCGGGAGGCGCTTTGACGACTCCGGCGCCCGGCCTGGCTGAGCAAAGGCCGACTGCGCTTTCTTGATGGCGCGGAATTCGCTACAGACGGCCCTCGACCCCGTTCCGACACCTCATCAGGCCCGAGAGGGCGCCCTCCGCAATGGGTCTTCTTGACCGCTACATTCTGCGCTCCGTCGCAACACCGTTAACGCTGTCGCTGGCGGTTGCGGCGATGCTGTTGCTGATCGAGCATATGCTGCGGCTGTTCGACTTTGTTCTCGCCGAACAGGGGCCGGTCGATGTTGTCTGGCGCTTGCTGGCTAATCTGGTGCCGCATTACCTCAGCCTGGCGCTGCCGCTCGGGGCGTTCCTCGGTATCTTGCTGGCGTTCCGGAACCTCTCGATGTCGAGCGAGCTTGATGCGATGAATTCAAGCGGCGCCTCGATCAACCGTCTGTTGCGCCCGGTTTTCGGCCTTTTGCTGGTGCTGGCGATTTTCGATTTCTTTCTTGTCGGCTACATCAAGCCCTACGCCCGTTATACCTTTGACAAGATCTCGTTTGACGTGACCAGCGGCGCCTTTGGCATCAAGATCCCGCAGGGCGAATTCGTCGACATTACCGATGACGTCACCATCCGCCTCGGCAAGGTCGACCCCATCGCCCGGGAAGCGCAGGACATCTTCCTTGAGATGCGGGAAGGAAGAGGCCGCCGCACCGTCATCACCGCAGAGAAGGGCGGCATCTCGACAACGCCGGAAATTTCCCGCTTGCTGCTGAACCTCTCAAAAGGCCGCCAGCTCTTTATCGACAAAGAGGGCGAGCGGCTCAGAACGCTTGATTTCGATTCCTTTGATCTTGAGATCGACCTGCCGGCGATTGCTGTCTTCAGGGCGCGCGGCGGCGAGGCGGATGAAGCGACCTTTGCCGAAATCATCCGGCTGCTGAAAACGCCGGGAGCAAAATCGTCGCCGCTCTGGAAGCCCTATCGCGCGCAATTTCACTGGACCATCCTGCATCCGCTGACCTTCTTGGCCTTGCCAATTCTGGCCGTGGCCATGGGCGTCACCGGGCGCAGGCAGGCGTCGAACCTGAAGCCGGTGATCGGCGTCGCCATTCTCATCATCTACCATGAAATGCTGGAAGAGTGGGGCCTTGTCACCGCATCGCTCGGTCAGTTGTCACCCTATGTATCGATGTGGGGGCTGTTTGCGCTGTTCATCGCGCTCAGCGTCTGGCTCTATCGCGGGTCCGTCGATCAGGCGCGAAACGCCAGGGCGCAGGCGAGCCGCGAGCAGGAAACGGTGCGGCTTCCGGGCGCGATCGACGTTGATGGCGGCGTTGCCGCGGACGGGGACGGCCTGCGCCGCGGCGCGGCTCAATGAACAACTTCGACAGCGTCTTTCTCAGATATGTCGGGCGCTTGTTCCTGACGCGCTTTTTCGGCCTTCTGGCGTTTTTCGTCATCGTCCTGCAGGCGCTCGATCTCCTCAACCGCTCGGAGGCGATCATGGCTGCCGACGGCGCCACGTCGCAGTCGATCTACGACTATATCCGGCTGATGGCGCCGCAGATTGTCAGCCAGTTCACGCCTTTCGCGGCGCTGCTTGCGATCGTCGTCACCTTGTCGGGCCTCAACCTGTCGAGCGAGGTCGTGATCATGCGGGCGGCGGGGATGTCGGTTCACCGCGTGCTGGCGCCGATCGGGGTTGCGTGTTTTGGAATTGCGGTCGCGCATTTTGCTTTCAATGAGCTGGTCGTTGTCAGCAGTGCGGAGCGCCTCGCCTTCTGGGAAGCCAATGACTTCGCTGTCGGCCTCAAAGAGGACGCGGCGACGCGCACCAATATTCGCATCAGCTATGAAGGCGAAATTGTCAGCGCGGCGAGCGCGGCGCGAACAAAATCCGGCGTCAGGCTGACCGACGTCGTCATCTACGACCTTGACGCCAGCGCCCTTGCAAAGTCCGTAACGGAAGCAAAATCCGCTCTTTATGAGAATGGCGTGTGGCGGCTTTTTGGCTTGCGCGAAGCGCAAACGGCGACTTCATCCGCCGAAGAAGAAAAATCGCGGATCTGGTCGACCTCGCTTAATCCCGAACTGCTTTTTGCGCTGACGCTCAATCCGGACCGGTCGAGCATTCCGACCATCATCCGCCAGATCGGCCAGCTGAAGCGCGACGGCGCCGACATCCGTCCGGCGACGACTTCGCTGCTCGGCCGCTTCTCCAAGCCGATGGCGACCTTGCTGATGCCGCTGCTTGGCGCGATCGCCGGCTTCGGGGTCAGCCGGCAGGGCAATCAGCTGATCCGCGCCACCGCCGGCGCGGGGCTCGGCTTTGGCTATTTCGTCGTTGAAAACCTCATGCTCGCCGTTGGCAGACTGGGGGTAGTGCCGCCGATGCTGGGGGCGTTTTTCCCCTTTGCGCTGTTTATCGTGGTCGGCTTTGCGATCCTTCTCGCCATGGAAAGCTGACCAGCCGCGGCCTCACTCCCACGGCTCGCCAGCCAGTCGGCTCGACAATGGCCGGTGCGCCGTTAAAACGCAGGCGATGTCAGACCCCGCCCTCCTTGAACAGCCGGCCGCGGCGCCAGCCGATGAAACCCGCGTCATTTCGCTCGGCTGCCGGCTCAATCTCGCTGAAGGCGAGGCGATCCGGCGCCTCGCCGACGGGGCCGGGCTGACCGACGCCATCGTCATCAACAGCTGCGCCGTCACCAATGAAGCGGTTCGCCAGACGCGCCAGCAGATCCGCCGCGCCCGCCGCCGCAATCCGTCAGCGCGCGTTATTGTCACCGGATGCGCGGCGCAGATCGATGCGGAAACTTTCGCGGCCATGCCCGAGGTTGATGCGGTGATCGGCAATGCCGAGAAACTGGGCGCCGCCGCATGGACGGCGTTGAGCGGCGGCCAGATGTCGTTCGCCGTCAATGACATCATGGCGGTGCGCGAGAACGCCGCGCATCTGATCGACGGTTATGGCGACCGCGCACGCGCCTTCCTCCAGGTGCAGAACGGCTGCGATCACCGCTGCACGTTTTGCATCATCCCGTTCGGGCGCGGCCCGTCGCGATCGGTGACCATTGACGACGCCGTCGCCAGCATTCGCCGCCTCGTCAACGCCGGCCACGCCGAAGTGGTTTTGACTGGCGTCGACATGACGTCATGGGGCCACGAGCTTGACGGCGCGCCGCGTCTAGGACGGCTCGTCGGCGCCATTCTCGATCAGGTCCCGGACCTGTTCCGCTTGCGCCTTTCTTCCGTCGACTGCGCCGAAATCGATCCGGAACTCTTTGAACGCGCCACCGGCGACACCCGCGTCGCGCCCTATCTTCACCTGTCGCTGCAGGCGGGATCGAACATGATCCTGAAACGCATGAAACGGCGGCACAGTCGGGAAGATGCGATCGACCTCAGCCGGGAGCTGCGCGCGCGGCGCCCGGCGATCGCGCTCGGCGCCGACCTCATCGCGGGATTTCCAACCGAAACCGGCGCAATGTTTGAAGAGACCCTCGGCCTCATCGCCGAGGCGGGCGTCAATTACGTTCACGCCTTCCCCTATTCGGCGCGCCAGGGAACGCCGGCGGCGCGCATGCCGCAACTCGGCGGCGGCGTTGTTGCAGAGCGCACCCAACGC
>JBGSVH010000169.1:0-53712 GCA_041753055.1 Parvularculaceae bacterium
AGAAAAAATCAAAAGGAGGACATTCGAAAGAAGGCGCTTGCAGCACGCCAAAGCCGCTGCTTAAAATGAAACAAAGGATGAGCCAGAGCCTCCGTTAGCCAACGCGCTCAAGCGTCCCAAGTTATTCGACGACGGACAGGCGAGCCGCCATGTCGGCCGCTGCCGGTAGGAGAGGATGTCGAGGAATTGAGCCGGATTCGCAATCCCCGGCTGCGGCAAACAATCTCGTGATGTCGGCCCGCAGGGGAAGATGGAATCGAACGCGGCGACATCGAGCTGCGTAGCGAATTCAAGCGTCGCCGACGCGTTGGCGTTCCACTTGACCGCCAGTTCCCAGATATTCAGCGCGTCCGTGGTCGCACCGTAGTCGGCGCCGTCGTCCTGCGTGCCGACGATCGGGATTTTATCGCCGGCCTTTGGCTTCTGCTTGCCGTCGATATAGGCTGGAAGGAGGCCATCGCCGACGAGACTGAGGTCTACGGGCCCTGCACTTCCGTCATCGTTTTGCGCATCAAGCCTGAAACCGATGACGCGCGCTGGCTGGCCGTTCACCATCTTGTTTTTTTCAAGCGCGTAAACGCCGATTCCGTACCCAAAATTCGGACCGAATTCGCGGGTCGTGATGACATAGGCGTCAGTCCAGTTTCCGTATTTCGGATAGTCCGGGAAATAGTTGTCCGTCGTGAACGCGTAACGGTGATAGGCGCCGGTCGGATCCGACGTCGCGGAAATCGCGACGCAATTATAGAACGGCTCGGTCGTGCTGCTGAGGGCGCGCGTCGTGAATTGCGACAGCACCCAACGATCCATGAACTGATCGTAAAGGACGATCGGGTCGCCTGACGCATCCGTGCAGTCGTCAATCGGGAAACCCGCCCACAAGGCGCCGATATCGAATGGCGCAACGAGCGTGTTGCCGTTCTTGTCATAGACGGCGGTGACGAGATTGATCATCTCGACGATATGGTTCGGGCCGACAGCCATCACCGGGTCGGGCGGGTTCACGCGCCCGCCGAACACGTTGAAATTGTCCTGGTTGCTGGCGCCGTCGAAATTGGCGCCGGTCGAACCGAACATCGTCGTTGCGCCCAATTGAAGGGCGCCATCGACGGCATTGCCGCCATCTCCGACGCCTGCGGTTGCGTTGGCGATCGACGCCTCGACCGCGCTTTTCCACGGCTTGCTGAACGAGAAAAACCCGTCCGCGTCCTTATAAGAGTCAAAATTTCTCGGAGGCACTGAAGCGACGAGAACGCTCAACGGCTGCGAGGTATCGTGTGCGACTTCGGTCGGGTTGAGCTTTTTCGCCTGACCCGGCGGCGTCTTCGCCCCGGCGGCGACAGGCGCCAGGCAAAGGCTGGCGGCGGCGGCGCCGAAAAGGGCCCGCCTTAAGGTCGTAAGGCTTATGTGCATGGATTACTCTCCAATGAGCAGCCGGCAGGAACAACCGGCGGCGGCACGCTGCGCCACTTACTTTTTGCCGTCAATCAGACGGCTGTTATGAGGCCGTAATTAGGGGGGCAATAACTTTCTTGCACGGCGGCGCTCACTCTGCTATCGGCCCCGCTCCGCTCGGGAGGTCAGGCAAAGTCCAGCCAAAACCGCACCGCGCACCCTTCGCAACCTTGGAAGGACAACATGGCGAAGAAAATCACTGGCTACCTGAAGCTTCAGGTGCCGGCCGGCGCCGCCAATCCGTCGCCGCCGATCGGTCCCGCGCTTGGCCAGCGCGGTCTCAACATCATGGAATTCTGCAAGTCTTTTAACGCGCAGACGCAAGCGATGGAAAAAGGGATGCCGATTCCGGTCGTCATCACCATTTTCTCCGACAAATCATTCAACTTTGCGATGAAGACGCCGCCAGCGGCTTACTTCCTCAAAAAAGCGGCTAAAATCGAAAAGGGCGGCGCGACCGCCGGCCGAACGGTCGCCGGATCGGTGACGATCGCGCAGTGCCGAGAAATTGCCGAGGCCAAGCTGAAAGACCTCAACACCGATAATCTCGACCAGGCGACAAAGATCATTATGGGATCAGCGCGCGCCATGGGTCTTGAGGTCAGGAGCTAGTCCAATGTCAAAAATGGGAAAACGGATCAAAGCCGCCAGAGCCAATGTCGACGTCAACAAGAGCTATTCGATTGTTGAAGCGGCAAAAATCATCAAGGCGAACGCGACCGCAAAATTCGACGAAACCGTCGAAGTTGCGATGAATCTCGGCGTCGACGCGCGCCATGCCGACCAGATGGTCCGCGGCGTCGTCTCGCTGCCGCACGGCACGGGTAAAACTGTCCGCGTTGCGGTCTTCGCCAAAGACGCGAAGGCTGAAGAAGCGCGCAACGCCGGCGCCGATATTGTCGGCGATGCCGACCTGGTCGAGAAAATCCAGGGCGGATTCATGGATTTCGACCGCGTCATCGCCACGCCAGACATGATGGGCCTGGTCGGACGCCTCGGCAAAGTCCTTGGTCCGCGCAACCTCATGCCGAACCCGAAAGTCGGCACGGTGACCCCGAACGTCGCGCAAGCGGTCAAGGACGCCAAGGGCGGCTCGGTCGAGTTCCGAATTTCGAAAGTCGGAAACCTCATCCACGCTGGCGTCGGCAAAGCGAGCTTTTCCGATGCGCAGATCGCCGAGAACATCAAGGCGTTAATCGACGCGGTGGTAAAAGCAAAGCCAGCTGGCGCAAAAGGAACCTACGTGCAGAGGGTCGCGGTTTCATCGACCATGGGGCCAGGCGTCAAGATCGACATGACGGCGGGCTCGTAATCCGCGCTCAAAAAACAATAAGGCGGTGCGAAAGCGCCGCCTTTTTTTGTTCACGTGTCGGCCGCTGCAATGTCGTCTCCCGGTTGTAAAGACACTCGCGCCGAGGTCGGGTAGCGTCGCCCAAATGTGGCAAGGGGAGATTTGATGTCAGCACGATTACTGCTTATTATTGGCCTGTTTTTATCGTCGGCCGCGCCAATCCAACCAGCATGGGCGAACGACCGCGTGGCGCTGAGGGCCGCGCGTTTCCTGAATGTCGAAACCGGCGCCCTTGTCACGCCCGCGGTAATTCTCGTTGAAGGACAACGGATCGCCGCGATCAATCCAGCGCCGCAACAGCTCGATGGCGCGAAGATCATTGACCTTGGCGACAAGACGTTGCTGCCCGGATTGATCGATACTCACACGCACCTCACCTATGAGGTTGTGCCGGGTTGGGAGACGGAGCCGGTGCGCTGGACGCAAGGAGATTTCGCCCTGCGGGGCGCCAAGAATGCGCGCAAGACGCTGGCAGCCGGTTTCACGACGGTGCGCGATCTTTATGCGATCGATCACGCCGATCTCGCGCTCGCGCGTGCAATCGACAGCCACACGGTTGACGGGCCGCGGATGATTGCCTCCGGCTGGGCGCTCAGCATCACCGGCGGCCATTGCGATTTGACCGGTTTTGCCCCTGGTATTCGCGAAGGCTCGCCCGAGACCGGCGTTGCCGATGGCGCGGACGAATTCGTCAAAGCCGTCCGCTACCAGATCAAGCATGGCGCAAAGGTCATCAAGATTTGCGCGACCGCAGGCGTTCTTTCGTTCGAAGGGCCGGTTGGCGCGCAGCAGATGAGCCGGGCTGAAATCAAGGCAGTCACCGACGAGGCGCATCGGCATGGCGTAAAAGTCGCGGCGCACGCGCATGGGACCGAAGGGATCATCGCCTCCGCCGAGTCCGGGATCGATTCTATCGAGCACAATTCGGTGATGACAGAGGAAGCAGCCAGGGCGATCAAGAAGCACGGCGTCTACGTCGTGCCAACGCTCTATCTTTCCAGTGCCATCGACATGGATTCTCTGCCGCCGGCGATTAGGAAGAAGCAGCTGGAAGTCGCACCGCTCGCCGATGAAAGTTTCAAGCTGGCCTTGCAGCGCGGGCTGAAGATCGCCTTCGGGACAGATTCGGGCGTCTATCCGCATGGCGACAACGCGAAGGAATTCGCGGTGCGGGTCTCTCTTGGCCAGTCGCCGATCGAAGCCATTCGCGGCGCCACGATTTATGCAACTGATCTTCTGGGCGTTGACGATCGCGGCAGGCTGGCGCCGGGTCTCCTTGCGGACATCATTGCGATTGAGGGAGATCCACTGGCGGACATAACGCGGCTGGAACACGTCTCTTTTGTGATGAAGGACGGCGATGTCTTTCTCAACAACGCCGCTGAGTAGCCGTCTGGAGACCGCGCTTATCTGTCGGTACCAGAGCAGAGCAGGCGACGCGTTAGCCGGTCAGGCGAAATGCGGCGCGCAAATACACGCAAATCGCTGCTGGAAAGCGCTGCGGAAAACGCCATGTCGACTGTCAGACGATCGAACAGCGCTGCGGTGCGTTCCGGCTCGTTGACAAGTGAGAAATGATTGCGCGGGACTTTCGAGGGCTCGCGCCATTGTTAAAGTCCGCCTGATGCGGATAAACCCTCTGAACCCCGCAAGAATTCTGGACAGCTGAAGCGCGAACAGCCGGAGAGATTATCCGCAGAAGCCGGACGCAAGCACACGCAAGAGGGGCATGCACAGCAGTCCGAACCACGACTGTCCTCTTCAGGGGGAGCCGTTAGCGCAGCGGCTGGCACAAAAAAGCCTCGTCCCTCGCAGGAAAACATCAACCGCCGCCAGTACCGCCCCCTTGCATTCCTGATTCATCCCTGTATGAACCGCCCCTTCGCGAGGCCGGTTCCGCCGGTCCCCGCACCCTGTCCAAGACTGCGGGCGTCCCCAAAAAAGTATTGTGGGGGCTTAATTGCCCCGCATAGACGGAAAGCCAAAGGATCACCCGGTTCCTCCGGAACGATCCCGTTGACCTTCTGGGGCAGGCTCCAGCGCAGATGCGCGGGGCCATCATGGTTCCGAGCATCAAAGCTGGAAGACGACGGTTTCGGGCGTGGTGCCCGAAAACGAACTGGCCAAGGAAGGGATAAAGTCCAATGGACAGAACCCAGAAGGCGGATCAGATCGAGTGGATCGGCAAGGTGTTCGACCAGAACGCCGTTGTCGTGGTCGCCAATGGCGGCCTCACGGTCGCCCAAATGACGGAACTGCGCGGTGAACTCACCAAAGCGGGCGCCGGCATGAAGGTTATCAAGAACAAGCTCGCCCAGATCGCCATTTCCGGAAAGCCGGCCAAGAAGATCTCCGATCTTTTCAAGGGGCCGACGGCAATCGCGTTTTCAGAAGACCCGGTTGCTGCGGCGAAAATCATCGACGCCTACACCAAGAAAAACGACAGGCTCGTCATTCTTGGCGGCGCGATGGGCGACGAAGTGATGACTGCGGCGGGCGTCAAAGCCCTCGCATCAATGCCGTCCCGCGAGGAACTCCTCGGCCAGATCGTTCAGACGATCATGTCGCCGGGCGCGAACCTCATCGGCGCAATCACGGCGCCAGGCGCGCAGATCGCGGGCATCGTCGAGACCCTTGAAACGAGAGAGGCGGCGTAAGCTGCTGGATCAATTGCCGGAAATTCAACTGATTAACCGAGGAACCTGAAAATGACTGACCTTAACAAACTTGCTGAAGAACTCGTCGGCCTGACCCTCCTGCAGGCGGCTGAACTGAAGACTATCCTGAAGGACAAATACGGCATTGAGCCGGCGGCGGGCGCTGTGATGGCGGCGATGCCGGGTGCGGCTGCCGCGGCGGTCGAAGAGAAGACGGAATTCAACGTCGTTCTCGTCGAAGCCGGCGCGAAAAAGATCGAAGTGATCAAGGAAGTCCGCGCGATCACCGGCCTTGGCCTCAAGGAAGCCAAAGACCTCGTCGAGGCTGGCGGCAAGACGGTCAAGGAAGCCGTTGGCAAAGCGGAAGCCGAAGAGCTCAAGAAGAAGCTCGAAGCGGCCGGCGCCAAAGTCGAGCTCAAATAGGACCGGTTTCGCCGGTTTTACGCCGAGATGGGGGCGGACGGAGCGGGTGGCTCCGATCCGCCCGATCGGGGCGGTGAGCGGGCTTGCCGGAAGACTGCCGTCCTCTCGAATTCTTGTCAGAATTTTCTTGACAAATCTCGATTTCGGGGGTTGCGGCGGCGGAACGGCGCGCCTATTAACGACGATCGTTGTCGGCGGGGCTCCCTGTGGGATCTCGACGGCGGCGCCAGGCGATGCGGCGACGTGCTTCAAAAAATCGAGAACTGACAATTTAACTGCTTGAAAGCCCCCGGGCGCAACCCAGCGCCCGTGAGGGGTGTTTTCGCGCATTCACACCGGGTGAAGCGACCGGTCGACGAGTGCGCGCGACAAGCTGCCCCGTGCGAGGAAAAAGATGGCGCAATCCTTCGTTGAAAAAAAACGCATTCGCAAAAGCTTCGGCCGTATTGGCGACGCGGCTCCGATGCCGAACCTCATCCAGGTTCAAAAGGACAGCTACGAGCAGTTCCTGCAACGGCGGATCAAGCCGGCGGACCGGCTGACGGCGGGTCTGGAGGCGGTCTTCCAGTCGGTATTCCCGATTATGGATTTCACCGAAACGGCGGTTCTTGAATTCGTCTCCTATGAATTCGAAGAGCCGAAATACGACGTTGAAGAATGCCAGCAGCGCGACATGACTTATGCCGCGCCGCTCAAGGTGACGCTGCGTCTTGCGGTTTTTGAGGTTGACGAAGAGACTGGCGCGAAATCGATCCGCGACGTCAAGGAGCAGGAAGTCTACATGGGCGATATCCCGCTCATGACCGACAACGGCACCTTCATCATCAACGGAACCGAGCGGGTCATTGTCTCGCAGATGCACCGGTCGCCTGGCGTCTTCTTTGACCATGACCGCGGCAAGACGCACTCATCCGGCAAGCTATTGTTCGCCGCCCGTATCATCCCCTATCGCGGCTCGTGGCTGGATTTTGAATTCGACGCCAAGGACATCGTCAACGTCCGCATCGACCGGCGCCGCAAACTGCCGGCGACGACGCTTCTCTATGCGCTTGGCATGGAGCAGGAGGAAATCCTCGACGCGTTCTACGACCGCGTCGCCCACACGCGGACGAAAACCGGCTGGACGATGCCTTACCGCGCTGACCGCGCCAAAGGCGTCAAGCTCGATCGTGATCTCATTGACGCCAAGACTGGCAAGGTCGTCGCCGAAGCCGGCAAAAAGCTGTCGGCGAAGGCCGCCCGCGACCTCGCCGATGACGGCCTGAAGCAGCTTCTTCTCTCCGACGAGGAAATGATTGGCCGGTACTTCGCCTCCGACCTCGTCAATTTCGAAAATGGCGAGATTTTCGCGGAAGCCGGCGACGAAATTACCGAAAAGACGCTGACGATGCTCGAAGAAATCGGCATCAACCAGTTTGATACGATTGACGTCGACCACCTCGTCATCGGCGGCTACATGCGCAACACGCTTGCGGCCGACAAGAACTCCAATCGTGAAATGGCGCTCATTGACATCTACCGCGTCATGCGCCCGGGCGAGCCGCCAACGCTTGAAACGGCGGAGACGCTTTTCTACGGCCTGTTCTTCGATCCCGAGCGCTATGATCTTTCCGCGGTTGGCCGCGTGAAGATGAACATCCGCCTCGAATTCGAGACTGACGACACCATGCGCACCCTGCGCAAGGAAGACATTCTTGAAGTCCTGAAAACGTTGACCAACCTGCGCGACGGGCGTGGCGACATCGACGATATCGACAATCTCGGCAATCGCCGCGTGCGGTCGGTCGGCGAGTTGATGGAAAACCAGTACCGGATTGGCCTCCTCAGAATGGAGCGCGCGATCAAGGAACGCATGTCGTCAGCGGAACTCGAGACGCTGATGCCGCATGATCTCATCAACGCCAAGCCGGTGGCGGCGGCGGTGCGTGAATTCTTCGGCTCGTCGCAGCTGTCGCAGTTCATGGACCAGACCAACCCGCTCTCTGAAATCACCCACAAGCGCCGTCTGTCGGCGCTCGGGCCGGGCGGCCTGACGCGCGAACGCGCCGGCTTTGAAGTCCGCGACGTTCACCCGACCCATTACGGCCGCATCTGCCCGATCGAGACGCCGGAAGGTCCGAATATCGGCCTCATCAACTCGCTCGCGACACATGCCCAGGTCAACAAATACGGGTTCATCGAGAGCCCCTATCGCAAGGTCGTTGACGGCCGCGTCACCGACGAGGTCGTCTATCTCTCGGCGATGGAAGAACAGCGCTACGCGGTCGCGCAGGCGAACGCTGAAATCGACAAGAACAGCAAGCTCACCAATGAATTCGTCAACTGCCGCGTTGGCGGCGAGGCGACGCTCGTGCCGCGGGATGAAGTCAAATATATCGACGTCTCGCCAAAGCAGCTGGTTTCGGTCGCCGCGGCGCTGATCCCGTTCCTTGAAAACGACGACGCCAACCGCGCGCTGATGGGCTCAAACATGCAGCGTCAGGCAGTGCCGCTTTTGCAGGCGGAAGCCCCGTTTGTCGGAACCGGCATGGAAGCAATCGTCGCGCGCGATTCTGGCGCTGTTGTTGTCGCCAAGCGTCATGGCATTGTTGAACAGGTCGATGCGCAGCGTATCGTTATTCGCGCCACGGAGGAAACCGATCCGACCAAGCCGGGCGTTGACATCTTCAACCTCCGGAAATTCCAGCGCTCGAACCAGTCGACCTGTATCAATCAGCGTCCTTTGGTGAAAATCGGCGATCTTGTGCGCGCCGGCGACATCGTCGGCGATGGCCCGTCTACGGACCTTGGCGAGCTGGCGCTCGGCAAGAATGTGCTGGTCGCGTTCATGCCGTGGAATGGCTATAACTTCGAGGATTCGATCCTCATCTCCGAGCGCATTGTGCGCGATGACGTCTTCACCTCGATCCACATTGAGGAATTCGAAGTCATGGCGCGCGACACCAAACTCGGGCCGGAAGAGATCACGCGCGATATCCCGAACGTTTCGGAAGAAGCGCTGAGAAACCTCGACGAAGCCGGGATCGTCGCCATTGGCGCTGAAGTGAACCCCGGCGATATCCTGGTCGGCAAGATCACGCCGAAGGGCGAAAGCCCGATGACGCCGGAAGAAAAACTCCTGCGCGCCATCTTCGGCGAGAAAGCGTCCGACGTTCGCGATACGTCGCTGAAGCTGCCGCCGGGAGCATCCGGCACGGTCGTTGAAGTCCGCGTTTTCAACCGTCACGGCGTCGACAAGGACGAACGTGCAGTTGCGATCGAGCGCGAGGAAATTGAACGTCTCGCCAAAGACCGCGACGACGAACTCGCAATCCTCGAACGCAACATTTTCGGCCGCTTGAGAACGCTCCTCGTCGGCAAGGACGCCGTCGCCGGGCCGAAGGGCTTGGATAAAGGCAAAATCACCGAGTCCGGTCTCGACGATCTGTCAAAAGGCCAGTGGTGGAAGATCGGCCTTTCGGACGAAGCCGCGACAACCGAGGTCGAAGCGCTGAAGAAGCAATATGACGAAAGCCGCTCGCGCCTTGAAGCGCGTTTCGACGACAAGGTTGACAAGCTGAAGCGTGGCGACGAACTGCCGCCGGGCGTCATGAAAACCGTCAAGGTCTTCGTTGCGGTGAAGCGCAAGCTGCAGCCGGGCGACAAGATGGCCGGCCGTCACGGCAACAAGGGTGTTATCTCGAAGATCGCCCCGATCGAAGACATGCCGTTCCTCGAAGACGGAACCGCAGTCGATATCGTTCTCAATCCGCTCGGCGTTCCGTCGCGGATGAATGTGGGGCAGATTCTCGAAACCCACCTTGGTTGGGCGTGCCGCGGCCTTGGCAAGCAGATCGGCGATGTTCTCGAACTCTGGGACGCCGGCCGCGCGACGCGCGACGACGTTTCGGCGAAGATCAAGGAAATCTACGGCGAAGACCAGATGCTGCCGCGCTCGAACGAGGAACTGCGCGAGCTTACCGGCAACCTCATCAGGGGCGTCCCGATATCAACGCCTGTTTTTGATGGCGTGCGGGAACCGGACATCGTCAAGATGTTGAAAGCGGCGGGGTTGGAAACGTCGGGGCAGGTTGTTCTTTATGACGGCCGCACCGGCGAGCAATTCAAGCGCAAGGTCACCGTCGGCTACAAGTACCTGCTGAAATTGCACCACCTTGTCGACGACAAGATCCACGCACGTTCGATCGGCCCGTACAGCCTCGTCACCCAGCAGCCTTTGGGCGGCAAGGCGCAGTTCGGCGGCCAGCGCTTTGGCGAAATGGAAGTCTGGGCGCTCGAAGCCTATGGCGCTGCCTATACGCTTCAGGAAATGCTCACCGTCAAATCGGACGACGTCGCTGGCAGAACCAAAGTCTACGAAGCGATCGTCAGAGGCGACGACAATTTCGAAGCGGGCATTCCGGAAAGCTTCAACGTGCTCGTCAAGGAAATGCGGTCGCTCGGATTGAACGTCGAACTTCAAAACAATTAGTCACCACGGGCGCCGGAGCGCCGCACAACGGCGCTCCGCTCATTCGACTGAACTGAAAAATCGCCGGCGGTTTGAACCGCCAACTGACAAGAGGTCTCCATGTCCCAGGAAATGATGAACATCTTCAACCCTGCCGCTCCGCAGGCGACGTTCAATCAGATCCGTATTTCGATCGCGAGCCCGGAGAAGATTCTCTCCTGGTCTTACGGCGAAATCAAAAAGCCGGAAACGATCAACTAACGGACGTTCAAGCCGGAACGCGACGGCCTATTCTGCGCGCGGATCTTCGGCCCCGTAAAGGACTACGAGTGCCTTTGCGGTAAGTACAAGCGCATGAAGTACAAAGGCATCACCTGCGAAAAATGCGGTGTCGAAGTCACGCTTACGAAGGTTCGCCGCGACCGCATGGGCCATATCGAACTGGCGGCGCCTGTCGCCCATATCTGGTTCCTGAAATCATTGCCGAGCCGCATTTCGCTGATGCTCGACATGACCTTGAAAGATGTTGAACGCGTCCTCTATTTCGAACAGTTCATTGTTATCGAGCCCGGCCTGACGCCGCTTGAAAAGCATCAGCTGCTGACCGAAGACGACTATCTGAAAGCGCAGGAAGAATACGGCGAAGATTCATTCACCGCCGGGATCGGCGCTGTAGCGATCCGCGAGATCCTCGTCTCGCTCGATCTTGAAACAATCGCTGACAATCTGCGCGTTGAAATTGCCGAATCGACGACGGAACTGAAGCCGAAAAAACTCGCCAAGCGTCTGAAACTGATCAACGCCTTCATCGAATCCGGAAACCGTCCGGAGTGGATGGTGATGACGATCGTTCCGGTCATTCCGCCGGAACTGCGTCCGCTGGTGCCGCTTGACGGCGGCCGTTTTGCGACGTCGGATCTGAACGATCTTTATCGCCGCGTTATCAACCGCAACAACCGGTTGAAGCGCCTCATCGAGCTGCGCGCGCCGGACATCATCGTCCGCAACGAAAAGCGCATGCTGCAGGAATCGGTCGATGCGCTGTTTGACAATGGCCGCCGCGGCCGCGTCATCACCGGCACCAACAAGCGCCCCTTGAAGTCACTGTCCGACATGCTGAAAGGCAAGCAGGGTCGCTTCCGTCAGAACCTTCTCGGCAAGCGGGTCGACTATTCCGGCCGTTCGGTGATTGTCGTTGGCCCTGAATTGAAATTGCACGAATGTGGCCTGCCGAAAAAGATGGCGCTTGAACTCTTCAAGCCATTTATTTATTCGCGACTTGACGCCAAGGGTTTGTCGGCGACCGTCAAGCAAGCTAAAAAGCTCGTTGAAAAAGAACGCCCTGAAGTCTGGGATATTCTCGACGAGGTCATTCGCGAGCACCCTGTGCTCCTGAACCGCGCCCCGACGCTTCACCGCCTCGGCATTCAGGCGTTCGAGCCGAAACTGATCGAAGGAAAAGCGATCCAACTTCACCCGCTCGTCTGTACGGCGTTCAACGCCGACTTCGACGGCGATCAGATGGCCGTACACGTTCCGCTTGCGCTCGAAGCGCAACTCGAAGCGCGCGTCCTGATGATGTCGACCAACAACATCCTGTCGCCGGCGAACGGGAAGCCGATCATCGTGCCGTCGCAGGACATCGTTCTTGGCCTCTATTACATCACCATCGAGAAATCGAACGAGCCGGGCGAAGGAATGGTTTTTGGCTCGATGTCTGAAATTGAACACGCGCTCCATGCGGGTGCGGTCACGCTTCACACGAAGATCCGCGCGCGCTGGGAATCCGTTGACAAGGACGGCAAGCCGATCCGCGAAATCGTTGAAACGACTCCCGGCCGGATGATGGTCGCGCAAGTTCTGCCGAAGGACGGCAATGTGCCGTTCCAGGTGGTCAATCAGCTTCTGACCAAGAAGACGATCCAGGGCCTCATTGACATTGTCTACCGTCATTGCGGTCAGAAGAAGACCGTCATTTTTGCCGACCGCATCATGGATCTTGGTTTCAAGGAAGCCTGCAAGGCGGGTATTTCCTTCGGCAAAGACGACATGGTCATCCCGGCCGCTAAGCAAAAGCTCGTTGAAGAAACGCGCACGCTCGTCAGTGACTATGAGCAGCAATATGCGGACGGCTTCATTACCCGTGGCGAAAAATACAACAAGGTCGTCGACGCCTGGGCCAAATGTACTGACAAGGTCGCCGACGAAATGATGAAACAGATCTCGGCGCGGAGTATCGACAAGGAAACCGGCCGCGAGATGGAAGTAAACTCCATCTACATGATGTCGCACTCTGGCGCGCGTGGTTCACCTGCCCAGATGAAACAGCTCGCGGGCATGCGCGGCCTGATGGCCAAGCCCTCGGGCGAGATCATCGAAACGCCGATTATCTCGAACTTCAAGGAGGGCCTGACAGTTCTTGAATACTTCAACTCGACCCACGGGGCGCGTAAAGGTCTTGCAGATACTGCGTTGAAGACGGCAAACTCGGGCTATCTGACGCGCCGCCTTGTGGACGTCGCTCAGGACTGCATCATTCGCGAACTCGATTGCGGCACCGAAAACGGCATCACCATTGACGCCGTTATTCAGGGCGGCGAAACGGTTGTGCCGCTGTCGCAGCGTATTCTCGGACGCACGTCGCTTGTCGATATCGCCCATCCGAAAACCGGCGAAATCCTTGCGCGCCGAAATGACGAGATCAACGAGGAACAGGCGGAAGAGATCGAAGGATCGGGGGTTCTCAAGGTCCGGGTCCGCTCAGTTCTCACCTGCGACGCGAAAGTCGGCATTTGCGGCAAGTGCTACGGACGCGACCTTGCCAGAGGCAGCCACGTCAATGTCGGTGAAGCAGTCGGCGTTATCGCCGCACAGTCGATCGGCGAGCCGGGCACACAGCTTACCATGCGGACGTTCCACATTGGCGGTACGGCCCAGGTTGGCGACACCTCGTTCATCGAGGCGAGCCATGACGGTAAAGTCGTTCTTGAAAATCGTAACGTCGTCAAAAATTCCGACGGCGACCTCATTGTCATGGGTCGTAATACCTTCGTAAAAATCCATGACGCCGACGGCAAGGAACATGCGTCGTACAAAGTCTCGTACGGCACCAAGCTCCGCGTCGACGATGGCGCCAAGGTGACACGCGGCCAGCGGATGGCCGACTGGGACCCCTATACGCTGCCGATCCTCACCGACCTCGCCGGCAAGGTGAAATTCGAAGATTTGCAGGAAGGCTATTCAATGCAGGTCGTCGCCGACGAAGCGACCGGTATTGCGAGCCGCGTTGTCATGGACTGGCGCGCCAACCCGCGCGCTGCGGCGTTGAAACCCTCGATCGTAATCACTGACGAAAAAGGCAAGCCGCTGAAACTCGAAACCGGCAGCGAAGCGCGGTACCAGCTTCCGGTTGACGCCATTCTTTCGGTTGAAGATGGCGACGCCATCCGGGTTGGCGACACGCTCGCGCGTATTCCGACCGAAGGCGCCAAAACCCGCGATATTACTGGCGGTCTGCCGCGCGTCGCTGAACTCTTCGAAGCCCGGCGGCCGAAAGACCACGCCATCATCGCGGAAGTCGATGGCAAGGTCGAATTCGGCCGCGACTACAAAAACAAGCGCCGTATCCGGATCATTCCGACCGACGAAAGCCTGGAGCCGATCGACTATCTGGTGCCGAAGGGCAAGCACATTACGGTGCAGGAAGGCGACTTCATCGGGAAGGGCGAGTTCCTGATCGACGGCAACCCGGCGCCGCACGACATCCTGCAGATCATGGGTATTGAAGCGTTGGCGAACTATCTCATCAACGAAATTCAGGAAGTCTATCGTCTGCAGGGCGTGCCCATCAACGACAAGCACATCGAAGTCATCGTGCGGCAGATGCTGCAGAAGATCGAAGTCTTCGATCCCGGCGAGTCGCTGTTCCTCAAGGAAGAGCAGGTCGACAAGATCGAGTTTGAAGAAACCAATCTCAAACTCGAAGCGCAGGGCAAGCGTCCCGCCAAAGGGGCGCCGGTTCTGCTCGGCATCACCAAGGCGTCGCTGCAGACAAGATCGTTTATTTCTGCCGCGTCCTTCCAGGAAACGACGCGCGTCCTTACCGACGCCGCCGTCAACGGCAAGGTCGACCATCTTGAGGGCCTTAAAGAGAATGTCATTGTTGGCCGCCTCATCCCGGCCGGCACCGGCGGCATGATGTCCCGCCATCAGGTCGAGGCTGAACGCCGCGACCAGGTGCTGATCGACGAACGTGAACGCCGCCGAGAAGCGGCTGCGGCGCCAGCCTTGCCTGCACCGGACGAAGATACAGCGGCCGCAGCGCCTGAAGAAGAAGCGACTGCAGCCCAGTAAAGCGGCATTGAGGTCTCGAAAACGGCGGCCAAGCGGCCGCCGTTTTCTTTTACGCCCAGGCAAATCATCCGATAGCTGAGTTGATGAAATCAGACTTCCGGACCCGGACAGGCAATGGCTGATATTTCCATCCCTGATATTTCCATCCCGATGGCGGGTGACGATCTCGTCTTTATATGCGGCGCGCTGCGTTCGGGAACGACCCTGCTGCGTCTGATGATCAACGACCACCCGTTGCTCGCCAATCCCGGCGAGATGGATTTCCTGTTCGAGCCGCCACCGATAGCGGCGGGCCGCCGGGACATGGCGGCATATGCCCACGAGCTCTCGTTTAACCGGGTCTTTCTAAGCCGAAGGCTGAAATTTCGCGAGGACCTTGATTACGAAGATCAGGTTCGCGACTTCGTTTCTCAGCTCGTAACATCCGGCAAACGGCTGTCGATCAATATCCATCGGCATTTCGATCGCATCCCGGCGATCTTCCCCAATGCGCGCTACGTGCATCTTTTGCGCGATCCACGCGACGTCGCCAAATCCTCGATCGGGATGGGCTGGGCGGGAAACGTCTATCATGGTGTTGATCACTGGATCGCCTCGGAGTGCGATTTTGCCGTCCTTGCCGCCAAAGTTGATTCCGCGCGCATTCACACGCTGAAAAACGAAGACCTGATCCGCGCGCCGGAGGCGGAGTTATCGCGGCTTTGCGCGTTTCTGGGCGTCGCCTTCGACCCGCTGATGCTCGACTATCCGCGCCACACGAGCTACAGCCGGCCCAACCCGGAACTTGTCGAACGGTGGCGAAGGGACCTTTCCGACCGGGAAGTCTCGCTGGTCGAAGGCAAAGTCGGCGCGATGCTGGCCCAATGCGGCTATCAGCTGTCAGGACTGCCCCCGGTAATTCCAGGCGCGAGCGGCCGTTTTTTGCTCAAACAGGCGAATCGTCTCGGCCGGATGCGCTTTTCCTTGAAGCGAAATGGCGTCCCGCTGACCGTTTTCGATCTCGCGACACGGCTAATTCCGGTAGCGCCATTAAGAACCATAGCGCGCCGGCGCCTCGCTGCGCGCGAATTGCGCTTCCTGAAATAGTCGAAAGATGCCGGATAAACCCGTTTTTCGGGCATTTTCCGCCTTTGCGGCCACGCCACCGTCGGGCTTTGCCGAAGCTTAAAAAAATCAACCATTTCGCGCGCGCCGGTATTGACCCACCCGATTCGCGACTATAGGAAGAGCCCCGCTGAAAGGCCGGCAGTCAGTCATCTGAAACGCGGTCAGTTTAGCCGAAAAGAGTCCTGATTTTTGGGCGGTGTCCCACCGGGTGGGGGCCGCTCATTTGCGTCGTTTGCGGTTTGGTTCGCATCCGGCGCTCAATAAACGCTGCAAACGGGTTCCCGCCGCGGAAATTTCCCTGGTTTTGGGACCCGACTTTCTGGAGTGCGCATGCCGACGATCCAACAGCTGATCCGCAAGCCGCGGAGCCCGCGCCGGAAGATCAACAAGGTTCCTGCGATGCAGTCGAACCCGCAAAAACGCGGCGTTTGCACGCGCGTCTACACAACGACGCCGAAGAAACCGAACTCGGCGCTTCGCAAGGTCGCGAAAATCCGCCTCACCAACGGTTTTGAAGTGATCGGTTACATTCCGGGCGAGGGCCACAATCTTCAGGAGCACTCGGTTGTGCTGATCCGCGGCGGCCGCGTGAAAGACCTTCCCGGCGTTCGCTACCACATCATTCGCGGCGTCCTCGATACGCAGGGCGTCAAGGACCGCAGACAGCGCCGTTCGAAATACGGCGCGAAGCGTCCGAAATAAGCGAGGCCAAACATGTCACGTCGCCACCGCGCAGAAAAACGCGAAAATCACCCGGATCCGAAATTCGGCGATCTCGCCGTTTCGAAGTTCATGAACTACGTCATGTATGACGGAAAGAAATCCGCCGCCGAGAAAATCGTGTACGGCGCGCTGGAGCGTATCGAAGGCAAGCTTCGCCGTCCGCCAGTCGATGCGTTCAAGGAAGCGCTCGACAACGTCATGCCGTCGATCGAAGTCCGCTCACGCCGCGTCGGCGGCGCCACCTATCAGGTGCCGGTCGAAGTCCGTCCGGAGCGCCGTGTCGCGCTGGCGATGCGCTGGATCATTACGGCGGCGCGCTCGCGCAATGAAACGACGATGGTCGACCGCCTGTCGAACGAAATTATGGATGCAGCGCAAAACCGCGGTTCCGCGGTGAAAAAGCGCGAGGACACCCACCGGATGGCGGAAGCCAACCGCGCCTTCTCGCATTACCGCTGGTAGCGCTGTCAGAGTATTGAGGAACGAGCCCCATGGCCCGCACGCACGATCTTAAAGACTATCGGAACTTCGGCATCATGGCCCACATCGATGCGGGCAAGACGACGACGACCGAGCGCGTCCTCTATTATACCGGCAAGAGCCACAAGATCGGCGAAGTTCACGACGGCGCCGCGACTATGGACTGGATGGAGCAGGAGCAGGAGCGGGGGATCACGATCACCTCGGCTGCGACGACTTGTTACTGGAACGAAAAGCGCCTCAACATCATCGACACGCCTGGACACGTCGATTTTACCATTGAAGTCGAGCGCTCATTGCGTGTTCTTGACGGCGCCGTTGTCCTTCTCGACGGCAACCAGGGGGTTGAGCCGCAGACGGAGACGGTCTGGCGCCAGGGCGACAAGTATCATGTGCCGCGCATCATCTTTGCGAACAAAATGGACAAGATCGGCGCGGATTTCTATTTCTGCCTCGACTCGATCAAGCAGCGCCTAGGCGTCAAAGCCGTTCCGTTGCAATTGCCGATTGGCATTGAGGCGACGTTCAAAGGCGTTGTTGATCTTCTCGAGATGAAGTCGATCATCTGGGAAGAAGAAACTCTTGGCGCCAGCTTCCATGACGAGCCGATTCCGGATGACCTTCAGGCGAAGGCCGAGGAATACCGCGCCGCGATGGTCGAAGCATGCGTCGAACTCGACGACGACGTCATGGCCGAATATCTCGACGGCAAGGAGCCGGATGTCGCGACGTTGAAGCGGCTTATCCGCAAGGCCGTTGGCGGAAACATCTGGTACCCGGTTCTTTGCGGCTCTGCGTTCAAAAACAAGGGCGTTCAACCGCTTCTCGACGCGGTTGTCGATTATCTGCCGAGCCCGCTCGAAGTGGCGGCGATCAAAGGCATTCATCCAGATACCGAAGAAGAGCTCGTTCGCAAGTCGTCCGACGAAGAGCCGCTCGCCATGCTTGCGTTCAAGATCATGAACGACCCATTCGTCGGATCGTTGACCTTTTGCCGCGTCTATTCCGGCAAGCTCGAAGCTGGCACTGGCCTCGTCAATACGGTCAAGGGCAAGAAAGAGCGCATCGGCCGCATGCTCCAGATGCACGCCAACAGCCGCGAAGACATCAAGGAAGCATTCGCGGGAGACATCATTGCGGTTGTGGGTCTTAAAGACACGACCACGGGCGACACTCTGTGCGATCCGGCCAAACCCGTTGTGCTTGAGCGGATGGTATTCCCGGAGCCGGTTATCGAACTCGCGGTTGAGCCGAAAACCAAGGCCGACCAGGAAAAAATGGGCCTCGCATTGCAGCGTCTCGCCGCTGAGGACCCTTCGTTCCGCGTTTCGACTGACGAAGAGTCCGGACAAACGATTATCAAGGGCATGGGCGAACTTCACCTCGACATTCTCGTCGATCGCATGCGCCGCGAATTCAAAGTCGAGGCTAATGTCGGCGCCCCCCAGGTCGCCTATCGCGAATGCTTCACCAAGCCCTACACGATCGATTACACCCACAAGAAACAGACTGGCGGCACCGGCCAGTTCGCGCGGCTGAAGATGAACATCATCCCGCAAGAGCCGGGCAAAGGCTACGAATTCGATTCGAAAATCGTCGGCGGATCGATCCCGCGCGAATATATTCCAGGCGTCATCAAAGGTATCGATTCCATCCGCAACGCCGGCATGCTGGTCGGCTTCCCGATCCTCGATTTCAAGATCGAGCTGATCGACGGCGCCTTCCACGATGTCGACTCATCGGTTCTGGCGTTTGAAATCGCCGCCCGCGCAGCCATGCGCGAAGCCAAGAGCCATCTCGGCATGGCGCTTCTTGAGCCGATCATGAAGGTCGAAGTCGTCGCGCCGGAGGAATACACCGGTACGGTCATCGGCGACCTCAACTCCCGCCGTGGCCAGATCCAGAATCAGGAAATGCGCGGCAATGCCAATGTCGTCCATGCGATGGTGCCGCTCGCCAACATGTTCGGCTATGTCAACACGCTTCGCTCACAGACTCAGGGGCGGGCGAACTACACGATGCAATTCGACCACTACGAACAGGTTCCGAAGAACGTGCAGGAAGAAGTTCAGGCGAAAATGGCCGGATAAGACCGCACTAGCCTAGCAACGAAGTTCAGAAAGACGTCAGGAGACGGAGAAGGTAAAATGGGAAAAGCTAAGTTCGAACGCAACAAGCCGCATGCGAACGTCGGCACGATTGGTCACGTTGACCACGGCAAAACGACCCTGACGGCGGCCATTACAAAATATTTCGGCGAGTTCAGGGCGTATGATCAGATCGACGCCGCGCCGGAGGAAAAAGCGCGCGGGATCACGATCAACACGGCGCACGTCGAGTATGAATCGAAAAACCGCCATTACGCTCACGTCGACTGCCCGGGCCACGCTGACTACGTCAAGAACATGATCACCGGCGCGGCGCAGATGGACGGCGCGATCCTCGTCGTGTCGGCCAATGACGGCCCGATGCCGCAAACGCGCGAGCACATCCTGCTCGCCCGCCAGGTCGGCGTTCCGGCGATCGTCGTTTATATGAACAAGGTCGACATGGTCGACGACCCCGAACTTCTCGATCTCGTCGAGATGGAAATTCGCGAGCTCTTGTCGAAATACGAATTCCCGGGCGACGATATTCCGATCATCAAAGGCTCGGCGCTTAAGGCGCTTGAGGGTGAGGAATCGGAAATTGGCGCTGAATCGATCAGGAAGTTGATCGAAGCTGTCGACACCTATATCCCGACACCGGCGCGCCCGGTCGACCAGCCGTTCCTCCTGCCGATCGAAGATGTGTTCTCGATTTCGGGCCGCGGCACCGTCGTCACCGGCCGGGTCGAGCGCGGCGTCGTCAATGTCGGCGACGAACTTGAAATTGTCGGTATTCGCGCCACCTCGAAAACGACCTGCACGGGTGTTGAAATGTTCCGCAAGCTGCTTGATCGCGGGGAGGCTGGCGACAATGTCGGCGTTCTGCTGCGCGGCATCGAGCGCACGGGCGTCGAGCGCGGCCAGGTTCTCTGCAAGCCGGGTACAGTTACGCCGCACACCCAGTTTGTCGCAGAAGCCTATATTCTGACGAAGGAAGAAGGCGGTCGCCACACGCCGTTCTTCACCAACTATCGTCCGCAATTCTACTTCCGGACAACCGATGTGACGGGCGTCGTGACGCTGAAAGAAGGCGTCGAGATGGTCATGCCGGGCGATAATGTTGAGATCAACGTTGAGTTGATCGTGCCAATCGCGATGGAAGAAAAGCTGCGCTTTGCTATTCGCGAAGGCGGCCGCACGGTTGGCGCGGGTATCGTCGCCAAAATCGTGAAGTAAGTAATGATTAGGCGCGGAGCCCTTGGGCTCCGCGTTTCTTGTCGGAAGAAGAGACCGGAAGAAGCGAAGCACAGAAGGCCACGACCCCATGCAACAGAATATCCGCATCAGGCTCAAAGCCTTTGATCACCGGGTGCTTGACGCGTCGACGAAAGAGATCGTCAACACGGCCAAGCGCACCGGCGCGCAGGTTCGCGGGCCTATCCCGCTGCCGACGCGCATTGAGCGTTTCACCGTCAACCGGTCTCCGCATATCGACAAGAAAAGCCGCGAACAGTTCGAGATGCGCACGCATAAGCGCGTTCTCGACATCGTGGACCCAACGCCGCAGACGGTTGACGCGCTGATGAAGCTCGACCTCTCGGCCGGCGTCGACGTTGAAATCCGGCTCGGCGCCTAAAGGGAGCAGGAATGATGCGCACAGGATTGATCGCACGCAAGGTCGGCATGACCCGCGTTTATGGCGGCGAGGGCGAGCACATCCCGGTGACGGTGATGTCGATCGACGGCTGCCAGGTTACGGGTCAGCGGACAATGGAGAAGAACGGCTACACGGCGGTCCAACTCGGCGCCGGCGCGGCCAAGGTCAAGCGTCTTGCCAAGTCCGACCGCGGCCAGTTTGCCAAGGCCAATGTCGAGCCCAAGCAAAAGCTCGTTGAGTTTCGCGTTTCGGATGACAACCTTGTCGGTGTTGGCGCAGAACTTTCGGCGGCGCATTTCCTCGTCGGCCAGAAGGTTGACGTCACCGGAACGACCATCGGCAAGGGCTTTGCCGGCGCCATGAAGCGCCATAATTTCGGCGGTCTTCGCGCTACGCACGGCGTTTCAGTGTCGCACCGCTCGCATGGTTCGACCGGTCAGCGTCAAGACCCGGGCCGCGTCTTCAAGGGCAAGAAGATGGCCGGCCATATGGGCGATGTTCAGTGCACGACGCAGAATGTCGAAGTCGTTCGCATCGATGAAGAGCGCGGACTTATTCTGCTCAAGGGCGCCATTCCGGGCCCGAAAGGCGGGTGGGTGACAATTCGCGACGCCGTTCGTACCGACGCACCAAAAGATTTGCCGAAACCTGCTGCCATTAAAGGCGCCGCCTCTGTGGCTGCCGATGATGCGGGCAAGGGAGCTGAATAATGAAACTCGACGTGGTCAGTTTTGATAAGGGCAAAGGCGGATCGATCGATCTTGCCGACGATGTTTTCGGGCTTGAACCCCGCAAGGACATCCTGCACCGCATGGTTGTCTATCAGCTGGCCAAGCGCCAGGCCGGCACGCACAAGTCCAAGCCCCGCAACGAAGTCCGCATGACTTCGAAAAAGATGTACAAGCAAAAAGGCACCGGCGGCGCCCGTCACGGCAACAAAGCAGCCCCGCAGTTCCGCGGCGGCGGTACGGCCCACGGTCCGCGCCCGCGCAGCCACGCGATTGGCCTTCAAAAGAAAGTGCGCAGACTTGCGCTGAAACACGCGCTGTCGGCAAAGCAGGCGGCGAATGAACTGATCATCGTCGACGAACTGGCGCTTGATGCCGCGAAGACGAAGACGCTGGTTGAGCGGTTTGCCAAGCTCGGGTTTTCGAACACGCTCTTTGTTGACGCTGAAGTGAACGAGAACTTTGGCGTTGCAGCGCGCAATATTCCGAATATCGACGTGCTGCCCGCGATTGGAGCGAATGTGTACGACATTCTCCGTCGCGAAAAGCTGGTGCTGACGAAGGCGGCGGTCGCCAGCCTTGAAGCGAGGCTCAAATGAAGAAGCCGGTAAAAAAGGCAGCTGCCAAAACTGGCGGCGCGGAACGTCACTACGACACCTTGATTTCCCCGGTAATCACGGAAAAGTCGACGCTCGCCTCGGAGCACAATCAGGTTGTCTTCCGGGTTCCGCTCGAAGCGACCAAGCCCGAGATCGCTGAGGCGGTCGAGGCGTTGTTCAAGGTGAAGGTCAAGGCCGTGAACACGCTCCGCAACAAAGGTAAAAAGAAACTTTTCCGTGGCCGTCCGTTTACGCGGTCGACGGTGAAGAAAGCGATTGTGACGCTCGAAGACGGGCATTCGATCGACGTAACGGGCCGGATTTAAGGCTCGGACAGGGAACAGGTTGAACGACCATGGCGCTTAGAAAATTCAATCCGACGACGCCGTCGCAACGCCAGCTGGTGTTGATCGACAGGAGCGAGCTCTGGAAGGGGCGTCCGGAAAAGACGCTGACGGAAGGTCTCAGCTCTGCTGGCGGCCGCAACAATCATGGCCGTATTACCATGCGCCGCCGCGGCGGCGGCGCCAAAAAGCTTTATCGCGTCATCGATTTCAAGCGCCGGAAATTCGACATCGAAGCAAAGGTCGAGCGGATTGAATATGATCCGAACCGGACGGCGTTCATTGCGCTGATCAAATACCTCGACGGCGATCTCGCTTATATCATCGCGCCGCAGCGCCTTAAAGTTGGCGACAAGATCATTTCGGGCGAAAAAGTTGATGTGAAGCCTGGCAATTCAATGCCGCTTCGCTCGATCCCTGTTGGAACAATCATTCACAATGTCGAATTGAAGCCCGGCAAGGGCGGCCAGGTGGCGCGCTCAGCCGGCAATTATGCGCAACTCGTTGGCCGCGACGGCGCCATGGCGCTGCTCCGGTTGCAGTCGGGCGAAGTTCGTTTGGCGCCGGCCGAGTGCATGGCGACGATCGGCGCGGTCTCGAACGCCGATCACTCCAATGAAACGATCGGCAAGGCCGGCCGTCAGCGCCACAAAGGCCGCCGTCCTTCTGTCAGGGGCGTTGCGATGAACCCGGTCGATCACCCGCATGGCGGCGGCGAGGGCCGCACATCAGGCGGCCGTCACCCGGTGACGCCGTGGGGCAAGCCGACCAAGGGCCGCAAGACGCGGAAGAACAAGAGCACGCAGAAACTCATTCTGCGGTCGCGCCATGCGCGCAAGAAATCGAGCTAAGGGGCCAGGAGCAAACTTATGCCACGTTCAGTCTGGAAAGGCCCGTTCGTCGACCGCTTCGTTCTGAAGAAGGCCGACGAAATGCAGGCCGGCGGCCACAAGGGCGGTATCAAGACCTGGTCGCGCCGCTCGACCATCATGCCACATTTCGTGGGGCTGACTTTCAACGTCTACAACGGCCAGAAGTTCATTCCGGTCCACGTGACGGAAGATATGGTCGGCCACAAGCTTGGCGAATTTTCACCGACGCGCACATTCTATGGCCACGGCGCCGACAAGAAGGCGAAGAGGAAATAAATCATGGGGCAGAAGAAAAATCCCCGTCGCATCGCCGACAACGCCGCTATGGCGAAGGGCAAGCTGTTGAAGACCTCGCCGCAGAAACTCAATCTCGTCGCGCAGTTGATCCGCGGCAAGAAAGTCGATCGCGCGCTCGCGGATCTCGAATTCTCGCAAAAGCGCATTTCGAAAGAAGTGAAGCGCGTGCTTGAGAGCGCCATCGCGAACGCTGAAAACAACCACGATCTCGACATCGACGCGCTCGTCGTTGATCAGGCCTATGTCGGCAAGAATATGGTGCTGAAGCGCTGGACGCCGCGCGGCCGCGGTCGCATGGGCCGCATATTCAAGCCGTTTTCCGAAATCACGATTATCGTGAAACAAGTTGAGGAGGCCGCTTAATGGGCCAGAAGGTTAATCCGATTGGTCTGCGCCTCGGCGTCAACCGCACTTGGGATTCGCGCTGGTTTGCGCCGTCTCCTGGCTACGCGGATCTTCTGCACGAAGATCTGAAGATTCGCGAATTCCTGCATGAGAAACTGAAGCAGGCTGGTGTGTCGCGCATCATTATCGAGCGTCCGCACAAGAAGTGCCGCGTGACGATCTATACCGCGCGCCCCGGCGTCGTAATCGGCAAGAAGGGCGCTGATATCGAGAAGCTGCGGCAGGAGCTGCAAAAATTTACGAAGTCGGAAACGGCGCTCAATATCGTCGAGATCCGCAAGCCCGAAATCGACGCAACCCTGGTTGCTGAAAACATTGCGCAGCAGCTTGAGCGCCGCGTTGCTTTCCGCCGGGCCATGAAACGTTCGATGCAAACGGCGATGCGCATGGGCGGCCTTGGTATTCGGGTGAATGTTTCCGGACGTCTTGGCGGGGCTGAAATCGCACGGATGGAGTGGTACCGCGAAGGCCGTGTGCCGCTTCATACTCTGCGCGCGGATATCGACTACGGCGTGGCGACAGCGCGTACGCCCTATGGCGCGATCGGCGTCAAGGTTTGGATTTTCAAAGGCGAGATTATGGAGCACGACCCGATGGCCCAGGAAGCCCGGATTGTTGAATCCCAGACCGGCGGGGTTGCGCCTGCTCGCCGCGAAGCGCGTGCGTAACGCCTGGGATTTGAAGGAATTGTTGGAGAGCTGACATGCTGCAGCCCAAACGAACGAAGTACCGCAAGCAGTTCAAAGGCCGCGTTAGCGGCAAAGCGAAAGGCGGGACGGAATTGAATTTCGGATCTCATGGCCTGAAAGCCGTCGAGCCGGAACGCCTGACGTCCCGTCAGATCGAGGCGGCCCGCCGCGCGATCACGCGTGAGATGAAGCGGGCCGGGCGTGTCTGGATCCGGATTTTCCCGGACGTGCCGGTTTCGAAAAAGCCAACCGAGGTCCGCATGGGCAAAGGCAAGGGCGCGCCGGAGTACTGGGTTGCAAAAGTAAAGCCGGGCCGCGTCATGTTTGAACTCGACGGCGTGACCGACGAAGTGGCGCGTTCGGCGCTGGAATTGGGCGCGCAGAAACTTCCGATCAAGACGCGCATCATCAAGCGCCTCGGCGATTAGGGACCAGGGTAATGAAAGCAGAACAAGCGCGCGACCTTACCGACGACCAATTGAAGGATCAGCTCCTTCAGTTGAAAAAAGAGCAATTCAATCTGCGGTTCCAGCGGGCCTCGGGCCAGCTTGAGAAGACCGCGCGGATTGGCGAAGTTCGGCGCGATATTGCGCGGATCAAGACAGTGATGCGTCAAAAGACGCTTGCGGCGAAATAGGGCGAGGACGGATCAATGCCGAAACGCGTTATGCAAGGGACAGTCGTGAGTGACAAAGGTACGAAGACCGTTGTCGTTAGCGTCGAACGGACCTTCAAGCACCCAGTGATGCAGAAGACGCTGAAACGATCGAAGCGTTTTCACGCGCATGACGAGAAGGGCGCCTTCAAAGTCGGCGATCTCGTGCAGATCCAGGAATGTGCACCGAAGTCGAAACTGAAGCGTTGGGAAGTGATCGGCGTCGGCTCGAAGGGCTGACGGCGGAGAGTGGAATTCAACGGCGGCTAGTTGGCCGCCCATGACAGTGAGGCCGGACTTCAGTCCGTGAAGGGTCGACATGATCCAGATGCAGACAAATCTCGACGTCGCCGATAATTCGGGCGCAAAGCGCGTCCAATGTATCAAGGTGCTCGGCGGGTCAAAACGTCGTTACGCGCGCGTCGGCGACATCATCGTCGTGTCGGTGAAAGAAGCGATTCCGCGCGGTCGCGTCAAGAAAGGCCAGGTCATGAAGGCCGTGGTCGTCCGCACCGCCAAGGACATCAAGCGCCGCGACGGATCGGTCATTCGCTTTGACCGCAACGCGGCTGTGCTGATCAACAATAACAAAGAGCCGATCGGTACTCGTATCTTCGGACCGGTGACGCGCGAGCTTCGCGCTGCGAACCATATGAAGATCGTTTCGCTCGCCCCGGAGGTTCTCTAAACATGGCCGCAAAGATCAAAAAAGGCGACAAGGTCGTCGTGCTGACGGGCAAGCACCGCGGCGAAGAAGGCGAAGTCGTGCAGGTGATGCCGAAAGAGGATCGCGTCCTCATCAAGGGCGTCAACGTCGTCGCCAAGCATCAACGCCAGTCCGCGACGTCGCGTGGCGGCATCGTGCGCGAAGAAGCGCCGGTTCATATTTCAAATGTCGCGTTGTCGGTCGGCGGAAAGCCGTCGCGCGTCGGGTTCAAGACGCTTGACGACGGCCGCAAGGTTCGCGTGGCGCGCCGTTCTGGTGAGGTGATCGATGGCTGAGGCGCAAAAATATTCGCCGCGGATGAAGAAGCTCTATCACGAGCAAGTCCGCGGCACGATGCAGCAGAAATTTGGCTACAAGAACGCCATGATGACGCCGCGCGTGGAAAAAGTCGTCATCAATATGGGCGTTGGCGAAGCGGTGAACGATCGCAAAGCAGTCGAACAGGCGTTGGCTGAACTAATGAAGATCGCTGGCCAGAAGCCGGTGATCACCAAAGCCAAGAAGTCGATCGCGAGCTTCAAATTGCGCGACGGCATGGCGGTTGGCTGCAAAGTCACGCTGCGCAAGGACCGGATGTACGAGTTTCTTGACCGGCTGGTGACCGTCGCTTTGCCGCGAGTCCGCGACTTCAGAGGTCTGTCGCCGAAGAGTTTTGACGGGCGCGGCAATTTTGCGCTGGGTCTGAAGGAGCACATCGTGTTCCCGGAGATCAATTACGACCAGGTCGAGAAAGTGCGCGGCATGGACATTATCGTCTGCACGTCGGCGAAAACCGATGACGAGGCGCGCGCGCTGCTGAGTGAGTTTAACTTCCCGTTTCGAAAATAGGCATGGCCGGAATCAGGCGGGAATAAAAGGTTTTGGATAGGCAAGGTCCGAATGTTCGGAAACCGGTCTAACGGAGGACTGAATGGCGAAGAAATCAATGATCGAACGCAACTTGAAGCGGACACGGCTCGCAAAGAGCCTTGACGCCAAAAGGACGCGTTTGAAGGCGATCATCAAGGATCAGGACAAGCCGGGGGAAGAACGGTTTGCCGCGGTGCTGAAACTTGCCGAGGTTCCGCGTAATTCGTCGAAAACGCGCATCCGCAATCGTTGCCTCGTTTCGGGCCGTCCGCGCGGTTTCTACCGCAAAATGAAGATGTCGCGCCTGGCGCTGCGTCAACTGGGTTCCGAGGGTAAAATCCCCGGCCTTGTTAAGTCGAGCTGGTAAGGAGAGTTCCGCACATGGCGATCAATGATCCTATCGGCGACCTGATCACGCGTATCCGCAATGCGCAGATGCGCCGGCATGATTCTATGGCTGTTCCGGCCTCGAAGCTTCGTGGGTGCGTTCTCGACGTTCTCGCCGACGAAGGTTATATCCGCGGTTATTCGCGGATCGAGCAGGACGGCAAGAAGCCGGAGTTCGAAATAGAGCTCAAATATTTCGAAGGCTCGCCGGTCATCACGAATATAAAACGCGTGTCCAAACCCGGCCGCCGCGTTTATTCGTCGGTTTCCGACTTGCCTTCAGTCCGTAATGGGCTCGGCATTTCCGTCGTATCAACGCCGAAGGGCGTGATGTCGGACGCCGCGGCGCGCGCCGCCAATGTTGGCGGTGAAGTTCTGTTTCAGGTCTACTAGGGCCGGTTGAAGGAGACGTGATCAATGTCACGGATTGGTAAAAAGCCGGTGCCGGTTCCCAAGGGCGTGACGGTGACCGTTAACGGCCAGACCGTCACCGCGAAGGGTCCGAAGGGCGAACTGAAATTCGTCGTCAACGATCTGTGTTCGGTTGCGCTTGAGGGCGATGAAGTGTCGGTTACGCCGAACGACAAGGCGTCGAAGGCGTCGCGGTCGCAATGGGGCATGAGCCGCACGATGATCGCCAACCTGATGACCGGCGTGACGGCGGCCTACACGAAAAAGCTCGAACTGGTTGGTGTCGGCTATCGCGCCGCGCTGAAGGGAACCGGGCTCAATCTGGCGCTTGGCTTCAGCCATGACGTCGAGGTGCCTGCTCCCAAAGGCATCAAGTTCGAGACGCCGAAGCCGACCGAGATTTTTATCTCGGGCATCGACAAGCAGCTCGTTGGCGAGACGGCTGCGAAAATTCGATCCTTGCGTCCGCCAGAGCCCTATCAGGGCAAGGGCGTGCGCTATGAGGGTGAATTTATCTTCCGCAAGGAAGGTAAGAAGAAGTAGGGCGCGCCCATTCGCGCAATTAGTGGAAACAGGACCATGCCGAGCAAACTCGTTCAGAAGAACAAGCGAACCGTCCGAACCCGCGCCAAGATCAAGGCGGTGTCGAGCGGTCGCCCGCGCCTGTCGGTGTTCCGTTCGTCGAAGAACATTTCGGCGCAGATCATCGACGACGCTGCTGGTAAAACTATCGCTTCGGCGTCATCGCTCGACAAGACGCTCAAGGAGCAGGTTGGCAAAGGCGCAAATAAGGAAGCTGCCGCCAAGGTTGGCAAGGCGCTTGCGGAACGCGCGATCGAAGCTGGCGTCAAGGACGTCGTTTTTGATCGCGGCGGATATATGTTTCACGGGCGCATTAAGGCGCTCGCGGACGCGGCTCGTGAAGCCGGTCTCAATTTCTAAGAGTTGATGGAGAAACGAATGGCGCGCGAAGACAGGCAGGAACGTGGCGATCGGGGCCGTTCGAAAGGACGCGGCCGGGGCCCCGCCGAGCGCGAAGAGCGCGATGAATTTGTTGACAAGCTGGTTGCGATCAATCGTGTCGCCAAGGTTGTGAAGGGCGGCAAGAATTTTGGTTTTGCTGCGCTCGTTGTTGTCGGCGACCAGAAGGGTCGCGTCGGCTACGGCAAAGGCAAAGCGCGTGAAGTGCCTGAAGCAATCCGCAAAGCGTCGCAGGAAGCAAAGCGCAGCCTCGTCAGGATTCCGCTGCGTGAAGGCCGTACGCTTCATCACGACGCCGCCGGCCGCTGGGGCGCTGGCAAGGTTGTGCTTCGCGCTGCGCCTCCGGGAACCGGCATCATCGCCGGCGGTCCGATGCGCGCCGTATTCGAGACCCTTGGCGTTCAGGACGTGGTTGCGAAATCGCTCGGTTCTTCAAACCCCTACAACATGGTTCGCGCCACGATCGATGCGCTGCAGGCGCAGATGAGCCCGCGCACGATCGCCGCAAAACGCGGCAAGAAGGTTTCAGAGATTCTCGTTGGCCGTACAGGCGGCGGCGATCCGTCCGGCGCAGACGCCGCCTAAATTGCGCTGGCAGGCTTACAAGGAACTGAATGATGTCGAAGAAAGCAGCTAACACGGTGAAGGTCCGCCAGAAGGCGAGCCCGCAGCGCCGCCCCAAGGAGCAGCGCGCGACGCTCGTCGGTCTCAAGCTCAACAAGATCGGCCGTGAGAGCGTTCTTGAAGATACGCCGTCCGTTCGCGGAATGATTGCAAAGGTCGCCCATCTCGTCGAAGTCGTCGAGTAGAGGCATTGTAAGGGCGAGGCGCCGCGAAACGGGAGCGTTTCAGAGCGTCGCAAGTCCGAAGGAGACGACATGAAACTCAATGAACTTTCAGACAACAAAGGCGCGCGCTACAAATTCAAGCGCGTCGGTCGCGGCATTGGCTCTGGCAAGGGCAAGACTGCTGGACGTGGCGTCAAAGGTCAAAAAGCGCGATCTGGCGTCACCGGTATTCGTCAGTTCGAAGGCGGCCAGATGCCGCTTTACATGCGCATGCCGAAACGCGGCTTCAACAAGCCCAATCGCGCGCGATACGCTGAGGTCAATGTCGGCCGCATTCAAACGGCGATCGACGCCGGCAAGCTCGACGCCAATTCCAAAGTCGACGCGGCCGCCCTGATCGCGGCGGGCGTCATCCGCCGGCCGCTTGATGGCGTTCGCCTCCTTGGGGTTGGCGCGCTCAAGGCGAAGATTGATCTGGAAGTCGCTTACGCCACCACGGGTGCGCGTCAGGCGATCGAAAAAGCCGGCGGAACCGTCACCGCGACCGAACCGCGTAGTGAAGAAAAGCCGGTTGCGACTAAGGCGGCGAAAAAGGGCAAATAGAAAACCTGACCACGCTGTTGCAGGCAGCCGTCTGGCTCGCCATATCGCGTGAGGTTGAGCGTGAATCGGTCGCATGATCGTCGCAAGTTGGTTTTGCGTTTTTGATACCAGGACGGGCCGGGCAGCCTCGCCCGCCGCCTGAACAGGGCAGATCGGTCGTTTATGACATCCGCAGCCGAACAATTTGCATCTAACATCAACTTTGCATCCTTCGCGAAAGCCGAGGAGCTGAAAAAGCGTATCCTTTTCACCCTTGGCGCACTGATCGTTTACCGGCTCGGCACCTATATTCCGCTGCCCGGCATTGATCCTGACGCCTTCTCGCGTCAGTTCCAGCAACAGACGGGCGGTCTACTTGGGACGCTGAATATTTTTTCCGGCGGCGCAGTTGAACGGATGGCAATCTTCGCGCTGAACATCATGCCATATATTTCAGCGTCGATTATCCTGCAGCTGATGACCTCGGTCATCCCGTCGCTCGAGGCGATGAAGAAGGATGGCGAGCAGGGGCGTCGCCAAATCAACCAGTACACGCGCTATCTGACTGTCTTTCTCGCGACACTGCAGGGCTATTTCATCGCCGTCAGCATGCAAAATTCAACTGGTGGCGCGTCAATTGTCACCAACCCCGGCCCGTTCTTCCTGATTACGGCGACGGTGACATTGGTCGGCGGGGTCATGTTCTTGTTGTGGCTCGGCGAACAGATCACCGCGCGCGGCATCGGCAACGGCGTTTCATTGATCATATTTGCCGGCATTGTCGCGGAATTGCCACGTGCGGCGGTCGGCCTTCTCGCGCTTGGTCGCGGAACGGCGGGCGCGCAGTCGCTGCCGATTGGCGTCGTGCTCCTTGTGATTGCGATGTCGTTCGCGCTTATTACCTTTGTCGTCTTCATGGAGCGTTCGCAGCGCCGCATCGTCGTCCAGTACCCGCGCCGTCAAGTTGGCATGCGGATGACGCAGGGTGAGAAATCACACCTGCCATTGAAGCTCAACACCGCCGGTGTCATCCCGCCGATTTTCGCGTCTTCGTTGCTGCTTTTGCCCGCGACCGCTGTCGGGGCGATTGGGCAGGACGCCCCCGAATGGCTGCAAAACATTCAAATCATGTTCGCGCCGGGCCGCCCGCTTTACATGGCGCTGTATGCGATCGGCATTCTCGGCTTCACGTTTGTCTATACGTCCGTCGTGTTCAACACGCAGGATGTCGCCGACAATCTGAAGAAATATGGCGGTTTCATTCAGGGGTACCGTCCGGGCGCCCGCACCGCCGATTATCTCGACTATATCCTGACACGCCTCACCGTAATCGGCGGCGTTTACCTCACTATCGTCTGCCTGATGCCGGAGGTGTTGCGGGCCGCCTATCCGAGCATTCCGGTTTATCTTGGCGGCACCTCGCTTTTGATCGTCGTGTCGGTGACGCTTGATACGGTCGGGCAGATCCAGGGTCACCTTCTCGCCCAGCAATATGAAAGCCTCATCAAGAAGTCGAAACTTCGAGGCGGCAAGAAATGATCCTGATCCTTCTCGGCCCGCCGGGCGCCGGTAAGGGCACCCAGGCACAGCGCATCGTCGGGAGCCGCCAGATCCCCCAGCTGTCCACCGGCGACATGCTGCGCGCGGCGATCACTTCGGGTTCGGGTCTTGGAAAAAAAGTGCGGGCGATCATGGATCGAGGCGACCTCGTTTCCGACGCCGTCATCGAAGAAATCATCACGGCCAGGATCAAGGAGCCCGATTGCAAGCGCGGCTTCATCCTTGATGGCGCGGTCCGAACCGTCGGTCAGGCGAAGATGATCGACAAGGTTCTGAAAAAGCAGAAGCGCTCCCTCGATGTTGTAATCGAACTTGAGGTCGACGAAGAGGAACTGGTGAAAC
The DNA here is from genome assembly GCA_041753055.1 of Parvularculaceae bacterium. Lineage (GTDB taxonomy): Bacteria > Pseudomonadota > Alphaproteobacteria > Caulobacterales > Parvularculaceae > Amphiplicatus. The sequence goes on from JBGSVH010000169.1 coordinate 31,960, forward strand.
GGCTTCGACGCCGGGTTGAAGAGGCGCGGGCAGGCGGAAATCCGGTCCGGGCAGATGACAATGAAGAGACGTTTCGGAACCGTCAGGCGGTCTATCGGGACCAGACTGCCCCGCTCATTCCTTATTACGAGCGCCAGGGAAAACTGAGGAAAGTCGACGGGATGGCGACCGTGGCGGAGGTCGCCTTGGCGATCGACGCCATTCTTGACGAATTTGCCGCGGATTAGGGCCAAAAGGCCGCGGGAATAGTGTTGACGGCGGGGTCGGCGCGGCTATATCTACGCGCCTCCGCCAGAAAGGCGTCCGGCTCGCTCGCCCCTACCGGGATATTCCCGGGGAGGGCGTTCGGGCCTTGTTTTGCAGCTTGCGCTCGTCATTGGCGGGCAAATGGCGGATTGAAAGAAAAGAGGTAGAGCCGTGGCTCGTATTGCAGGCGTCAACATCCCGACGAACAAGCGCGTCGTCATTGCCCTTCGCTATATTCATGGCATTGGGCCGACATTCGCCAAAGAGATCTGCGAGAAAGTGGGCATTCCGGCGGAACGCCGCGTGAATGAACTTTCCGACGCGGAAGTCTTGCAGATCCGGGAAACGATTGACGCCGACTACACGGTCGAAGGCGACCTTCGCCGCGATGTGGCGGTCAATATCAAGCGCCTGATGGATCAGGGTTGCTACCGGGGTATCCGCCATCGGCGCGGCCTTCCGGTTCGCGGGCAGCGTACGCACACCAACGCGCGCACCCGCAAGGGTCCGGCAAAAGCAATTGCCGGCAAGAAACAAGCGTCGGCGAAGAAATAACGAGGAACAGTTAGAATGGCGAAAGCTCCCGCATCCGCCGCCGGCGCACAGCGCGTCCGTCGCCGCGAACGCAAGAACATCACGACTGGCGTCGTTCACGTCAACGCCTCGTTCAACAACACGATGATCACGGTGGCCGACGAGCAGGGCAACACCGTTTCGTGGTCGTCGGCGGGCACGATGGGCTTCAAAGGCTCGCGCAAGTCGACGCCTTACGCCGCACAGCTCGCGGCGGAAGACGCGGCGAAAAAAGCCATGGAACATGGCCTCAAGATGGTCAATGTCGAAGTCATGGGGCCGGGTTCAGGCCGCGAGAGCGCGCTGCGCGCGCTTCAGTCTGTTGGCCTCACCGTCAACATGATCCGCGACGTCACGCCGATCCCGCATAATGGCTGCCGCCCGCGCAAGCGCCGCAGGGTCTGAAAATATTCAATTGGCTGCGCGCATACCGGTTGCGCAGTCTCCTTCAACATAACGGCGCTGCGCCGCTGGAGCATTTCGAATGGTCGTTGAAAAGAACTGGCAAGAACTCATCCGCCCGAGCAAGCTGGAAGTGTCGCACGGGGTTGATCCGGCGCGCCGGGTAACGATGGTCGCGCAACCGCTTGAACGCGGCTTTGGCCTGACCCTCGGCAATTCGCTGCGCCGCATCTTGATGTCGTCGCTGCAGGGAACGGCCGTAACGTCGATCCAGATCGATGGCGTCGTTCACGAATTCTCGTCGATCCCCGGCGTCCGCGAGGATGTGACGGATATTGTCCTCAACGTGAAGCAGCTTGCGTTCAGGACGCATGCCGATGGCCCGAAGCGCCTCGTTCTCAAGAAGTCGACGCCGGGCCCTGTCACTGCCGGCGACATCGAACCGAATTCGACAGTCGATATTCTCGACAAGAAACAGGTCATCTGTCATCTCGATGAAGGTGCAAGCCTTCGCATGGAACTGACGGTCCAGTCGGGCAAGGGCTATGTTCCGGCTGACCGCAACCGCCCGGAAGATGCGCCGATCGGCCTTATCCCGGTCGACAGTCTCTATTCACCGGTCAAGCGCGTTGCTTACCGCGTCGAGAACACCCGCGAAGGCCAGGTGCTCGACTATGACCGCCTCGTCATGGACATTGAGACCGACGGCTCGTTGTCGCCGGAAGACGCCGCCGCATACGCCGCGCGCATCCTTCAGGACCAGTTGCAGATCTTCGTCAATTTCGACGAGCCGAAAAAAGACCTCGGCGGCGGCGTTCGCGAAGAACTGCCGTTCAACCCGGCGCTGCTCAAGAAAGTCGACGAGCTGGAGCTTTCGGTCCGTTCGGCGAACTGCCTCAAGAACGACAACATCGTTTACATTGGCGACCTCATCCAGAAGACGGAAGCGGAAATGCTTCGCACCCCGAACTTCGGCCGCAAGTCGCTGAACGAAATCAAGGAAGTTCTGGCGACGCTCGGTCTGCATCTCGGCATGGATGTGCCGGACTGGCCGCCGGAAAATATCGAAGACCTCGCGAAGAAATACGAACAGTAGGAAACTGGGCCGGCCGCAGGAAGTGCGCCCCGGCTGAACGGAGAGTGACCCATGCGCCACGGTTTTGCGCTCAGAAAACTGAACCGCACCCACGAACATCGCAAGGCGATGTTCGCCAACATGGCCGCGGCGCTGATCAAGCACGAGCAGATCACGACGACCTTGCCGAAGGCGAAAGAACTTCGCCCGATCGTCGAGAAATATGTGACGCTCGCGAAGAACGCCAAGAAAGACCCGAAGCGCGCGCTGCACCTGCGCCGTATCGCGACGTCGCGGCTGCGCGACGAAACGCAGGCAAAGAAACTCTTCGACACAATCGGCCCGCGCTACGCCGACCGCAATGGCGGTTATATCCGCATCATGAAAGCCGGGTTCCGCCATGGCGACAATGCGCCAATGGCCGTGATTGAATTCGTTGACCGCGACGAAGCCGCCAAGGGTCTTGATTCCGGCCCGGTGGCGTCGGACGACAACGAAGAATAGGTGTGACGCAATTGGATTATGAACCGGCGCCCTCTGGCGCCGGTTTTATTTTGTCTGCCGAACATTCGTCGTTAGATCGCCCGAAGCGCCAGCATCAACGCCATTTCGGTGGCGCGCAGCCGCACAAAGCTGCGGTCTCCGGCAGCAAATACGTGGCGCTCGGCGCGTGACTTGCGCCCTTTGCTGGCGAGTGCGAACCACACAAGTCCGACCGGCTTTCTGGCATTGCCGCCGGTCGGGCCGGCGATGCCGGTAATTGCAACCGCGATGTCGGCGCGCGAATGCAACAGCGCGCCCTCCGCCATTTCACGCGCGACCCACTGGCTGACGGCGCCATAACGGGCAATCGTCGCCTGCCGCACACCGAGCATTTCGGACTTCGCTTCATTCGAATAGGTGACGAACCCGCGATCAAGGACGGCAGACGAGCCGGGCACATCGGTAATCGCGGCGGCGACCATGCCGCCAGTACAGGACTCGGCGGTCGCCAGCAGCAGGCCTTCGGCGCCCGCCTTGTCGACGATTTGTTGCGCAAGACTCCATATCCGGTGCGGCTGTGTCACTTTCTGATGCTCAATTCATCGCCAAGATCGGCGTCAGTCAGCAATCGCCGGGCGGCGGGTTCATCGTCGGGATCAATAAGGACGCGGCGCGGAAAGGCGCCAATCGATCCCTCGATAATCGAAATGTTGCGGTCGGCGACAAAATAGGAGATCGCCGCCTCTTTCAGCAGGGCCTCGACAAACGACAATAGTGCGGGATTATTGGTGCGTACGAGTTCGATCATGAATTTTCACTTGAAGGCAACCGAACTGTAGCGGTCGCGAGCGCGGCAATCCCTTCCCGGCGCCCGGTAAATCCGAGTTGTTCGGTCGTCGTCGCCTTGACGGAAATCCGGTCGATGTCCACGCCGAGAATATCCGCAAGCGACGCACGCATCGCCGCGCGGTGAGGGCCGATCTTCGGCGCCTCGCAGATCAGCGTTACATCGCAGTGCGTGATGGCGCCGGACTTCTCCGCAATGAGGTCGCGCGCCTTTTCAAGAAAGATGCGGCTTGGCGCCCCCTTCCACTTTGCATCCGACGGCGGAAAGTGATCGCCGATGTCACCTGCGCCAATCGCGCCGAGGAGGGCGTCGGTCAGCGCATGCATGCCGGCGTCTGCGTCAGAGTGGCCTTTGAGTTTCTTGGTATGAGGGACAGAGACACCGCAAAGAATGACCGCGTCGCCATCTTCGAATTCATGGACATCAAATCCGTGCCCTGATCGATACTCGGCCATGATCGCCTTTCTGCCAAGAAGGATTTCAGCCATGCCAAAATCCTCGGCCTGGGTAATCTTCATATTGTCGGGAGATCCCGCGACAAGGCTTACCTTGACTCCGGCGCGTTCGGCGACAGCGGCGTCGTCGGTCAGCGCCTGTCCGCCTGCTGCCCGGTGGGCGGAGAGAATCTGATCATATTGGAAGCCTTGCGGCGTCTGCGCGCGCCATAAGCCGTCCCGCGCGACGGTCGATTCGATGCAAGGCTGGTCGCCGCCGCCCGATTTCTTCAGCGTGTCGAATACCGGCAGCGCGGCAATGGCGCCGCCTTGGCGCGCCGCGCCGGCAACCCGCGAAATCGTCGCGGCGTCAATAAAGGGCCGCGCCGCATCATGGATCAGGACAATATCAGGCGGATCGCCTTTCAGGCTTTCAAGACCCAGCCGGACACTGTCCTGGCGTTCTTTCCCGCCATGCGCTGGCGCCAGGAGTTTTGGATGGCCGATGAGCGGGGCCATCGCTTCGGCGTAAAGATCGTCGTCGTTCGCGTGGATAATGACGCGAACAGCGTGGATGTCGGGGTGGCTGAGGAAGGCACGTGCGGTGCGGGCGAGTACCGTTTCGCCGGCAAGCAATCGATATTGCTTTGGGCCGCCGGAGCCGGCTCTGGCGCCACGACCGGCGGCGACAATGATGGCGACTATCTTGATATTGCCCGGCATCGGTCTCGCGTGGATCAACTGAGTGGTCTTTTCATGGAGCGGAATACCCGTTAGCGAAAGCCCCGATGATCCGAATTGGTCCCATAACCCTTTCAAACAATGTCGCCATCGCCCCAATGTCGGGCGTGTCGGACCTGCCGTTTCGCCGCGCGGCGGCGGCTGGCGGGGCGGGCCTCGGGGTATCGGAAATGGTCGCAAGCGCCGAACTCGCCAAGGCGCGGCCTGACGTCATTCGCCGGGCGGAGGGTGACCCATCGGTCCGTCCCTTCGTGATTCAACTGGCCGGCCGCGATGAGCATTGGATGGCCGAAGGCGCGCGGCTGGCGGAAGCGGCCGGTGCCGACATTATCGACATCAATATGGGGTGCCCGTCGCGGCAGGTGACGGGAAAGGCCTGCGGCTCGGCGCTGATGCGCGAGCCGGAACGCGCGCTCCGCCTGATCGAGGCGACGGTCAAAGCGACCACGCGGCCGGTGATGCTCAAAATGCGGCTTGGCTGGGACCATGGCAGTCTCAACGCGCCCGCCCTGGCGAAGGCGGCCGAGGACCTTGGCGTGCTGCTGATCACCATACACGGGCGAACCCGCAACCAGTTCTACAAGGGCGTGGCGGACTGGGCGGCCGTTCGGGCGACCAAAGAGGCTGTCTCTGTCCCGGTCCTCGTCAACGGCGATATCGAAACCCTTGGCGATGCGCGGACGGCGCTAAGCCTTTCCGGGGCGGACGGGATCATGATTGGACGAGCTGCGATTGGCCGTCCTTGGCTCGGCGGCGCGATGGCGAAGGCGCTTGTTGATGGATCCGCGTCGATCGACGAGCCCTCGCTGGTTGATCAGGTCGCCCGCGCCATTGCCCAATACACGGCGATGATTGAGTATTACGGCGAGCCGCATGGCGTTCGCATGGCGCGCAAGCATCTCGCGGGCTTCGTTGACACCGCGCCCATTGACGCGCCGGACAGTCTCCGGCGGGCGTTCCGTGCTGAGATTTGCCGCGCGGCGAGTCCGAAGTTGGTTGAAGAACTGCTTGCCGGCCTTTGTCAGGGTAAGTCGAAATTGCTGTCGGCTGCGGCTTAACCATGCTGCGTCTTTCCAGCAACATTTGTGTTGATTTTTAGCAACATCGGCCGCAGTATCAGCGGTTCAGGCTGATGGTTCGGGAGATGGAGCCGCTGCTTGGGTCCGTCGGGGGCGGGCAGGACAGTAGGGTGTCCCCAATGCGGGATAGTAGGCGAGCGAGGACCTCATTAGCTCGGAAGACGCACATTCACGCGCGCCAGGTTTGAGCGGGCCGCTTAGGAATGCGCGAAAGCTGCTTCCGAGCTGGGCGCTATCAAACACGACCGCGGCAGCCGCGCTGGCCAGCGCGGGCATCGTTGCCTTTGTCACTACCTGGTTCCTGCTGTCTCCCGCAATTGCGAATGTCGACCGCAGCGTCTTGCTCGGGTTGATCGTCGGCAATGTCGTTATCGCTGCGGGATTTGCTTCTCTGATCGGCGCCCGGCTTTGGCACGTCCTTTCGGACCGGCGCAACCAGCTTGCCGGGTCTGCGACCCATCTGAAACTTGTCGGCCTTTTTTCGGCTGTTGCCGTTGTTCCAGCGATCATCGCCTTCCTGTTTGCTTTTACAATTCTTCGCTCCAGCCTCAACGACGTTTTCGGCGCGCGCATCGAAAACTATCATAATACCGCGCGTGACCTCGCTAACGGCTTGATTGAATTCAAAAAGGCCGAGCTTGAGCTGATGCTGAAGCAGATTGCTTACGATATCCGCCGCAGCGAGGAGGCGGGGCTCGGTCTTGAGGGAACGCCAGTCAGTTTCCGCGAGTATCTTTTTACGCAGGCGGAAATCCGCGGCCTTGATGCGCTTTATGTGATCAACGGCGAGAATCAGATGCTCGTCCGCGCCGAAGTGCGGCCGGGCTCCTACCACCTTCCGTCAAAGGCGACGATTGACGGCCTGAAGGGACTGGAAGCAGGCGCCGGCAGCTTCGGCGTCAATGACGACAAGAATTTCGACAAATTCCGCGTTGTCCTGAAGATACCTGATTACCAGGGCGGCTATCTGATTGCCTATCAGCCTATGGACGAACAGACGACGCGCCGCCTGATAGCGGTGAGCGCATTGCGCTCGGATTGGGAGGAGGCGCGCGTTACGCGGGCGCGGACGGAACGCATTTTTCTGGCGGGCTATATAATCCTTGCTTTCATCATTTTGTTTGGCGCGATCTGGCTTGCCTTGTGGGCGGCGACGCAGATCGTCAATCCCATCGGCCGACTGGTGAAAATGGCGGGCCGCGTTTCGGGCGGTGATCTTGGCGCCCGTGTCGAGGTTCAAAAAGATGACGGCGAACTTGGCGTACTTGCCCGGTCGATGAACCATATGACGGCGCAATTGCAGACGCAGCGCGACGATCTCGTTGAGACGAACAAACAGTTTGACCGTCGCCGGCGGTTTACCGAAGCCGTGCTGTCAGGCGTTTCGGCCGGGGTCGTCGGCGTCGATTCGAATGGCCGGATAACGATCGCAAACCGCTCTGCCGCTGATATCGTACAACTGGCCGACGCAAAAATTGCTGGCCTTAATATTTCGGAGGTTCTGCCTGAGGCGCACGGCCTGTTTGAGGCGGCGTCAGCGCCGCCCTATTCAGAAATTGCCGGGCAGATTGATGTTCATCGCGACGGCCTCAACCGGACGCTCAGCATCAGGATCGTCAGTGACGAGGTAGAAGGCGAGCGCAGCTTTGTCGTGACGTTTGATGACATTACGCAGCTGATCAGCGCGCAGCGGTCGGCCGCGTGGGGTGATATTGCGCGCCGTATCGCCCATGAGATCAAGAACCCGCTCACGCCGATTCAACTGTCTGCGGAGCGGCTTCGCCGGAAATATCTGGGCGAGATCAAAAACGCGCCTGAAGTTTTCGACAAATGCACGGAGACCATCATCAAGCATGTTGGCGATATCGGCCGCATGGTGGACGAATTCTCTTCGTTTGCCCGTATGCCAAAGCCGGTCATAGCCGATGAAGACATCCGGGAAATCGTAAAGACGGCGGTGTTTTCCCAGCGCGTCGCCTCGCCCGAGATCACCTTTGATGTCGAAGCCCCGCCGGAGAGCGTCATCGTCAGGTGCGATGGCCGCCTGATCGCGCAGGCGCTGGGAAACCTTCTGAAAAACGCTGCCGAGTCGGTCGGCGCGAGGCTTGCGCTCCCTCAGGAAACGAACGCCGCGCGCGAGCCCGGGCGCGTCGATGTTAATATATCGATTGCCAACGGCTATGCGCGCATCGCCGTGACCGACAACGGCATTGGGTTGCCGAAAGTCGAACGTCACCGGATCACAGAGCCTTATATGACGACGCGGTCCAAAGGCACCGGACTTGGACTGGCGATTGTCAAAAAGGTCGTTGAAGAGCACGACGGCGCGCTTTTCTTTGAAGACTGCCAGGACCTCGGTTCAACCGGGGCGCTTGTCAGCCTGACACTGCCGCTCGCCGCAACCAGAGACGGAGCCTTGTCGGTAGCGGCGGCGGAATAGGACGAAAAAGAGTAGGAAGGGCGTAAACAGTATGGATATTCTGGTGGTTGATGACGAGGCCGATATTCGGGACCTCGTATCCGGTATCCTCGAAGACGAAGGATTCAGTCCGCGCACCGCCGCAAATTCAGACGGCGTTTTTGCGGCTATCCGCGAGCGCTTGCCAGCGCTCATCGTTCTTGACGTCTGGCTACAGAATTCGCCGCTGGACGGTATCGAGATCCTGCAGGAGCTGAAAAAAGTTCATCCTGAATTGCCGGTAGTGATCATTTCCGGTCACGGAACAATTGAAACGGCGGTTGCCGCAATAAAAAAGGGCGCCTACGATTTCATCGAAAAGCCGTTTAACGCCGACCGCCTCATTCTTGTCATCAACCGCGCAATGGAATCCGCACGCCTCAAGCGCGAAAATTTCGAACTGCGGGAGCGCGGTCCGGACTGGGGGTTGATTGGCTCTTCAGGCGCCATCAATTCATTGCGTGCGGTGATTGACCGCGTCGCCGACGGGCGGTCGCGAGTTCTTATTTGCGGTCCGTCGGGGGCGGGAAAAGAAGTAATCGCAAGGTTGCTTCACGCCAAATCGGGCCGGGCCGCACACCCATTCATCGTTGTCAGCGCGGCGACGATTGCGCCGGACCGAATGGAAGAAGAACTCTTCGGCGTCGAAGGTGACGGCGGACGGCCGAAATCGATTGGACTGATGGAGCGGGCGCACAACGGCACCTTGATGTTTGACGAAGTTGGCGACATGCCGCTCGAAACCCAGGGGAAAATCCTCCGGGTGCTTGTTGATCAACGTTTTCGGCGCGTCGGCGGCGATTCGCCAGTTAGCGTCGATGTCCGCATCATCTCGTCAACGTCGCGCGACCTTCTGGCGGACGCCGCCGAAGGGCGGTTTCGCGAGGATCTTTACCACCGGCTCAACGTCGTTCCGATCTTTGCTCCCTCGCTGGCCGAACGGCGTGACGATATTCCAGCGCTTGCCGCCTATTTTATCGATCGTATATCGCGGGCCTCCGGCTTTCCAAAGCGTGGTCTGTCGTCGGAAACTATGGCGGCGCTGCAAGCCTACAACTGGCCGGGTAATGTGCGGCAATTGCACAATGTCATTGAACGCACACTGATCCTGATGGGACGCGACGCCAATACCGAGATCACCTGCGACCACCTTCCTGCGGAGATCATTGACGCTGGCCTTTCAATTCCTGCGGGTGAAGGGCTTGAGCAGATCATTGCATTGCCGCTGCGCGAGGCGCGGGAGCGTTTCGAACGTGAATACCTTATTGCGCAAATTAACCGTTTTGGAGGAAATATATCGCGCACCGCCTCGTTCATTGGCATGGAACGGTCGGCTTTGCATCGCAAGCTGAAGGCGCTTGGCGTCGGCGCCGCCGCCCGCGCGGAGAGTGCGTGACGGTGGTCAATAAAAGAACTGGAACAGCGCAATGCGCATAATCATCTGCGGCGCGGGCCGCGTCGGCTTCGGAATTGCAAAACGCCTGTCAGGCGAGAGCAATGAAGTGACCGTTATCGATCAGTCGAAAGAACTGGTGCGGTCCATCTCCGAGCGCCTCGACGTCAGGGGTGTTCACGGAAACGGGTCGTATCCGGAAACGCTTGCCGAGGCGGGCGCGCGTGAAGCTGACATGATCATTGCCGTCACCTATTCCGACGAAGTGAACATGATCGCCTGTCAGATCGCGCACACATTGTTCAACGTGCCGACCAAAATCGCCCGAATTCGCGCTGCTGGGTATCTTGACCCGCAATATTCAGACCTGTTCTCGCGAAACAGCATGCCAATCGACGTGATCATTTCGCCGGAACGCGAAGTCAGCGAAGCGATTATGCAGCGCATGGCGACGCCGGGTGCATTCGAGACCAAGGCGTTTGTAGACGGCAAGGTTTGGGCCGTCGGCGCGAAAATGAAAGATGATTGTCCAATTCTGAATTCGCCGCTCCGCCAGGTCGCGTCGCTGTTTCCGGACCTCAAGATCACGATTGTGCTGATCAAGCGAGAAGACCGAATCTGGCGGGCGCATGCGGACGATCAACTTTCTGCGGGGGACGAAATCTACTTCATTGCCGATAGGAACGACGTCAACCGCGCGCTTGAGATCATGGGCAAGGCCGAGCGGCAGGCAAGGCGCGTGATTATCATTGGCGGCGGCAATATCGGTTATTATGTCGCCAGCGGGCTAGAGAAGCTTGGCAACATGAAAATCCGGATCATCGAGAGCGACCGGGTGCGCGCGGAGGCGATTGCGGCACAACTTGACCGGACTATTGTGCTGCAGGGCGACGGCCTCGACCGGGCGCTGTTGAGGGAGGCGGGCGTCGAAGACGCCGAATCGGTCGTCGCTGTCACCAACAACGATCAGGTGAATATCTTGTCATCGGTCATCGCCAAACGTGAAGGCGCGCGGCGGTCAATGGCGCTGATCAATGACGAGGATTACGGGGCGCTGTCAGAATCAGTTGGCGTTGACAGTTTTGTTGACCCGCGTGCGACAACAATCTCCACAATTCTCCAGCACATTCGCCGCGGCCGCATCAAGGGACTTTATTCGGTCGGCGATGGCGCCGCCGAATTGATCGATGCGATTGCGCTTGATACTTCGCCGCTGGTCAACAAGCCGCTGAAGGAAGCGGAGCTGCCGGAAGGGGTGATGATCGGCGCCGTCTACCGCGACGGAAAGGTTTCGATGCCAAACAGTGGCACGATTATCAAACCTGGAGACCGGATCGTTCTGATGGCGCTGCACGACTATGTAAAAGACGTCGAGCAGATGTTCCGCGTCAGCCTCGATTATTTTTGAGCGCTGATGTTTCAAACGTCCGTGGCGCGGTATTTTGGAATCGCTATTCTACTTTTAGGGACAGCGATGATCATTCCAACAATGGTCGCATTTGCCGCCCGGAGCTCTGCCGCAGGAAATTTTACTTTTTCGGTTGCGATCACTTTATTCTGCGGAGCTGGCTTCGTTTTGCTCGGCAGCGGCGGTCGCCGGGACATCGATTTCCGTTCGACCTTGCTGCTGGTTTTTCTATGGTGGGCGACGGCGCCGGTTTTCGGCGCGTTACCGTTCTGGCTGGATGGCTGGTCGTTGGTAGACGGCTATTTCGAAGCGGTTTCAGCGCTCACGACAACCGGCGCAACGCTCCGGTCCGGTGAATCGAACGTCGACCATGCCGGGCAAATATGGCGCGCGGTCCTGCAATGGATCGGCGGCCTTTCAACGCTGGCGATTGCCGCATCGATTTTCATTCGGCCGGCCTTCGTCGGCGGCGATGCCTTGCAGCCGTCCTATTCGGGCGGCGAACGGCGGTCGCCAGTCCATGCGATTGTTGTGGCGGTGCGGGCGTTGTCAGGGGTTTATACGCTAATCTCACTTGTCGCATTTTGCGCACTTCTGGCGGCGGGAGCGCCGCTGTTCGACGCCGGCGTTCTTGCCCTTTCAACCGTGGCCTCGGGCGGAATGGCGCCTCATGCGGAAGGAATGGCGGCGTATGTCGGATCCGTCACCACATTGCTGATCCCGTTCGTCATTTTGAGCGGAGCCAGTTTCATCATGATCGACCGGGCGATGCGTGGGCGCCTGCGTGGCGTCAAGGATACTGAGACGCCGGTCTATCTGGTCTTCATTCTGTTTCTTGCGTTGGGGATTTGGCTGCTTTCCGGACCAGCGGATGCGGCGGGCATCAAGTCGTCGCTTTTCAATGCCGCAAGCCTTTTTTCAACCAACGGCGTCACCATTGGCGAGCAGCCGGGACTGGTGATTGCTCTGGTGACCGTCATTATTGGCGGCTCGGCGGTTTCTACCGCCGGCGGGCTGAAGATCCTTCGGTGGGTGGTAATCATGCGCAGAACGCAGACAGAGGTGCGGCGGCTTGTTATGCCGAACGCCGTGTTTGGGCCGAGATCAACGAGCAATGAACTCGGCGTCTGGATGCACTTTCTTGTTTTCACAATGACACTGGGTCTACTGACGCTTGGATTGACCGCGGGCGGCCATTCCTTGGAGATCTCTGCGGCCGGTGCGGTCGGCGCGCTTGCGAATGCAGGCCCGGTGGTCACTCTTTCGCAGCAGGGGGCGGATGGGTATCAGGTGTTTGAGCAACCGTCGCTTCGCGCAATGCTTTCGGCGGCGATGATTACAGGTCGCCTTGAGGGCGTCGCCGCCCTGATGCTAATCAACAAGACCTTTTGGAGAGGCTGACCGATCATGCCGAGAATTGCCTATGTCAACGGAACCTATTTGCCTCTGCGTGACGCCGCCGTGCACATTGAGGACAGGGGGTATCAGTTTGCGGATGGCATCTATGAAGTGGCGTTGTTTGTTGGCGGCCGGTTCTGGGACCTTGATGGGCATCTTGAACGCTGGAGCCGTTCGCTCAAATGCCTTGAGATCAGGGCGCCGATGAGCGAGGCCGCGTTGCGGCTGGTGATGGCAAGGCTGGTTTCGAAGAACAGGCTCGGCGATTGCTACATATACCTGCAGGCGACACGCGGCGTCGCGCCGCGTAATCATCCTTTTCCGCTTGAGGGTACGGCGCCCTCGCTTGTCATGACTGTGAAGCCGCTAAACCTCGCCAGACTCAACGCTGTCGCAGCCAGGGGGATTTCGGTGATCACGCAGCCGGATATCCGGTGGGGACGGGTCGATATCAAGTCGGTGGGCCTGCTTCCGAATATTCTCGCCAAGGAAGCAGCCCGGAAAACCGGGTCGGCTGAGGCGTGGCTCGTTCGCGACGGAAAAGTCACGGAGGGAAGTTCGTCAAACGCCTGGATTATTGACGCCGCCGGCACGCTCGTCACGCATCCTCTTGGCAAGGAGATCCTTGGAGGCATCACGCGCCAAACCGTAATCAAATGCGCCGAAACGCTGCAAATGCGGGTCGAAGAACGAGCGTTTACAGTCAAGGAAGCGTTAGTGGCCCGCGAAGCTTTCATCACGTCGGCCATGAACCTTGTGACGCCGGTCACCGCCATCGACAGGCGACAAGTCGGTGACGGAAAACCCGGACCAATGGCGTTGAGGCTTCGAGACGCTTATTTCGCCCATTGCTCGTCCACCAGCGGAGATTGATCATTCCGGTTGCATCCGGCGCAATCTCGCGCCAATATTGCCTTGTGCATTGCAGCAATCCACCAATAGGGTCCTGAACCAAAATGAACGACAAGAAACAGAACCTTCAGGACGTATTCTTGAACCACGTCCGGAAGGAGAAAATTCCGGTCACGATCTTTCTCGTCAATGGCGTCAAACTGCAGGGCGTTGTGACCTGGTTCGACAATTTTTGTGTCTTGCTGAAGCGCGAAGGGCAAGTACAGCTGGTCTACAAGCATGCTATTTCCACGGTGATGCCGGCGCAGGCGATCAATCTGTGGAATGGCGAAGAAAGCGAATAGGGCTCATTGAAGAACACCGGTGACGACAGCGGCGAGCGAGATTTCGGCGCCGCTTATGTAATTCATGTCGCTTTCGCCGGCGACGCCCGCCGACGCAGCGAGGCGGCCCGGCTTGAAGAGGCGGTTAGTTTAGCCGAAGCGATTGACCTCACAGTATGCGAAGCGGAGATCGTGACCCTCTCAAACCCAAGGCCGGCGACGCTCATCGGCGCCGGTCGCGTGGATGCGGTTTTGGAAAAAATCGAGGCAATGACGCCGAAGCCCGGTCTTGTCATTGTCGACGCATCTTTGTCGCCGGTTCAGCACCGCAATCTTGAAAAAGCCTGGGACGCAAAGGTTCTCGATCGCACCGCGTTAATCCTCGAAATTTTCGGCGCCCGCGCCCGCACCGCCGAAGGGCGGTTGCAGGTCGATCTTGCGCATTTGACTTATCAGAAGTCGCGCCTTGTACGGTCATGGACCCACCTTGAACGGCAACGTGGCGGCCGAGGTTTTCTTGGCGGGCCAGGCGAGCGCCAGATCGAAAGCGACCGGCGCGCGATCCAGGTCAAGATCGATCGCTTGCGAGAGAAAATCGAGCAGGTGCGAAGGACGCGCACGTTGCAACGGGAAAAACGGCGCAAGGCGCCGCATCCGGTGGTGGCGCTGGTCGGATACACCAACGCCGGCAAATCAACACTGTTCAACTGCCTGTCCAAGTCCGACGTAACAGCGCGCGATCAGCTCTTTGCAACGCTTGATCCGACCATGCGCGCGGTCGATCTTCCCTCCGGGCAGCGTGTCATTCTGTCGGACACGGTCGGCTTTATCTCCGACCTGCCGACGCAGCTCGTCGCTGCATTCCGGGCGACGCTTGAGGAAGTGCTCGAGGCCGATCTTATTCTCCATGTCCGCGACGCAGCGCACGAGGATACGCAAGCGCAGCGCGACGATGTCATCGAAGTTCTGTCTCAGCTTGGCATCGGTCCCGAAGACGATCGGCCGGTCATTGAAGTAATGAACAAGATCGATCTTCTCGGGGAAGACGACCGGTTTTCGCTTGCAGCTTCGTCGCGTCTGACGCTCGATAGTGCAGCGATAACGGTCATCGATCCGGTGCGAATTACAGTGTCGGCGATCACAGGCGAGGGGCTCGACGAACTCGTCAGCCAGATGGACGCAGTCCTTACCGCCGACAGGATCGCCTATGCGGTGACGATGGCGTCTGACAGCGGCGCGGCGATTGCCTGGCTGCATGCGCATGGCGATGTGCTGGATGAGAGTGGGGCGGATGGGCAGACCACCGTCAGCGTCCGTCTCAGCGATAAGGCGAAGGGCCAGTTTCAGAAACTTTATCCGCAGGCCGATCTTCGCGCGCCGCCGCCGGCGACCCACCGGCTCATCGCATGAAGCCAGATCTAGACGGCGTTTCCGCGCTCATTGCTGAAATCGCCGAAAACGAAATCGCTTCGCGCTACCGCAAGCTCGACGCGAGCGCCATCAGAACCAAGGACGGGCCCAACGACCTTGTAACGATTGTTGATGACGCAACGGAAAAAGCGCTGCGATCCGCGCTGCTCGATCTCACGCCCGGCGCCGCTTTCATCGGCGAGGAAGCCGCCGCCGCCGATCCGGCAATCGCAGACCGCATCGCTGAAGCGGACCGCTGCTGGATTGTCGACCCCCTTGATGGCACCAGGAATTATGTCAACGGCGTCGATGAATTCGGAACCATTGTCGCCTATGTCGAAAATGGCGTGACGACTGCGGGGTGGATCTACGCGGTTCCATTGAAGGCGATGGCTGTCGCCTCACGTGGCGATGGCGTGACCTGGCGGGGCGCCGTCGTCTCAACCAA
This sequence comes from Parvularculaceae bacterium, assembly GCA_041753055.1. Taxonomy (GTDB): domain Bacteria; phylum Pseudomonadota; class Alphaproteobacteria; order Caulobacterales; family Parvularculaceae; genus Amphiplicatus. The sequence continues at coordinate 47,530 of JBGSVH010000169.1, forward strand.
GCGACAGAACACGGCGCTGCTGACCGGACTGAGGTCGACCGGATGGCTTGCGCCCGAATGGCGGACGAAGATTGTTGAAAACCTCAAGAAGAACACATCGTCACGTTCGGGTCATTGCTCTGCTTACGCCTATTTGAAGCTGCTTCAGGGCGAGGTTGATTTCACGCTATCGAGCCGCATCCATGCCTGGGATCACGCCGCCGGCGCGCTTTTGCTGGAAGAGCTTGGCGGCCAGACGCGCTGGCTTGATTCAAAGTCACCCTATAGTCCGCAGCAAAGTGACGATCGGCCGCTGCTTGCGACTGCTCCCGGGCGTGACTGGAACGCCATCGCCAACGCCCTTTCTAGCTGACATTTTTCATTGCCTTTGCCGCCGGTTCCGCTGAAATCTGCGTGCTGGAGGAGCCCGCGATGAATGCATTTGATAGCAAGGTGTGCGTCGTCACCGGCGCGGCGTCGGGAATTGGACGTGCGCTCGCGATCAATCTCGCAAGACAAGGCGCCGCACTCGCCATTTCTGATGTCAACGAAAGCGGCCTTGGGGAGACCCGCGCACTTATGGGCGAGGTTTCATCGAATCGTATTCGCATTGACCGGCTCGACGTCGCCGACCCCATTGCCATCGAAGCGTACGCCGCAACGGTCAAAGAGAGTCTTGGCGACGCAGATTTTGTCTTCAATATTGCTGGGCTGACGCGCGTTGGAACCTTTGAGGAAACGCCGCTGTCGTCCTTCGAGAAGATCATGGACGTAAACTTCTGGGGCGTTGTCAGGATGACCAAGGCGTTCCTGCCGCAACTGATTTCAACCAGAGGCGGCGTCGTCAATGTGTCCAGCCTGTTCGGTTTCATCGGTTATGCGGGGCAGGCGCACTACTGTGCGTCCAAATTCGCCGTGCGCGGGTTCAATGAAACGATTGCACAAGAACTTGCAGAAAAAGGCGTGCGCGTGACCTCGGTTCACCCGGGCGGCGTCGATACCGCGATCGTCCGCAATGCGACAATTGATGTAATGCCGAAAGACTTGAGCGATAAATCAGAGCTGGAGAAACGCTTCAAGAAAGCGGCGATCACCAGCCCGGAACGCGCCGCCGAGATCATTCTTGACGGCGCCGCCAAGGGTAGGCGCCGGGTGGTTGTCGGACGCGATGCAAAAATCATTTCGTTCATTCAGCGGCTGTTTCCGGAAACCTATGCGGGAAAGATGGCCATGCTGCTGCCGCGCGACATAACCTGACGTTCAGATCACCCCGAGCGTCTTGGCGACTTTTGTGAAAGCCACGATGGACTGATCTACCTGCTTGTCGGTGTGCCCGGCGCACATTTGCGTCCTGATGCGCGCCTTGCCGCGCGGCACGACCGGAAACGAAAATCCGGTGACGTAAACGCCTTCGTCCATCAGCGCCGCCGCCATTTGCTGCGCAAGGCGCGCATCGCCGAGCATGACCGGAATAATCGGATGTTCGCCGGGGAGTAGTTCAAATCCCGCCTTTGTCATTCCGTCGCGGAAGCGTTTGGCGTTCCGGAACAGCTGGGTGCGCAGAGCGTCGCCATTCCGGACAAGATCAAGCGTTTTCAACGTCGCGCCGAGAAGCGCCGGCGTCAGCGCATTGGAGAAGAGATAAGGCCGGGCGCGATTACGGAGGAGGTGTACGACATTGGCCTTGGCACAGATATAGCCGCCCATGCCGCCGCCAAGCGCCTTGCCGAGCGTGCCGGTCAAAATGTCGACACGGTCCGCGACGCCGCAATGGGCGGGCGTGCCCCGTCCTTGCGGACCCATGAACCCGGTCGAATGGCAATCATCAACCATGACCAGCGCATTGTGTTGCTTCGCCAAATCGCAGATGTCTTTCAGCTTGGCGATATATCCATCCATCGAGAAGACGCCGTCGGTCACAACGAGTTTGGTTCTGGCGTTGTCTGCGTCTGCCAGTTTCAATTGCGCTTCGAGGTCACTCATGTCCGAATTGGCGTAGCGGTAACGCCTGGCTTTCGAGAGGCGAACCCCGTCGATAATCGACGCATGGTTCAGCGAGTCGGAGATGATCGCGTCTTCCGCTTCGAGCAGCGGTTCGAAAACGCCGCCATTGGCGTCGAAACACGCGGCAAACAAGATCGAATCCTCATATCCGAGATAGGACGCGATTTCCTTTTCGACTTGCCGGTGGAGATCGGTCGTCCCGCAGATGAACCGCACCGACGCCATGCCGAAGCCGTAACGGTCCATCGTTTCCTGTGCGGCTTTGACGATTTCCGGATGGTCGGCAAGGCCAAGGTAGTTGTTGGCGCAGAAATTGAGAACGCGGATACGTTTGCCGTTATGAAGAACCTCGATTTCCGGTCCTTGCGCCGAGGTTATTTCACGTTCGAGTTTTTCAAGGCCCTGTTCGCGGATATCCGTCAGGGTCTTGTCGATACGCGCATAAAAGTCGCGATTCATGATGCTCCGCCTTTGTTTGTGGTCTGTTTGTAATCGAACCCGCAAAGGGGTCAACTGACGACGCTTGCGCGCCGCTGACAGTCGCAGCATTGTTATGAATTCTGTCGGACCAAAGGGGGGAGCGATCATGTCAACATCTCGTCGGGCGCTGATCAAGAGCGCGGCTTTCGGCGGTGTTTTTGCGGCTGGCGCATCGCTTGCCGGCTGCCAGCGCAAGGCTGCCGGACCGGCGGCGCCTGAGCCCTCCGCGATAGCGCCGGCGCGGACCCCGATTGACGCAAACGACATTGCCGCTGCGGAAAAAATCGGCGCGCTCGCCTTCACGCCAGACGAACGCGCGATGATGGTTGAGGGGCTGGAGGAAACGCTGGAGACGCTGGCGAAAATCCGCGCGGCGGCGTTTGGCAATCCGGAGGCGCCGGCGCTGGTGTTCAATCCGAAATTGCCGCGCGTCAAAATAAAATCCCAGAAGAACATACTGACGCTAGGCGGCGCCTACACAGCGCCACTACCGGGCAAGGAAAACGACATCGCCTTCGCCAGCGTCGCGCAACAGGGTGCATGGCTGCGCACCGGGAAACTGTCCTCGGCGCAACTGACCGAGATCTATCTTCGCCGCATTGAAAAATTCGACAGGAAGCTTTCCGCGTTCGTTACCGTCACCGCCGATCTTGCGCGCGCGCAGGCAGAAGCGGTTGATGATGATTTCGCCAAGGGACGCGACCGTGGGCCGCTGCATGGCATTCCCTACGCGATGAAGGATCTCGCCGACACGGCGGGGATTTTGACCAGTTGGGGAGCCGAGCCCTACCGCGAACGCGTGCCGGCCAAAGACGCTTATATTGTCCGCAAATTGAAAAGCGCCGGCGCGGTATTGCTCGGCAAAACCGCATGCGGCGCAATTGCCTATGGCGACCAATGGTTCGGCGGCGTCACCAAAAACCCCTGGAACCCGGCGGAGGGATCGAGCGGGTCGAGTGCTGGCTCGGCGTCCGCGACCGCTGCGGGATTGTGTTCGTTCGCAATCGGCACCGAAACGCTGGGATCGATTATTTCGCCGTCTGAGCGCTGCGGAACGACCGGCCTCAGGCCGACTTTCGGGCGGGTGTCGCGCGCCGGATTGATGTCGCTGTGCTGGTCGCTCGACAAGGTCGGCGCGATCTGCCGGTCGGCCGAAGATACCGCGCTCGTTCTTTCCAGGATCAATGGGTACGATGCAGACGATCCAGGTGCGGCCCGCATGGGATTTACCTATGACGGCAAGATCGACCCGAAGGCGCTGACGGTGGGGTTCGTTCCCAAATGGTTTGAGGAAGGCGACGCAGCGGATCGCGCTGCGCTCGCGGCGGTCAAATCACTCGGCGTGACGCTTAAGGAATTCCCATGGCCTGACATGGATTTTAGTCCGTTGCGGGAAATCGTTGCGATTGAGGCGGCCGCCGCGTTTTCCGATCTGACGTTGTCGAACCGCGATGATGAACTCTCATGGCAATCGAAAGAGGCGTGGCCCAACAGCTGGCGCCAGTCACGATTTTTTTCAGCGGTCGACTTTGTGCAAATCGACCGGATGCGCCGCAGGGCCATGCAGGAAATGGCGACGGCATTTTCAGGATTCGACGTGCTGATCGGACCGCATTTCGCCGGGGGCGCGCTTCTCGCCACCAATTGCACCGGCCATCCGCAATTGGCGTTGCGCGCCAGCTACGCGCAAACGCCAAAGCGCGATCGCAATGACGAAGCGGACAAGACCGCAGGCGCCGAAATGTTTCGAACGCCGCGCGGCGTCAGTTTGTGGGCGAACCTCTTTGATGAAGGAAAGATCATTGCGCTCGGCGCGGCGCTTGAACGGGCGCTGGGCGTCGCGCGGGATCGCCCGCCGGGGTTCTAGCCGTGCTCGCGCCGCTGGCGAAATTGCCAGACAAAATACACGTAAATTGCCGCTTGTAATGCGGCGTCTGGACGCCATGTCCAGCGTTCGTGCGTAATGGCGGCGCTTTAGGCGGCGCCCGCTCTTTGACAATTGAAGGTTAGGCGGCGGCGGCCGGTTCCGGTTGCGCTTTGCCTGTCTGGAATTCGGCGTTTCGCACCCGCGCAACGAGACGGATTATCCGGACAAAACCGCTGCGGACCGCATGAACTCAGGAAACCTGGAGAAAGAATCCCCGGAAGTTATCCGTATAGTACGGACAATTGCTCGACGAATTTGACCGAAGCCTAGAGAAACCGCGCCACGACATCCTTGTAGGACCGCGACAGCTTCAACTCGGAGCCGTTCTCCAGAATGACGAAATATTCGCCGTTTGAGTGCGGGTGAAGCTCTTTCACCTTTTTGACATTGACGATTGCCGATCGGTGAATGCGCTGGAACCGGGCCGGATCAAGCCGCTGCTGCAGGGTTTTCATGGTCTCGCGAATGATATGCGTCTTTCCGGCGGCGTGAATGCACATGTAATCGCCGGCGGCGTCGATCCAGTCGATGTCGTCGGCGTCGAGCATGACAACCTTGGAGCCGTCCTTGAAGGAAAGCCTCTCGGAGTAACGGTCCTTGGCCGTCCATGACGGATCCTGGATGAGTTCCTTGATCTGGTCGCGGTCTTCATCGCTGAGTGAGGCGAGGAGTTCAACGAGGCGCGATTCGCGGCTGGCGGCCGCGCGCGTCTTGATGGCTTCGCGGGCGCGATGAATTGCGTCTTTGAGACGTTCTTCTTCAACCGGCTTGACGAGATAGTCGAGGGCGTTCGCTTCGAAAGCGTCGATTGCGTATTTGTCATATGCAGTGACAAAGACAATAAGCGGGGCGGGCGCACCGATCAGTGCACGGACGACCCCGAAACCGTCTAGTCCGGGCATCTGAATATCGAGGAAGACAAGATCGGGTGACTTCGCCTTGATGTCTCTGACGGCCTCGCGGCCATTGGCGCATTCGCCGATCACTTCAATTTCGGGAAACTCCTGCAACCGCACTTTCAGGCCGCGAATGGCGAGAGGCTCATCGTCGACGAGCATCACACGGATCTTTTGGTCATCCATTTTCTAGACTCCGTTGACTTGCCGTTTGGTTTCGAAGGGAATTCTGAGGCTGACACAAAGACCGTTCGGCTCAATACGCGTCAGGCTGAATGACTGACGACCGCCGTAGAGATGGGCGAGGCGCTCGCGCATATTGACGAGACCGACACCAGTCTTGCCGTCTGCAAGCAGCGTGTCGAGATCGCTCGGCGCTGACGGGCCGTTGTCGCAAACCTGCAATTTCAGCATTTCTGCGTCGCGCTTGGCCAAAATCGAAATCTCTCCGCCGGATTCCATGCGCGCAATCGCATATTTAATCGCGTTCTCGATCGCGGGCTGGAGAATCAGCGAAGGAACGCTGGCGTCAAGTGCGTCTTCGTCCACATCCAACGTGATTTTCAGCCGGTCGGCGAAGCGGGTTTTTTCTATATCGAGATAAAGTTGCAACGCGCGCAATTCTTCTGCGAGTGAGGTTTTTTGCAAAGGATCGCTGTCGAGCGAATAGCGCAAAAACGCTGACAGCTTTGTCAGCATTTCGTTTGCCTGCCGACCGTCCTTTTCGAGCACCAGGGTCGAAATCGCGTTCAGCGTATTAGGGTCTAAACTCAAATCTTCGCTTGTCGGGCGGGCCGAACGTTGATTCAAACTCCCATTCACGGGAGCTTGCGATGCGATTTGACCTGACCGATCAAGAATGGGCTGTGATTGAACCCCTGTTGCCGCCAACCCGTC
>JBGSVH010000170.1:0-5136 GCA_041753055.1 Parvularculaceae bacterium
GGCGTTCGCACGATCACGATGCGCGACCGGCTCGCCTGTCTCGCGGCGGCGCCGCTTGAGCCGCGCGCCGCGCAAAAACGCTGCGACTTGGGGCTCTTTGACCTCGAATCGCGGCGCCAGACCGATCTCATCGACGAATTGCGACGCCTTGACCGCCAACCCCGACCCAATCCGCAACCCGCCAACAAAGGAGAATGAGACATGGACCTCGCCACTATCCCGCTTGAGCAACTGAAAATCTCGCCCCTCAATATGAGGGCGTCGCGCAGGAAGCCGCCGCTTGACGATATCCTCCCCTCGATCCGCGAACGCGGCGTCCTCGTGCCGCTTCTTGTCCGGCCCAATGGCGAGGAAAACGAATTTGAAATCGTCGCGGGGCGGCGGCGCTATTTCGCGTCGAAGGAGGTCGAGAAAGAGACCGGAGCGGCGCCCGCCTTGCCGTGCCGGATTCTTGCGGCGGGCGATGACGCCGCCGCCATTGAGGCCTCGATCCTCGAAAATGTCGCGCGGCTCGAACCTGACGAAATGCAGCAATTCGAGGCGTTCAAAGCGTTGAGCAATAAGGGCCGCAGTATTGACGACATCGCCCGCATTTTCGGCGTCACCGATCTGACCGTCAAACGCCGTCTTGCGCTCGCCAATCTCATTCCCGACATCCGCAAGGCTTACGCCGAAGACGAGATTGACGGCGCGACTGTCACGGCGTTGACCCTCGCCAGCGAGGAAAAGCAGCGCGAATGGCTCGCGATGTTCAAATCCGAAGACATGCGCGCGCCGCGCGGCGGCGCGCTGAAACGCTGGCTGCTGGGCGGCGGCGAGATCGCGACGGGCGTCGCCCTGTTCTCCCTTGACGATTTTGACGGCGACATCATCGAGGATTTGTTCGGCGAGCGCTCGGTATTCGCCGATGCGGAAGAATTCTGGACGCATCAGGACGCCGCGATTGACGCTGAGCGCGACAAGCTCGTCGCCAGCGGATGGACAAAAGTCACGATCCTGCCGCGCGGAGAACTCTTCTCGCGCTGGGATCATGACCAAGCCGCCAAGAAGCAGGGCGGCGAGGTCTTTATCGAGGTTCGCCATTCCGGCGAAGTTGCGGTCCACAAGGGCTATGCGCCGCGTTCCAAAAGGAACGCGAAAGGCGGCGAAAAGGTTGCCATCGCGCCGCGTCCGGAATGTTCCGCGCCGCTTGAGAATTATGTCGATCTTCATCGCCACGCCGCTGCGCGGGCGGCGATGTTGAAAGCGCCGCAGATCGCGCAGCGCCTCCTCGCGGCGCATCTGATCGTCGGCGCGCCGAATATCCGTTGCGCGCCGGACCCGCAGCAAACGCGCAAAGAGGAAACGGCGGCGAGCGTCGCCGGATGCAAAGGCCAGCAGGAATTCGACAAGGAACGCGCCGAAATCGCTCGGCTTTTGGGGCTAGATAACGATGCGCCGGTCGTCACCGGCGGCAGTGGCGACGGCTGGCAAATGGCGTCTGTCTTTGCCCGAATGATGAAGCTTGGCGACGAGGATGTCTCGCGCATCTTCGCTTTCATCATGGCCGAGACCATCGCCGCCGGGCATGAGGCGATTGATTGCCTCGGCGCCGTAATGCGCCTCGATATCGCCGACTGGATGACACCGGACGATGCGTTCTTCAATCTGCTACGCGACAAGTCCATCGCCAACGCCATGCTGCGCGAGATCGCCGGGAGCGAAGTCGCCAGCGCGAACTGCGATGCCCCCGCAAAGGTCCAGAAGATGATCATCGGGGATTGTCTGCATGCCCGGAACGGGCGCGAGGAATCGCCGAACTGGCGCCCGCGCTGGTTGCAGTTTCCGGCGCTCTCCTACACGGACGCCGGAAAACCCGGCGCGGTCCGCCGCGCCGAGAAGATTGCGCCGCTCTTTGCAGGGTGACGGCGGGAAGGGCGGGGCGCTCGCGCCTCGCCCGGATCATTCGGCAAGCCGGTCCTTCGCATCGAGCGTCATCGCCGGGCAGGCCCCCTTCCGCCGCAAATTCGCGCATCGATGGTTCCGCAGCGTTCAGCGCCATTCGTCTCAAAGCCATGCACGGCAGAGAAACCATCCCCGGCCTTTAGGGTCCGCGAATCTGAACGACGCGCGCGCCGCCCGAAACCGGCGGGGGCGGATTTTTTCCCCGCCGCTTCGCGGCTCCTCGCGCATGGCGCGTGCCGCGCCCAAAAAATCCGCCCCCGCCAGTCCTCCGCTTCGCTTCGGCCCCAAGCGGGGTGCGGGCGGCGCGCGCGCCGTTCTGATCGTTTCGCGTCAGGCCGGGGAATGGTTCTCCGGCCAAGCACAAGGAGACGAAAAGATGGCACAATCACTTGGAACCGTAACGAAGCGCGAGAATGGCGGCTTTGAAGGGACGCTGGCGATGATGACCCTCAATACGAAGATCACCATCGTGCCCAATGAGGCCAAGGAGAACGACCGCCAGCCCGACTTCCGCATCTACGCCGCAAGAGGCGGCGAGATCGGCGGCGGCTGGAACCGCGTCGGCAAGAACTCCGGCAAGGCCTATGTCTCGCTCACCTTCGCCCATCCGGCCTTCGGCGCGGGACGCATCTTCGCGAACCTCGCCCGTCTCGCCGGCCAGGACGACGAGAGCGTGCTCGCCATCCTCTGGAACCCGCAAAGCTAGCGGCTTCCAGCGCTGCGACTTCCCTCCGCGCGAGCGATCGCGCGGGGGTTTTCGAATTCCTCAGATCGCAATTCGGGCGGATGGCGCTCAAAAATCGCGCGAAGGATCGACGTCGTTTCAATCGTTAACATCGATGGTTATCGGCATGAATTCTGCACGGACTTTGATGGGAAACGCGTATGAGGCCGGGGGGCTCAATGGGGTGCGTACTTAATTATTGCAGCGACCATATTTCGGCTGATCTCATGGTCGTCGCCTATTACGGGACCGCCGTCCTCACCGCCGTCGGGCTTTCCTATGTCGCAAAGTCCCGCTCGATCAGAACCGCCGCGACCTTGATCGGCGGCGCCTGGGCGTTCGGTCTGTTTTCCTTCTTCTATCTCAACCTCGCGGGCTATCATCTCATTTCGGTGATGCTCGACACCATCATCGCCTATCATTTCTGGCGCATGGCCAAGACCGAAATCTTCCCCGCGCCGCTCTGCGTCATCCTTCTCTTCCAGATCACCTTTGTCATCTTCACCCAGGCCGTCGGGTTCTCACCCTACTGGACGATGTTCACGCTCAATCGCCTGTTCGAAGTGATTCTTATTTATCTCATTGTCGAAGGCGCGCTCTTCGATCTTTCGAGCCGCCTGAAAGAAGTAAGTCGGGCGAACGCGGCGGGTTCGAAGTCCCTCGTAAACGATGTGGCGCAGCATGGCGAGCATCGGCGTCACGCCGACGCCGCCTGCAATCAGTACGACCGGCCGCCGCTCGCTGGCGTTGACAGTGAAAGCGCCCTGCGGCGCCCGCGCTTCGATGATGTCGCCTTGCGACGCCTTGTCATGAAGAAATGTCGAAACGAGACCTTCCCGCTTGACGCTGATCCGGAATTGCCCATCGGACGGCGCTGTTGAAATCGTATAGGTGCGAAAGACGCTCTCACCGTTAGGGCCAGCGGCCACTCGAATGGGGAGATGCTGTCCGGCAAGATGTGGAACAATTCCATCCCCATCCGCCGGCTCCAAATGGAAAGAACGGATGACGCGGCTCTCATCTACAATTTTCGCGATTCGCATCGGCCGCCAGGCGGCGCGCCGACGTTCTGCTGCAAGGCGCGCCGCCGCCTGCTCCCAGGAACCGGTCATCAAAGAGTTGGGAGACCATTCACGAAAAGCCCAGCGCAGGGGCAGCGCGCCCCTGCGCCTCACGATGCCGGTCGGCGTAAAATTCCAGAGCCTTTCGGCCCCCTGAAAGGCAGCGATCTCGGGCGAATCTTGAATGACTTCGGCCCGCCCTGTCAGCTGCAGAACGTCGCCAGTTTCGAAATCCGCGAATATCAGGCCCGCTCGAGGGTTTTCAAGGAAATTGCCGAGCGTATTGAAGTGGAGATTGCCCGCATAATCAGGAATCGTCAGCACGCCGTTATCGGAGACGCGGACAAATCCTGCCTTGCCGCCGCGATGGGAGACGTCCGCCTGCCGGCCGTCTGCAAGATCAACATAGGACGCAACGAAAAATGTGTCGGCTTTGACGATCGCATCCCGCGCCCCTTGATCCAACGTTGACAAGGCTTCGCAAGCGCTCTCGGGCGCCAATGCGGGATCGCGCGTCAGTTCGAACTCGCGAAGTTGTATGTACTGAGGACAATTTCCGAAAGCGTGACCGACATTGACGACGATCGCGCCATCGTTTCGCTTTGCCAGCGTTCCGTTCAGGCGGTTGCGACGCCTTGTATGCAATTCGATGCCGAGAAGACCAATCGCCGCGTTGTCGCGGAACCCGCCTAACGCCGGGTCTCCGGCGAAAAGAGTCGCGTTAATTTTCAGCGTTGTTTCGCTTGGGGAAGCAATAAAACCGGGCTCTCCCGCAAGGATCGTCGCCCAGGCATCGCCAGCGTCATCCACAACCCCGGCGACAACGAATGGCAGCTGCCGATAGAATTCGCGATGCTGGTCTGGCATGAAATTGCGGATGACCCGTCGGCCGAAGACTTCCATCCGGTCCGCGACGCCGACAGACTGTTGAAGGCGCTTTTCACCCCGATGCCAGGGCGATCGCGCGAGGTTCTCAGAAAGTTTTTCCATGCGTGCTCGCAGCAGATAATCGCGACGGGTGGCCGGCAGCCAGGTAGAAGCGCCGGGTCGCTGAAGAAATATTGGACCCGGCGGACGGTTTACGCAGCCTCCTTGCGGGGGCCGGCTTGCGTCTGTTGAAAGGGAACAAATCCCGGCAGCGCTTCGATACGCGACAGCCAGGCGCGGACGTTCGTGTAGGGCGCGAGGTCGACATTGCCTTCGGGCGCATTCGCAACGTAGCTGTAAAGAGCGACGTCGGCGATAGTCGGGCGCTCCGCCGCGATGAAAGAGCGGTTCGCAAGTTCGGCGTCGATCTGGCTTAAGATCGTTTTCGCGCGACTGATCGTCTCTTCCGGATTGAATTTCGCGCCAAAGATTGTAATCAGCCGCGCAGCAGCAGGTCCGAAAGCTATTGGTCCCGCCGCA
>JBGSVH010000171.1:0-12561 GCA_041753055.1 Parvularculaceae bacterium
CGCCGCCGCGATCAAGGTTTCGAGGCGCGGCGGCCGGTGCGGCGCGCCGGACCGGGCCGAAGTCGACCGTTTCTTGGAAGGAAACGAACCAATGGAGCCGATGATTTGACCCTTACGCCAGGCAAAATCTGGGGCATGCGCCGAATGGCGGACGAAAACGGCCGTTTCAAGATGACGGCGGTCGACCAACGTCCGCCGATCAAGAATCCGATACGCGAAAAGCGGGGCCTCAAAGAAGCGCCGTGGGAAGACGTTGCAGGCTTCAAGGAATTGCTCATTGAAACGCTGCAACGGGAATCGTCGGCAATGCTGCTTGATCCGCATTACGCATTTCCGCGAGGCGTCATGAAGTTAAGCCCGTCTAGGGGCCTCATTCTGACGCTGGAAGATTCGCTGTTCGAGGAAACCCCCGGCGGGCGGCTGTCGAACGAGATCGACGATTGGTCGGTTGAAAAGATCAAGCGCGTCGGCGGCGATGCGGTAAAAGTGCTCGCCTGGCACCGGCCCGACGCCGACGGCGGCGTCACTGAAAAGCAGAAGGATTTCGTCGCGCGCATCGGCGACGCCTGCGCGCGCTATGACATACCCTACGTTTTTGAGCTCCTCGTATACCCTCTCGCGAACGACGCCGAGCAAACGCGCGATTATGTAGAGATGAAGTCGAAACGCGCGCATCTCGTCATCGATAGCGTCGCGACATTTTCCGACTCGAAATATGGCGTCGATCTGTTCAAGCTCGAAAGCCCGCTCGCCGCCGCCGATGTTCCCGGCGTCGGCGGCGAAGGCTGGGAAAAGGCGCAGAAATGGTTTGACGCGCTTGACGAAGCGGCGGGACGCCCCTGGGTCATGTTGTCCGCCGGGGCCGGCATGGGTGAGTTTCGCAATATCCTGACGCACGCCTATCGCGCCGGCGCGTGCGGCTACCTTGCCGGTCGGGCGATCTGGCTGAAAGCGTTCAACCATTTTCCCGATTGGGACGCGATCCGCGCCGGGCTTGAAGGCGAGGCGGTCGATTACATGCGCGGCTTGAACGAATTGACGGACCTAGAAGCGCCGCCGTGGACGGCGCATCGCCGCTATGGCGCCTCGGGGCCCGGCGTCACGCCGGCGGATGCGTCGTTTCGTCATGTTTATCCGGGATTTGGAGTCCAGAAATGACGCTCACCTACGGCGTCGCCGCGCTTGCGCGGCCGACCTTCGATGTTCCGTTCGCGGAAGAGATGATGATCAAGGCCTTCGCAGCGATCGAGGCCGCTGGCATTCGCGCCGTCGGTCCGCGAAAGCTGCTCTACGACGCCGCCGCCGCCGAAGAGGCGATTTCGGCGATACGCGATGACGGGCCGATCGACGCGTTGCTGATCCTGCAGATCACATTCACCGACGCGACGATGACCGTCAGGCTGGCGCAGGAATCCCCGGCGCCGGTCGCGATTTGGGCGGTGCCGGAGCCGCGGATCGGAGGGCGCCTTCGCCTCAATGCATTCTGCGGGCTTAATCTCGCTGCGCACGCGCTCGGCAAGGCGGACATCGCCCATGGCTGGCTTTATGCGGCGCCGGATGCGAAGAACCTTGCCGCCTCTCTCAAGAATTTTGCGACCTCAAAATCCGTCAAGGCGAGCGCAGCGAGAATCGCCGCGGCGTCGTCCGAGGCGGGAAGGGCAGCGTTGAACAAAATCCGCGGCGCGCGCATCAGCGTTGTCGGCGAGCATCCCGCCGGATTTGACACCTGCGAATATGACGACCAGGAGCTTGCCGCGCTCGCCGGCGTTCGCGTCGACAAGGTCGGGCTGGACGAACTTTTCGAGCGCGCCAAGGCGATCTCCGATGATCGGGCGCGCGCGGCGCGCGCCGCCGCCGAAAATGATCTTGTAGGTCTCGACGCAGTCGACCAGGCGCAGCTTGATCGCTCGTTTAGAGTATTTTGCGCGCTGGAAGATATCTGCAAGGAGAACCGCGCCAGCGGTCTCGCTGTGCGATGCTGGCCGGAAACCTTTACAGAATATGGCTGCGCCGCCTGCGGTCCGATGGCGATGATGAATGAAAAGCGCGTGCCGTCGGCTTGTGAGGCTGATGTGTACGGATCGTTTTCGGCGCTACTGTTGCAGGAGCTTGCGGACGAACCAACCTGGATGGCCGATCTTGTCGACGTTGACGAAGGCGACGAAACCGGCGTTTTCTGGCATTGCGGCCTCGCGCCGCTGTCGATGTGCGATCCTGAGGCGTCGCCCGAGGCGACCATCCACACAAATCGCAAAATGCCACTGTTGCACCAGTTTCCGCTGAAGCCCGGACGCTTTACTTTTGCGCGGCTGTCGCAGGCCCGCAACCAAACGAAACTGGTGATCGGCGCCGGTGAATTTATCCGGCGTCCGATGGCGTTTACCGGAACATCGGGGGTGTTTCGCTTTGCGCGTTCCCTGAAAGAAGTGCTGGCGTCGATCATGGACGAAGCGCTGGAGCATCATTTCGCGATCGCCTATGGCGACCACCGCCAGGCGCTGAAAGCGGTAGCCGCCGACATGAATTTGCCGGTACTGGAAATCGCATGAGTGCGGCTGCCTTCGATCCTGTTTCGCCGCGCTGGAGCCAGCATGCGCCGGCGTCGACTGTCGCGCCGCCGCGAATGGAAGGCGACACCGCCGTCATTGAAACCGGGATTGGCGTCTTGCGAATCACACTCCACGATTTCGGCGCGCGCTTCCGGTTTGGCGAGCGGAAGAATGATTACGGCCTCCTGGTCGAACCGCCGGTTGCGGCGCCAGCGACAGTTTCGCAGACCGACCACAGCATTATTGTCGAAGGCGCCGGCCATCGTGTTTCGCTGGACCGGCAGACGCTCGCCTTCACGCTTGAGAAGAGCGAGCGAATAGTTCAGGAATCCGCCAGCGACGGTCATTTCGTCCGCAAGCTGCGCTTACCGCCGTTTGCGCGGACAACCAGCGGCTGGCTCGCGCATTTTGAACTCCGGATCGGCGAGCCGGTCTACGGGCTTGGCGAGAAATGGGGCCGGCTCGACAAGCGGGGACAGCTGGTTCGCTCCTTCAACAGCGACGCGCTCGGCGTCAATGCGGAAATCTCCTATAAGAACGCGCCCTTCGCGTGGTCGCCCAATGGCTGGGGCGTCTTTGTTCATACGCCTGCGCCGGTTACTCATGGTGTCGGATTCGCCCCCTGGTCGCAGCGCTCTTATGGTCTTCATATCGAGGATGAGGCGTTCGATATTTTCGTTCTCTCCGGCGAGACAGGGGCCGATCTGATCCGTCAGTATACGGACTTGACCGGGCGAGCGCCGACGCCGCCGCGCTGGAGCCTCGGCGTCATTCTTTCCAAGGCCTATTACCGCACCGCCGATGAAATTCTCGCCGTCGCTCGTGAGGTCCGCCGACGGGAAATGCCCTGCGACGTTATTACCTTTGACGGGCGCGCTTGGCAGGATACGGATACGCGCTTCGCCTTCGAATGGGATCCATCGCGTTATCCCGATCCGAAAAGCGTTTTGGGCGAGTTGAAAGAGCTTGGTTTCAAGATATGCGTTTGGGAGTATCCGCTTGTCTCCGTCAAAAATCCGCTCTTCGACGAGATGGCGCGCAAAGGCTGGCTCTTAAAAGACCGCCGGACCGGCGAACCGTGGCGGTATGAATGGGAGGCGGAAGCCTGGGGGCCTGTGCTGACGCCTCTGCCGACTTCGGGACTCGTCGATTTCACGCATCCGGACGCCTATGCGTATTGGCGCGACAGGCACAAGGCGCTGTTCGACATTGGCGTCGACATGATCAAGGCGGATTTCGGCGAGCAGGTCCTCGACGACATGATCGCCCATAACGGCGAAACCGGTCACGCGCTGCACAATGTTTACGCCTATCTCTACAATAAATGCGTCTACGAAGCCGCGGTGCTATATTGCCCCTCCGGTCCCTTCTTGTTCAGTCGGTCGTCCTGGATCGGATGCCAGCGCTTTCCGTCGCAATGGGGCGGCGATCCGCAGGCGGACTGGGAAGGTCTCGCCGCCAATTTACGCGGCGGTCTTTCATGGGGCATGACCGGCGCTCCCTATTATGCGACCGATGTCGGCGGCTTTTACGGCGACACGCGAGACCCGACGCTTTATGTCCGCTGGGCGCAGGCGGCGGTTTTCTCCGCTCATATGCGCCTTCACGGCATCGGTCCCCGCGAACCATGGTCATATGGTCCGGAGGCGGAGGAAGCGGCGATGGCGGCGTTGCGTCTCCGCTATCGGCTGTTGCCATATCTTGAGGAAACCATGAAGGCGTCAGCGGCGACGGGTCTGCCTGTACAACGGGCGATGGCGCTTTCTTGTCCGGACGAACCGGAAGCATGGGGTTTCGAGGATCAGTTCTTCTTCGGCGACGATCTCCTCGTGGCGCCGTGCCTTCGAGCAGACGGAAAAGTCACGGTCTATTTGCCGGCGGGTGAGTGGCGACGCTTTTTGACAGGCGAGGAATTTGAAGGCGGCAAGACGCATAGATTGACGCTTCGGCTGTACGAAATCGCGGTTTTCGCACGGCAAGGCGCGGAAATTCCGTTGGGCGGCGCGGCGACAAGAGTTGTAGATACAGACTTTGGCGCAGTTGAGCGCTGGCGAGCGGAATAAGCAGCGAGCGAACGGCTCGCAGTCGGGAGGGAGATTGTGACTAGCCTTGCCTCGAAGTACACTTTCTTCGCCGCATGACCGGCTTGGCGCCAACATTGGCCGCGCTTGCGCGCGCGCTCGGACGCATCAATGAAGCGATCGGCAATGCCGGTCGCAATGGGGCAGGGGCCCTGCTCGTCGTGATGACGATTGTCATCATGATTCAGATCGTCAGCCGCTATATCTTCAACAATTCGATTTCATGGAGCGAGGAGCTGTCGAAATCGCTGATGGTGTGGACAGCGTTTCTCGTTGCGCCGTGGGCGTACCGGCATGGCGCCAATGTTTCGATCGATCTCTTTGTCGAAGCGACGCCGCGACGGCTTCAGGCGCTCATACAGATATTGATCACTGTACTGGTAATCTGGATTGTCGGGATTTTCCTGGGCGAGAGCTTCGCGCTGGTCGGGCGCGGCATGCAAAGCGGCAGCGCAACGCTTCCCGTGCCGACGGGCTATTTTTACGCGGTCATTCCAGTGTCTCTATCGGCCATGCTGCTCGTCGGCGCCGAAACGCTGCTTCGGAACGTCGCAGAATTCGTGACCGGAGCGCCGGACCCCGAGGCCCCGCAGCGCCGCTCGCGGCAAGAGGCGTAGAATCCTATGTCGATCGCCTATTTCTGGATCTTCATCTTGCTTCTGGCGGCGGGCGCGCCGGTCGTTTTCGCCTTGTTGATCGGACCGGGACTTAGTCTCGCGGTCGACGATCAGACGCAATTTTATTCAGCGCTCTTGACGCGGCTTTATAACGGCATCGATTCCTTCCCGTTGATGGCGGTGCCGTTCTTCATTCTAGCTGGCGAATTTATGAATGCCGGCGGCGTCACTTCCGCGCTGGTGCGCTTCTCGCAATCGATGATCGGGCACCTTCGGGGCGGCCTCGCGCAGGTGAACATCATGTCGTCGCTGTTGTTCGCGGGATTGTCGGGTTCTGCCGTTGCAGACGCTTCGGCGCTCGGCAAAATGCTGATACCGGCGATGGAGGAGAACGGTTATTCGAAGCGGTTTGCGGCGGCGGTGACCGCCGCATCCGCGGTCATCGGGCCGATCATTCCACCGTCAGGCATCATGATCCTCTATGCGTTCGTGATGAATGTCTCAGTCGCGGGGCTCTTCGCCGCGGGTCTCATTCCGGGTGTATTGATCGCAGCGGGACTGATGATCGCGACCGCGATCATCGCAAAAAGACGCAATTATCCAGTCGCCAACCGAAAGGCCACGTGGACCGAGCGGCGAACAACGCTCCTAGAAACGCTCCCGGCTCTGATGACGCCCGTGATCCTACTCGGCGGCATTCTGGCCGGCGTTTTTACGCCGACCGAAGCGGCCTGCGTCGCCGCCGTTTACGCGCTTTTCGTTTCCGTATTCGTCATGAAAACGCTGACGGTCAAGGACCTGCCGGCGATTTTCGTCAATGCGGCCGTCCAGTCGGGCGTCATTTTGCTGCTCGTCGGGGCGGCGGTGACATTTGCTTGGATCATCACGGTCTCGGGCCTTGCAGAATCGATGGCGGACGGGATCTCGGGCGTCACCCGCAACGTCTATCTGCTGCTTTTGCTCGTCAATCTTCTGTTGTTCGTTATCGGAATGTTTCTCGACGCAGGTCCCGCGATTCTGATACTCGGCCCAGTGCTGGCCCCCATTTTCACGGGCCTGGGCGTTGATCCGCTGCATTTTGCAATCGTGATGTGCGTCAACGTCACGGTGGGCCTCGCGACGCCGCCGATGGGTCTCGTCCTCTTTGTCGCCGCGTCTGTGTCCGGCGAGAAGCCGCACCTGATCGCGCTTGAAATGATTCCGTTTCTCGCCGTCCAGTTTCTAGTAATATTGCTGATCACCTTCGTTCCGGCGTTGACGCTGACCCTTCCTAGACTGCTCGGATTTTGATCATGAGCGAAAGGCGCATTTTGAATATCATCTTTGCGCTGATTGTCGCAGGATGCCTTTATGGACTCGCGGTAAGCGCGGCGACGCGCCCTGAATTCACCATCCGCATCGCCATCCTCGCCTCGCCCGATGACGAGGATTATGCCGGCGCAATGGCGTTCAAAGAGACGGTTGAGGCGAAGACGACCGGGCGTGTCGAAGTCAAGATTTACGCATCCGGTCAATATTGCGGCGGCGAACGCGAATGCATCGAGAACATGCAGTCGGGCGTCCTCGACATTTTTATGACGACCTTCGGCGGCTTTGGAAATTTCTTCGGCGCAGGACAGGTGTTCGACCTGCCTTATGTGTTCGACGATGACCGCATCGCCGAGTGCGTCCTCGATGGGCCGATATTGACGGAATTCGGCGAGGAGGTCCTCGACAAGGGTCTTGGCGTGCGGCTGATGACGATCGGCAATACGGGCGGATGGCGCGATTTTGCGACGACGAGCACGCCCATCCGCTTGCCGGCCGATCTCAAAGGACTGAAGGTCAGAACCACGCCGGCGCCATTTGAACAGGAATTCGTGCGCGAGCTCGGCGCCAATCCGACGCCGATCGCCTGGTCTGAGGTCTACCTGGCGCTGGCGACCGGCGTCGTATCCGGAACGAAGAATAGCGTGCAAGACATTGTAAGCATGAAACTCAACGAGCATATCAAACACATCACGACAGACCACCACGCTTACATGGGCGCAATGTGGTGGATGTCGGAACGGCGCTGGAACGAGATGCCTGACGATATCCAGCGCGCTATCGAAGAGGGATTTGCCGCTTTGAAAATTGTGACGCGCGAGGAACCCAAGCGTCGCCAACAGGAAGCGTATGCAGCGTTCGAGAAATCAGGCGGAACGCTGCATGCGCTGACGGACGAGGAAAAGCAACGCTTCCGCAAGGCGTCGGAAGGCATGCGCGCCTGGTATGTCAGGAATTACGGCAGCGAATGGCTGGAGAAACTCGACGCGGCGGTCGCGGGCTGCGCGAAATCATAGTCTTGGCTCGCCGCATCTAAGTCTCGTCGAGCGCTGCAATCAGCTCGCGCACTCGATTTTCGATCATGTCAATCGCCAGCTTGAAGCCGTCGGCGCCGCCGAAATAGGGATCAGGCACTTCTCCGCCCGGTAGGAGCAAAGCGAGTTTGCTTCGCATCAACGCAGGACAAAGATCGATCAACGCATAGAGATTTGACTTGTCCATGGCGAGGATCTGATCGAATTCCCGAAAGTCGGCGTCCCTGATCTGGCGACAGCGGAAATCGCTGAGATCATAGCCGCGCGCGGCGCATTCCTCGACGGTGCGAGGGTCCGCGCCGCCGCCGACATGTTTGTCTTTGAGGCCGGCTGACGAAAAAACATGCGAGGCGAGACGCGAATTCCTGGCGGAGTGCGTCTTTGCGATCACTTCCGCCGCCGGGGAGCGGCTATAATTCCCGGCGTCCACGAATAGGATTTTCATCGCAATTTCATATGGTTATAGCGGGTTCTGGTGGGCTTGCCGCGGCGGGATCGGGTCTTTCTCCGCTGCGCAATCCATATTGACGTCGCCTCCCCGCCAAGTGTTATATAAGACATGTCAGCTATAAGTCATATCGTCAAGCCGAGCAGCAGCTGAGGGGCGGGCGACAATTCGGGAGGTTCAATTGAAAAAATTTCTTCGTTATTCCGCAAGCGCGCTTGCGACATCGGCCGCTTTGAGCGCGGCGCCTGCGTTCGCACAGATCGATGAAATCGTCGTCACGTCGCAAAAAGTCGAACAAAATCTTCAAGATGTTCCGTTGTCGGTTACAGCGCTGACGGCCGATCAGATCGATGCGACGGCTGCCTTCAATATAGAGCAATTGCAGCAGATCGTGCCGTCGCTCAATTTCCGCAAAGGCACGACCAGCGCAAACTCGGCGCTCGTGATGCGCGGGGTCGGCACGATTTCATTTTCGATCGCGGCGGAGCCAAGCGTTTCAACCGTCGTCGACGGCGTCGTGTTGAGCCGCTCCGGCCAAGCTTTCTCCGATCTATATGACATCCAGCGTATCGAAGTCCTGCGCGGCCCGCAGGGCACGCTGTTCGGCAAGAACGCGTCGGCGGGCGTGCTCAGCATCGTCACCAAAGGCGGCTCGGACGAGTTTGAGGGTCAATTCAATTTCGGCGCCTTTGAGGGCGGCGAATATAGGGTCAAAGGCAGTGTCGCCGGTCCCTTGAGCGATACTTTGTCTGCGCGCCTGACCGGCTTTTACGGGGACTATAAGGGAAATATCTCCAACATTTTCGGCGGCGCGAAGAACGAGGTCAACGGCTATGAGCGTTTTGGCGGCCGGCTCGTTGTCGATTGGGCGCCGACAGACACCGCGAATATCCGTCTGGCGGCCGACTATGCGGAAGCCGATGACGATTGCTGTGCGGAAGTGACAGGCGTGTCGCGGGGCGCGATCTTGGATAATGAACTCGGCTTCGACACGACGCGCGGCGAGGATACGAGAGTCGTCAATCATAATCTTGTGACGACAACGCTCGACCAGACCTATGGCGTCTCGCTCCAAGGCGACTTCGACGTATTGAACGGGCATACGTTTACGACGATTGCGGCTTATCGCAATTGGGAGAACACCGAGCTTCGCGAGGGCGATTTCCTGCCGCGCGCGCTTGTCGGGACCGCCCAGCTGCATGACAACGGAGTCGTCGAGACCGATCAGTATTCGCTGGAGGCGAGACTTGCGTCGCCGCAAGGTCAAACGATCGAATATGTGATCGGCGGCTTTTACTGGAATTCCGAAAACGGTCAGGTCTTCACACGCGAAGATATTACCTGCGCAACGTCGACCCTGCCGGTCGATCCGCTGACTGGCGGCCAGCCCTGCAATCTCACTGACACCGTGAACACACTGTTCCCCACTGCGAGTTCGATCAGCGACGTCACCATGGAGAATTACGCCTTCTTCGGTCAGGCCACCTTTAATGCGACCGATCGGCTTCGTCTCATCGGCGGCGTGCGCTGGACCCACGACGACGTGGAATTCACGCATTTCCGCGCGCCGGGCGTCAACGCGACGACCGGCCTTCCGACGACTGGCCCTGGCGTCTCCGGCAATCCTGCGGGCGGCACGATCCTCGCCGGCGGCAACGGCACCAACACTTCGACCGGCTCGACAGACAATTCGAATTTCTCCGGCAAGGCGGTCGTGCAATTCGACTTCACCGACAACGTCATGGGATATGCCGGCTATACGCGTGGTTACAAGGGTCCCGCATTCAACGTGTTCTTCAACCACACGGCGCCGACTAACTCGATTCCGATCGACGCGGAGACATCCGACGCGCTTGAAGCCGGCTTCAAGTCACGCTTTCTCGACAATCGGCTTCAGGTCAATGCATCGGGCTTCTACACCGAATATGACGGTTTCCAGGCAAACAACTTTGTTCTGCTGAACGGCGCGGTCGTCACCAACCTCACCAACGCCGGCACAGTGAGTACAGCCGGCTTCGAGGTTGATTTCATCGCTGCGCCGTCGGATTTCTGGAACCTGTCCGGCGGCGTCGCCTATGCCGATGCAAAAGTGAAGGAGTTTAACCCGAACCCGCTTACAAACGCCCCCGACGCGCGCGACGGTACGCAATTGCCGCTGGCGCCGAAGTGGAGCGCTTCGCTGGTCAGCGAATGGACCGCGGGGCTCGACAGCGTCGGCGTTCCAGCAAATGCGCATCTGCGGACGGCATGGTCCTATCAGAGTTCGCAATGGTCCGATCTCGGCGAACAGGGCTTCATTGACGGCCACAGCCTCCTGGACGCAAGTCTCGGCTTTTCAGACAAGGATGACCGCTATCGCTTGACCTTCCATGTACGGAACATCCTTAACGACAGCTATGTCACGTTGAACACGTCGAACGGCCAAAGACTGCATATCCCGCGCGACGCTGACCGATATGTCGGCGTCACGTTCCGCGCAAACTTTAACTAGGACCGAATTTTCGGACCGTGGAAATGGGGCGCTTCGGCGCTCCATTTTGTTATGGCGAAGCGATTGGCGTCTGATTTGCCGCGCATGCTCTGGCAGCTTTTCTAATAGCATTCGGATGTCCGGAACGCCGGAATAGAAGCGGGAGCTTGGCATCGCAATCGCCTTGGATCTGATCAGTCAATGTCGTCTTGATCCGTCCAATCAAGTCGGGCGCGTCCCGTCCTTTCCGCCCGTCGCCGGGGGATATCGCTTCCGCCGTTCCCGCCATCTAGCCGGAACTTGCGGAGCGGAAACGAAGGGGAGGCGATGATCGCGATGGGGGTCGAAAAGCAGCGCCCTGTGGGCATTGGCGCAAATATTGGTATCGCATTTCGTGCGCGATAAAAAATATAATCAAAACAATAAGATATGAGGATTAATGGTGCCGGGGGCGGAATCGGATTTAACCCCTAAGGCATTGAATCTATTATTATTTTTTTTACGAAATAACGCCAGATAACAACAATCCTACCAAATATCGGTCATGCCTGCGAAACGGCGCAATTCGGACAATTGTCGGGACGAGCAATTCTTCGAAATTGAACTTGCTCCGTGGCGGTCTGCGCCTCGAACTGATAGGCGGCTGGGTGGCAAACTTTTGACAAATATGTCGATAAATAGTAAGAATATCGACATATTGGCTTGACTTGTCGATCCAGTCGACAGATGGTGCAAACCTGTCGAGATTATGGAGAATAATCGACATATGGCTTTTGCACCCACTCAGCCCTTTAACACGCTGCCGAGCTTGCCTCCCGAAAGAGACGTCGAGACCAAGGCCGTCCTAAGGGCGTGTATCGAAGCGCGGGCCGCGCTTGCCGAACTTAAAGTCGCGGGCGACCTCATCCCAAATCAAACGGTTCTGATCAATTCAATTCCGCTGCTCGAGGCGCAAGCAAGCTCGGAAATTGAGAACATCGTCACAACGACTGATCGACTGTTCCAATATGCGGGGGAGGGCCTGTCAGGCGCAGACGCGCCGACAAAAGAGGCTCTGCGGTATCGAACCGCCCTTTTTGAGGGATACAGGTCCCTGAAGAAGCGACCGTTGTCGGTAAACACGGCCATTCAGGTCTGTTCAACAATAAAAGGCGTCGCAATGGATATCCGCGCGACGCCTGGAACCGCGCTCGCCAATGATGCAACCAGGGAAGTCATCTACACCCCGCCCGAGGGACAGGAACGCCTGAGAAAATTCCTGTCGAACTGGGAACAGTATCTCCATGAGGAGGAGAGCGTCGACCCACTGATCCGAATGGCGGTCGGGCACTATCAATTTGAAGCAATACACCCGTTCACAGACGGCAACGGTCGTACTGGCCGGGTGATCAATCTGCTCTACCTTGTAGAGCGAAAACTGCTGTCGAGTCCGATCCTTTATCTCAGTCGGTACATCATCCAGAACAAGGCGGGTTACTATGAACTCTTGCTCGACGTCACGAAATATGAGGCATGGGAGGAATGGATCCTTTTCATGTTGAGCGCCGTTAAGGAAACTGCTCGTTCGACCACCCAAAAAATTGGCGCAATACGAACGCTTATTGACAAGACAGCGGAGACGGTCAGAGCCGAGGCGCCGAAAATATACTCGCGTGAGCTTGCCGAACTGATCTTTGTGCAGCCCTATTGCCGAATAGGCGACGTTGTCAACGCAGGATTAGCCAAACGTCAGACTGCGTCGGTTCACCTTAAGACCCTATGCGAAATTGGCGTGCTAGAAGAACGCGTCGCGGGCCGGGAAAAGATATTTGTCAATCCGGGGTTCCTGCGGCTCTTGAAGAAATAGTCTGAGGCTCCTTCATGTCTGTGAATCGGCTCCCAAGTTTGACCCCCCGGCAATTTGAACCAAGCAACGGATTCGACAACGCAATTTTGAAAAATGTTGGGGTCACGATCGGCGCCGATGGCGACCCCAGGCGTTCTGGTAAAGTTTCAATCAGGCCAATCGGTTATGGCCAATTTGAAAGGGATCAATTTTTGGAGTTGATTCACAC
>JBGSVH010000172.1:0-19744 GCA_041753055.1 Parvularculaceae bacterium
CGCTGCGCGCGCCTTGATGCGCTCTCGAGCGTCGCCGGATCGAGGACCAGCGGCGGGTCTTCGCCGAAGGATTTCGCCGCCGCGTGACCGCGTTCTTCGCCCGGCCAGAATATTGTGACGCCGCCATAAGCGGCGACCCGCAACAAGGTGGCGCCGTCGGCGTCGCGCCAAGCGACATCGCCGCGCGAGATGCGCGCGGCATTGACGACATGAATTTCCTCAGCTGGCGAAATATTGTCGATCAGGCAGTCGATGCGTTGATCGCCATCCTTGCAGAGGAATTTAAGTCGGCCCTGCCGGTCGCCCGACTGGAACAGGAATACGCGGTCGTCGGTTGCAATCACAAACCGCTCGACAGCCGCCGTCGCCGCAGCGCGCTCTTCGCGCGGCTGGCGCTTACCAACCAGCGCCGAAAATGGATCGGCGCGCAGATCAGACGCCGTCGCTGGCTGCGCGCTGGCGTCCGTAAACGCCATCATCATCGCAATCACCAGCGCGTGAAAAATCCTGAAGTCCATTGCGCGCCCCGCTCTGCAGCCGACGATAGGTCCGCCGCATCGTCAATGGAACACGATTTTTAGGCGAAATCCGGGCCGCGCCAAGGTTTCCTGGCGCCCGGAGCCAGGTATTTCACGCCCCAGCCGTTCTATCAGGCGGCGATATACTGGCCGCCATTGGCGGTCAGGACCGAACCGGTAATAAATCCGGCCTTGTCATCCGCGAGAAAAGCCACGCAGCGGGCGATCTCGTCGGCCTCGCCAAGACGGCCAACCGGGATCTGGGCGACGATTTTCTGCAGCACGGACGCGTCGACCGCGGAAACCATTTCCGTCGCAATATAGCCAGGTGCAATGGCGTTGACCGTCACCCCCTTGAAGGCGCCTTCCTGCGCCAGCGCGCGGGTGAACCCGATCATGCCAGCCTTGGCGGCGGAATAATTCACCTGCCCGGCCTGACCCTTCTGGCCGTTGATCGAAGTGATGTTGATGATGCGGCCAAAGCCGCGCTCGCGCATGCCGGGAAACACCTGATGCGCCATGTTGAAGACGCTATCGAGATCGGCGCTGAGCACTTCACGCCATTGCTCAGGCTTCATTTTGTGAAAGAAGCCGTCGCGCGTGATGCCGGCGTTGTTGACGAGAATGTCGGTGGCGCCGTGCATTTTCTCGATCTCGGCGACGCCCGCCTTGCAGGCGTCGTAATCGCCGACATTCCATTTGAAGACGTTGATGCCGGTTTCTTCCTTGAATGCTTTGGCCGCAACATCATTGCCGGCATAGGTCGCGGCTACCGTGCAGCCGGCTTCCTTGAGCGCCAGCGAAATCGCCTGGCCGATGCCGCGCGTGCCGCCGGTGACGATTGCGTTTCTTTTGGTCATTCGGAACCTCCCAGATTTCCAACGATATGCGACGTCGCCGCTTCGATCCTTGATTTGCGTCAGACGCTTTCAACGCACATGGCGATGCCCATGCCGCCGCCGATGCAAAGCGTCGCCAGACCCTTTTTGGCGCCGGAGCGCTGCATTTCATAGATCAGCGTCGTTAGAATCCGAGCGCCCGACGCGCCAATCGGATGGCCGATCGCGATTGCGCCGCCATTGACGTTGACCTTTGAAGGGTCCCAGCCAAGCTCTTTGCCGACCGCCAGCGCCTGCGCCGCAAAGGCTTCGTTCGCCTCGATCAAATCGAGATCGGCGAGCTTCCAGCCGGCCTTTTCAAGCGCCATCCGCGAGGCCGGCGCAGGGCCAATCCCCATGATCGAGGGATCGACGCCGCAATGCGCGGCCGAGGCAATGCGGACCAGCGGCTTGATCCCGCGCTTTTGCGCTTCGTCTTCCGACATAATGACGAGCGCGGCGGCGCCGTCATTGATACCGGAGGCGTTCGCCGCGGTTACGGTGCCATCCTTGGTGAAGGCGGGTCTGAGGCTAGATACGCCTTCGACCGTCGCGCCGTCGCGAATATATTCATCGGTCTCAAAAACCACGTCGCCCTTGCGCGTTTTGATGGTGACGGCGGTGATCTCGTCCTTGAACTTGCCGGCATTCCTGGCGGCTTCCGCCTTGTTCTGGCTGGCGACGGCGAACTGGTCCTGCGCGTCGCGGCTGATCTGGTATTTTTGCGCCAGATTTTCGGCGGTCTGGCCCATGTGGTAATTGTTGAAGACGTCCCAGAGCCCGTCCTTGATCATGGTGTCGACTTGCGCGACGTCGCCCATTTTCGTGCCGGTCCTCAAGAACACCGAGTGGGGCGCGAGCGACATGTTTTCCTGGCCGCCGGCGACAACAATTGCGGCGTCGCCAGACGTCACCGCCTGCGCCGCAAGCGCGACAGAGCGAAGGCCCGAGCCGCAGACCTGATTGATGGTCATGGCGGGGTGCTCCTTCGGCACGCCTGCGCCCATCGCCGCCTGGCGGGCTGTGTTCTGGCCCTGCCCGGCTGCAAGGACGTGGCCCATGATGACCTCACTGACATCGCCGGCGCCGACCTTGGCGCGCGCAAGCGCCGCCTTGATCACGGTTGCGCCAAGCTCCGATGCGGCGACGGTCGAAAGCCCGCCCCCAAATGAGCCGACGCCGGTGCGCGCCGCCGATGCGATTACAACGCCCTTCATAATTCCTCCTTGAGGTCGAACACGACCGTGATGTGGGAGCGCGCGTGGCCGGAGCGCCGAAGTGATCAACCGGATCGGGGGCGAGGCCAGGCGGCGGGATAGCGGCCCTTCATTTTCATGCTATAGCAAGATTAGCAAGCGCACAAAAATGTTGCAGCGCAGCATGAATTCTTATGCTGCGCAACATAATGGGAGGCTCGGCGATGAGCGACGGCGAACAGACGGCAAGCAAGCCCGCAGGCAAAAAGGGGCGCAGCAGCGACGATCCCGTCGTCATCAAGAAATATGCGAACCGGCGCCTCTATAACACCGCGACCAGTTCCTATGTGACGCTCGATTATCTCTCCGAGATGGTCAAGGCCGGTCAGGACTTCGTCGTCTATGACGCCAAGACCAACGACGATATCACGCATTCAGTGCTGACACAGATCATCTTTGAAGAAGAGACCAAGGGCCAGAACCTCCTGCCCATCCAGTTCCTGCGCCAGCTGATCAAGTTTTACGGCGACAATCTGCAGGCGTTCGTTCCGTCCTATCTCGAAATGAGCATGGACGCGTTCTCGAACAATCAGGACAAAATGCGCGCACGCATGCGCGACACTTTCGGCGCAGCGCCCGGTTTTCAGATGTTCGAGGAAATGGCCCGCCAGAACATGGCGCTTTTCGATCAGGCGATGAAGATGTTCTCGCCGATGGGAGGCTTTTATCAGCAGGCGCCGCGACCGGCGTCCTCAGAGGAAAGCGGCGCCGAAATTCACAAATTGCGCGAAGAACTCGCCGACCTGAAGCGGCAAATGTCAAAACTGGATAAGGACCACTAGGCGTCAGGCGTTCAGCCTGCGGCGCGCATCTGGGCAAGCGGACCGATATCGGGCGCGCCGTCGGGAAGCCAGACCGGATTGGTTTCCGGTTTGCCGATCATGTAGCCCTGCAGGAAGTCGACGCCGAGACCCTTGAGCAGCATGGCGTCGGCTTCGTTCTCGACCCATTCGGCGACGGTTTTCATGCCGAAATTGCGGGCGAGGTCGAGCAAGGTCCGCACGAACAGCTGGTTTTCACGCGACGAGGACACGCCGGTGACGAACGACCCGTCGATCTTCAGGATATCGATGTCGAGCGCCTTGAGATTGCGGAATGACGTGTAGCCCGCGCCGAAATCGTCGATGCCGAAGGAAGCGCCGATTTTTTTCAGCTCCGCCACAAACTCGATCGAGGCGTCGACCGCATCAATGACCTGGGTCTCGGTGAGTTCGACGGTAATGCGGCGCGCGAGATTTTCATTGGCGCGCATCACCGCGAGATACCCCTCCGCCCAGACCGGATCCTTCACCGTCTCCATCGATACATTGACGTTCAACTTGATGTTCGGGCAGGCCGACAGCGTATTGACCGCAAGTTCAAGAACGCGGCGGTCGAGAAGATGAACGAGACCCAGACGTTCGGCGATCGGAATAAATTCCGGGGCCGGCACTTCACGGCCGTCTTCGGCGCGCATCCGGATCAGGCATTCAAATTTCGATGGGACCTCGCCAATGTCGCCGACAATCGGCTGGAAGGCGAGGCGCACGCGCCGCTCATTGAGGGCGGTCAGGATGACATCCGACATGTGGGTGTTGCGCCGGCGTGTGGTGACGACGTCGGTTTTCTCGCTGAACGAGGACCAGCTCGACCGTCCAAGGCGCTTGGCCTGGTCGAGCGCCGCTTCCGCCCGCGCCATCGCCTTGTGAGCGTCCTCGGCGTCGCGCGGCGTTTCAACCGCACCGATCGAAATCGACGCCGCGACTGAGCCTTTATGCGTTTCGATCACCCGCTCGCGGATGACGTTGAGCAGGCGGACGCAAACCTCGCGCACGCGCGCGCCATCAGCTTGAGCGACATAGACGCCGAATTTGGTGCCGGCGACGCGGCCAATCAGGTCGTCGTCGCCGAGCGTTTCGGCGATGCGGCGCGAACATTCGACAATCACCTGATCGGCGACGTCAAAACCAAAATCCGCGTTGATGCCGCCGACATCATCGATGCCCGCCAGAAGATAGGCGCCAGAGCCGCCCGCATGCTTCAAGCCTGTAATTGCCTGATCGAGTTTTACCCGTATCTGCGCGCGATTCATAACGCCGGTCAGCTCGTCGTTCTCGGCGAGCCACGAGAGGTGCGCATCACGCAAACGTTGCGATTCGATCGAGCGGATGACGCCGATCAGCCGGCGGTCAGGGCCCGCGCCCAGCCAGCCGCCGCGTTCTTCAACCCAGTGCGTGTCGCCGGCCCGGCGCGACAGCTGATATTCGCAGGCGTAATTCTGCTCCGCCCCGTCGAGCGCCTTGTCGCGCTGGCTGATGTCGCCGCCGACGATGCGTTGCGCAAATTCGCTCCGGCGGACCGTGGAAACCGAAATATCCGACCCAAGCAGCCGTGCGGCCGCGGCGGGATCCGACCACGACAGGACGCCCTGCTGCGGGTCAAATTCGAACAGCGCCTGCAAAGGCGGCTCAAAGGCGGCGCTGGCGTCAGCGACAATGCGTGTCGCGGGTCCGCCGTCGGAAGCCTGCGTCCGTTGATCATGGTGCCGAGACAAATCCCGCTCATTCCTTGTCAGTGGAGGCCCTGCCGCGGATAAGTCCGCGCCGCCCGCCATGCCGTTTAACCCCTTGGAAGCTCTATCTAAGGGAGAAGCTGTAAATAAACTTAAAACATGCGCGTTCCGGCGGCAGACTTATTGCCTTGCTGGCATTGATGCCTTCGAATTTTCCCATGCCCCAGCTGGTCGCACCGGTAAAAGTCGCGGATAGCGGCCGCATGGTGCGCCGCTGCGTCCCGGAACGGCTGCGCCGGCTCTTCCTTGCGGATCAAAACGAGACAAGTCTTTCCCGACTTGAGGCGGAAACCAGCTATGCGCGCGCTTGCGCGGCGGCCGCGAACTGGCGCCATCCGGTAATTGAGTGTGTAGCCTGAAGCGCGGCTAGTGCTTTTGGATGTCAGTCACGGAGAGATCGCGACGCGCTGTCACGGTGGTGACCACCAGGCCCGCCATCGGGTCGAGGAAGGTCATGGTCAGGAAGATGAAATAAATGGAATTGCCGAAGCCGGGCGCCAAGATGAACGCAAGCAGCGCTACAACGAACAGCAGGAACGACAACAAGTGATTGGTGATCGAAGCGGTTCCCGCCTTGGTCGCCCGGATGAGTTCGACAAACAACAGCCCCATGCTGCCGGTCAGAAACAGCGCGCCCCAGGTGACGCGCCAAACATCACCCGAATACATCGGCAGGCTGACGACAACGACATCGTGCCAGGCGGCGCCTTGGGCGCCGCCCATGCCGGTCACGGTCAGGACCGTGTAAATGATCAAACTGATCGTCAGCAGCGGAAAAATCTGAAAAGCCATGGTCAGCCCTACTCCTTCGAGGCGGCCCCCCGGGCCGAAAATTCACTCCATCGTATCATAGTCGCGGCCTGGCTCTAGCTCGGAAATCGTCAAAGGCGACCGGGCGCGCGCTTTCAGCCACACCACGCCCAGAATATCGCGAAAAGCAACGGCCAAGCGCCCTAAATTGTTGTATTTTGACGCCCCGTGGGCTCGGGCGCGATGGTTGACCGGCATGAACTCAACCGCGAATCCCTCCCGCCGCATCAGCGCTGGCAGGTAGCGATGGCTGTGATCGAAATAGGGAAGCCGCAGATAGGCATCGCGGTAAAAGACCTTGAGGCCGCAGCCGGTATCCGCGGCGCCATCGTCGAGGATTTTCCGCCTAACCGCATTGGCGAGCCGGGAGGCGGTCTTTTTTGCCGCTGCATCGAGGCGCTTTTGCCGTTCGCCAGCAATCATTGCGAGCAGGGGCGGCGCATTTTCCCGTGTCAGAGCCTTGAAAAGCGCCCGGATGTCCGCCGGATCGTTCTGCCCGTCGCCATCAAGCGTCGCGATCACCGGCGCGGCGGCGGCGATGACCCCGGTTCTTACCGCCCGGCTCTGCCCGGCATTGGCGCCATGGCGCAACACCCGAAGCTGTGGCGTATCCCGCCGGGCCCGCATCAATTCGACGGCCGTGCGGTCACGACTGCAATCATCGACAACGACAATTTCGAAATCGAGACCGGCAAGGCAGTGTGCGATTTCTGCGACCAGCGCGGCCGCGCCGCCCTCCTCGTCATACATCGGCAGGACGACGCTGAGCGCTTTGCCGCCCGAGCGCGCAAGGCCGAATCCGGCGGCCGGTAGTTCGGCGGTATTCGTTTGAGACATTGCCGACGGTCCCTTGATTGATGTTTGTAGATCGCAGAAACGGCCGCAAAAGAAAATGTCTCCGGGAGGGCTGACAGCCCAGGGACGCGAGACAGGCGCAGGGCCAGCGATTATGCTCGCCCGCAAGGGGTGTCATGCAGGCGTTGACGGGCGATTCAAATCTGGCTCGATGGGCAAGGCTGACGCTTGTCGCCTGTTACGCGGCGATGACAGCGTTCGCCGGCGTCTTCGCCATGCCGCCGCTTGATCGCGACGAGTCGCGATTCGCCCAGGCGACGGTGCAGATGCTGGAAAGCGGCGATTTCGTCACGATCCAATTTCAAGACGACGAACGCAACAAAAAGCCAGCCGGCATCTATTGGCTGCAGGCGCTTTCGGTGTCGGCGTTTTCCTCTGTCGAAGCCCGGGAAATCTGGGCATACCGCCTGCCCTCGGCGTTTGGGGCGATTGTCGCCGCGCTGTTCACTTATGCGGCCGGCGCAAGGCTGTTCGGACCCGGCGCCGGCTTGCTCGCAGCACTTATGCTCGCCGCCTCGCCCGCCCTCGCCGGAGAGGCGACAATCGCCAAGACTGACGCCATGCTGCTCGCCGCCGTGACAGCGGCGCAGACGTCCTTCATCCAGATTTTCGGCGCCATTGTTGAGGGACGGCGGTCGCCGCGCTTGTGGGCGCTCGTGTTCTGGATCGCCATTGGCGTCGGCGTGCTGATCAAGGGGCCGATCATCCTGATGATCGCCGGATTGACCGCCGCGATGATGGCTTTCTACCGGCCAAAGGCGGACTGGGTTGCGGGCTTGCGTCCCGTCACCGGCATAGTGATCCTGATACTGATGATTGCGCCCTGGGCCGCCGCCATTCACGAGGCAACCGATGGACGGTTCTTTGCAGAGGCGATCGGCGGCGACATGCTCGCCAAGCTCGGCGAGGCGAAAGAAAGCCATAGCGGCCCGCCTGGCTATTATACGGTCCTTGTTTTCGTCTTGTTCTGGCCTGCCGCCGCGCTCATTCTCCCGGGGTTACGCGCCGCCTTCAATGACCGCCGCACATGGGCGTCGTGGTTCCTGATCGCCTGGGCGGCGCCGTCCTGGCTCGTATTCGAGGCGACCGCGACCAAACTGCCGCACTATGCATTGCCGCTTTATCCCGCGATCGCGCTGATGGCGGCGCACGCCATTGTCAGTGGCGTCTCGGGCAAATGGGTCGGGCTTCGACGATTTGGCGCGGCGATTTATCTTGTTGTCGGCTTGATGTTTGCTGCGCTGATCGTCGCCTTGCCGGTTTATTACCAGCAGGCGCCCCTGAAACCCTATTGCTTCACTATCGCGGCAACTATCGCACTTGCCGCAAGCCTCATTGCGACGCTGTTCTGGAAGGGCCGCCAAACCGAAGGCGCGCTTGGCGCCATACTGCTGTCATCAACGGTCGCGTGGACACTGCTTTGCGGGGTGCTTCCAAATTTAGGCCAGCTGACCTTATCGCCACGCCTTTCCGAAGCGATTGGCGCAGCAGGGCTGCATCCTTTGCGCAATGGTGCAGACGACGTCATCCTTAGCGGCTATTATGAGCCCTCCGCCATATTTCTGCTTGGAACCCAAACCATTCTTGCAAACGGGCGAACGGCGGCGGAGATGTTGTCGAATTCCAATCGTGCGGCGGTCATTGAGGGTCGGGAAGACGCTGCATTCAAGACCCGCCTCGACGAGCTTGGCGAAGCAGCGGCGGCGTTTGCCGAAGTCGGCGGCGTCAATTATTCAAACGGAAAAAGCGTGACGCTGAAAATCTATCGGATGACGCCGCAATCGCCCAATCATCAGGACGCGAAGTGACTGTTATCAGCCGTAACTTCGCGACGCCCGGCCGGCAATTCGCCGCCCTGGCGCTGCTGTTGACGCTCGCGCGCGTCGCCGCGCTGGTCGCCGGTCATGCAGACCTTGGTCCCGACGAAGGCCAATACTGGTTCTGGAGCCAGTCGCCGGCGTTTGGATATTTCTCAAAGCCGCCGGTCATCGCGTGGTCGATCGCGGCGACGACCGCCCTATTTGGCGACGCGGAATGGGCGGTGCGCCTTGCAGCGCCGTTTTACCACCTTGGCGCGGCGGTCTTTCTTTTCCTGCTGACGCGAAGGATCGCAAGCGCCAAGGAAGCGCTTTGGGCGGGTGTGGCTTGGCTGACCTTGCCGGGAGTATTCTTATCATCCGCTCTGATTACCACCGACGCGCCATTGATTTTTTTCTGGTCGGCGGCGCTCTATTATTTCTTCCAGCTTACGGACGCGCGCGCGCCGCAGCATCCCGAGCGGATGGCGCTGTTGTTTGGCGCGGCGGTCGGGTTTGGATTTCTGTCGAAATACGCAATGTCTTATTTTCTGATGGGCGCGGCGTTAGCGCTCGTTCTTTCGCCGGCGCGGCGGCGGGCGCTTACGCTTGCAAACACTGGTGCGGCCTTCCTAGTCGCACTGATTTTGATCGCGCCAAATATCTGGTGGAACGCACAAAACGATTTCCAGACGATTTCGCATACGGCGGCAAACGCCGACTGGAGCGGCGATTTCGGGCATCCCGGCCAATTGCTGAACTTCCTTGGCGCCCAGTTCGGGGTCGCAGGCCCGATCATGCTGGCGCTGATCTTTCTTGCCGCGCTGTTCGGCCGGCGCGGACTGTCACCCGAAGAACGCGACACGATGCAGACCCTGCTCGCGTTTTCAATTCCGGCGATGGCGATCGTCATCGTTCAGGCCTTCATCTCACGCGCGCATGGCAATTGGGCCGCCGTCGCTTATCCGTCAGCGATTGTCATGGCGGTCCTCTGGGCGTTCCGGGAAAGGCGCGCCCTGACAGCGCTGCGCGCAAGCCTGGCGCTGCATCTGATTATCGGGACCGGATTTCTCGCCGTCTTTACAAGCCCGATGCTGGTGGACGCAACGGGCGCATCACGCGCATTCAAGCGCCTGCACGGCTGGTCCGACCTCGGCCGGCGCGTTGCCGATGCGAGCCTTGCCTATGACGCAATCATGACTGACGATCGCGAGGTCACGGGGGAACTCGTCTATTATGCACGCGGCGCCAAACCGATCGTCGCCTGGAATTCGAATGCGCGCGTCGATAATCATTTCGAAGCGTTTTACGGATTCGACCCGGAGCGGCGGCAACGCCTGCTTTATGTAACCGACGACGCCGAGGCGCTCTCCATCCAGGGGCGCTTTCGCTCGATCCAGCCGTTGGGTCCGATCAAGACCCGCATTGGTCCGGCGCGCATGCGAACGCTCTATCTGTTCGATATTTCAAGCTATCAAGCGCCGGCGCGTTAGGAAACGCGGCGGACTTTTCCAGGCTCGGGCGCCGGGCGCGGTGACAGCTTGCCAGACATTGCGCGGCGCATGATCTTGGCGAGCGCGCTGACGCCAAACTGAATCCACAATAATGCCGCGACCAGCCACATGAACGGCGCCGGATAGGGTTCTGAAAAATGCGTCCGGAAATAGCGCAGCATGCTCGATGTCTTGCGCATCTCGACAAAGACCGGATCAACTTCGCTGGAACTCTTGAAATGGAGCACCGAAACATTCGGATCAAAATAGACGACGCCGCCGGCATTAGCGAAGCGGAGGCAGAAATCGACGTCCTCGACATGCAGAAAATATCGCTCGTCCATGCCGCTGATCGACCAATAATCGGATTTTGTCGTCATGAAGCAGGCGCCGGAAATCACCGGGACCGGCGTCACTTCCGTCGGGCAGGGATCTCCGTGCAGATTGAAGCGGCGGAAATAAGGGTGACGCGGAGCGACATTGTACAGTTTCGCCGCCTCGACGAAAGCGCGCCAAGGCGTCAGGGTTGCACGGCGGGACCCGCGCTGCTCTGCGCCGTCAGGGCCAACGATCTTGGCGCCGATCAGCCACGGATGATCGCGCTTTGACGCGGCGTGCGCGAGCGCGAGGGCGCCGCCGGGCGGCAGGATTGCGTCGGGATTCAAGAACAACAGAATGTCGCTGGCCGCCGCGCGCGCGCCGCGATTGCAGGCGGCGGCAAAGCCTATATTGCCATGGCCGGTCATCAGATGAACAGGCGCGCCATCCGTGTCGGACCCGATCGCCGCGTCGACAACGCCATCGGGATTGCCATTATCGATGAGAATAATTTCACGGACGCCGTCCTGTCGTTTCAGCGCGTCAAGACACTGCGCCAGGACCGGACCGGTATGATACGAAACAATAATCGCCGAAATGGCGACTTCCTGCTGATCGTTCTGCAACTCTGCCCCCGTCATCGAATTTGGGCGCCCGCCCCACTGGCGCTCTCATTTTACGACGATTTGTTTACCGAGTATGACACCGCACAGCCGAGTGCGGCAAGCGCAAATACCGCAAGCCGCCAGATCTGCCACAGGCTCGCCTCAAACATTACAGTAATGAAAGATACGGCGATAACCGCGCACGCCGCCGCAAGAGTTCCGGCGTCGATTCTTGCCCGCATCAACGCCGCCGCTGCGGCGGCGATCGCGGCGCCAAAGGCCGCGACGCCGGGCAACCCAAGCTCAAGCCAGATTTGCAGGAACAGATTATGGGGATGGAGCGGCATCGCCGGCAGCGTGATCGCCGATCCCTTGACCGCAATCATGCCCGCCGATTCCTTCAACGAGCGCGCATAGTCGGCGCCGCAGCCAAGCGGCATGCAATCCCTCAGGGCGCGAACACCCGTATCTTTCCAGACAAACAGGCGTTGGCCCCACGACGCCGGTATTGTCCCGACAACGCCGTCAACAACCGCCTCCGCCGGGATCGCCGCCGCAATAAACGGCGCCGATATCAGCGCCAACATCAGCAAGATTGCCAAAGCCACCAGACACAGGCGCGGACGAACCATCGCCAATACGAAAGCGACAGCGCCAGCGCCGATTGCGACGACATTGGCGAACACCGAAAACTGTGTCGCCGCGACAAAGGCGGCGCCCGCCGGAACAAACGCTATTGCCCATGACCCCGTAAAGCGGCGAATGAGAACGGCGGCGGGAAAAACCAAAGGCGCCATGACGGTGACGCCGCGCGCCAGCGCCGTCATGTCTTTCCATCGGAGCGGCGTCAGGTCATCCGGCGGAATAGCCGCCCTCAAATAACCGCCGGAAAGCCCTTCGAACAGCAGCGCCGCAGACGCGGTCGCGGTCATCAGCGCAAAAAGCGCCGAGAACCGTTGCGCCCGTTTTGGCGATGCATGCGCCGCTTCGAAAACCAGCGCCCCGGCGCCAAGGACGGCGACCAGCACTGTCATCCCGAGCCAGAATCCGCCCGGCGACGGCGACCACAGCGCGCTCACGGTCACCCAGGCCGAAAAACCGATCATTGAAAGCGCCGCAAGCCCCAAGGGATCGGAACGCAAGCGATGCGGCGACAGAAGGGCTATTCCGCTGGTCCAGATATCTTTGCGGAACGCGGCGGCAAGCGCGATCAGCCCGACCGCCGGCGCAACCCCGCGATGGCCGAAGACGGCAAGCCAAGCGATCCCCGCCATCGCCACGGCAAAAGCGCCATCAACAACCTTGTCGAGACGGTGTTGTCGCGCGGCCAAGATCAGCGCCCACGCAGATCGGGCGCAAGCGCTTCATCGCTCAGTTGCGCAAGGGCGACGTCGAGCGACAAGACTTCCTGCCTTTCCGACCCCAGCCGGCGCAGCGAGACTTTTTTCTCGTCCGCTTCACGCGCGCCGACAACAATGATGGCCGGAACCTTCGCGTGGCTGTGCTCGCGCACTTTGTAGTTGATCTTTTCGTTGCGCACATCGAGATCGGCGCGCAGGCCTGCCGCCCGCAGGGAATCAAAGACCGCTTGCGCATAGTGGTCCGCATCCGACGTAATTGTCGCAACCACCACCTGCACCGGCGCCAGCCAGAATGGCAGCTTGCCGGAATATTGTTCGATCAGCAGCCCGATGAAGCGTTCGAATGTGCCGAAGACGGCGCGGTGCAGCATCACTGGCGTCTGTTTGGCGCCATGCTCATCGATGTAACTGGCGCCAAGACGCTCGGGCACGATGTAATCAAGCTGGAAAGTACCCGCCTGCCATGTCCGGCCGATCGCATCGGTCAGGTGGAACTCAAGCTTTGGCCCATAAAAAGCGCCGTCGCCCTGCGCGTAGGAAAAATCGACGCCCGCCCCGGTCAGCGCTTTGGCCAGCGCCTGTTCGGCGCGGTCCCAAATGGCGTCATCGCCGGCGCGCACCGCCGGCCGGGTCGCCAGCTTATACTTGATCTCCGTCATCCCCATGTCGGAATAAACACGATTGAACAGCGCGAGAAAGCGCCCGACTTCCGCATCTATCTGGTCTTCACGGCAAAAAATGTGCGCATCGTCCTGCGTCATCTGGCGCACGCGCATCAGCCCATGCAGCGCGCCATGCGGTTCATTGCGGTGACAGCAGCCGAACTCGGCCATGCGGATCGGCAGGTCGCGATAGGACTTGATGCCCTGATTGAAGATCTGCACATGCGCGGGGCAGTTCATTGGCTTTAACGCCATCAGCTCGGCGTCGCCTGAAAGGACCGGCGCACCTTCTTCCGTAGAGGGAATTTCGTCCGGTACGATGAACATGCCGTCGCGGAATTTCGACCAGTGGCCGGACATCTCCCACAGCTTCGAATCGAGCAGCTGCGGGGTTTTCACCTCGACATAGCCATCTTCATCCAGCCGGCGGCGGATATACGCTTCGAGCTGCCGCCAGACCAGAAAGCCCTTGGGGTGCCAGAAAACAGAGCCTTGCGCTTCTGCCTGGAAATGAAAGAGATCAAGCTCGCGGCCGAGCTTTCGGTGGTCGCGTTTTTCCGCTTCTTCTAGGCGCGTCAGATACGCTTTCAGGTCCTTGTCGTTCGTCCACGCCGTGCCGTAGATGCGTTGAAGGACGGCATTGCGGTGATCGCCGCGCCAATAGGCGCCCGCGACTTTCATCAGCTTGAAAGCCTTGCCGATATGCTTCGTCGACGGAAGGTGCGGGCCGCGGCAGAGGTCATGCCAGTCGCCATGCCAATAGATCTTTACATCTTCGTTCGCCGGAAGGTCGGCGATGATCTCGGCCTTGTAGGTCTCGCCGATCGACTTGAAATGCTCGATCGCCTTGTTGCGGTCCCAGACTTCTCGCCTAGTTGCACGATCCTCATCGACGATCTCCGCCATGCGCTTTTCGATGCGGGCGAGGTCGTCGGTTGAGAACGGGTCATCGCGGGCGAAGTCGTAAAAGAATCCGTCCTCGATATTGGGGCCAATGGTTACCTGCGTCCCGGGGAACAGCTCTTGCACAGCCTGTGCGAGCAGATGCGCCGTATCATGGCGGATGAGATCGAGCGCATCATCGTCGTCGCGCGTAACAATTTCGATTTTTGAATCGCGGTCAACTTTCTGGAAGAGATCAGACAGCGCGCCGTTAATGCGCATCGCAATCGCTTTTTTTGCGAGCGACTTCGAGATCGATTCCGCGATGTCGGTCCCGGTGACGGCGCCGTCGAACTCGCGAACCGAACCGTCGGGAAGTGTGATCGCAACCATGTCCTAAATCCAATCCTGCGCGCGTTGGACTTCCATGACATCAACGGAAACGTCAAGCCCGCCAAGGCGTTGCACCGCTATTTGCCGCCCCGCTCGGTCCACGACCAGTCGCCGTAACGCCAGATCCGCCAGCCCTGATCGGCAAGCGCCGCTGGAACCGGGTCGAAGCCGTGCGAGCCAAGGGGGTGGCAGCGCGACAGCCGCGACACGGTCAGCCAGAACCCTTTGTGCGCCCCATGCCGCCGGAACGCCTCAGCGGCGTAGTCGGAACAGGTCGGCAAGTGCCGGCAGTGCGCACCGAACAGGGTGAAGACCGGCGACAGGCTGCGCTTGTAGAGCCAGAGCGCACCGAGAGCGGCGCGCGCGGGAATGCTCTGCTTTGGCGGCGGCGGCGTCATGTGCGACATTGTGAACGGCGGCGTAGCAGAAAGAAAGCGCGGGATGCGGCGCACAGAGGAGATCAGCTATGCGATGGATGCTTGTAGCGTTTGCGCTCGCAGGGTGCGCCGGGATGGATAAACCGAAAACCCAATGGGCGACCTTGGACGGCGCCGCGCCGCTCATCATCGCGCATCGCGGCGCGTCGGGCTATCGCCCCGAACACACGCTCGAAGCCTATGCGCTGGCAATCGACATGGGCGCCGATGTCATCGAGCCCGACCTCGTTTTCACCAAAGACGGCGTGCTTGTTGCGC
This sequence comes from Parvularculaceae bacterium, assembly GCA_041753055.1. Lineage (GTDB taxonomy): Bacteria > Pseudomonadota > Alphaproteobacteria > Caulobacterales > Parvularculaceae > Amphiplicatus. Next base: position 15,074 of record JBGSVH010000172.1, read on the forward strand.
GGCACGACCGTTATCTGTCGACGACGACCGACGTTTCCGGCCATCGGGAATTCGCGTCGCGCAAGCGCGCCAATAATGATCCCGATGATGATCCGTCAAATCTCAGCCGCAATGACTGGTGGGTCGAGGATTTCACGCTTGCCGAACTGAAGACGCTTCGGGCGCGCCAACCGTTTCCGGGGCGGTCAAGGGAATTTGACGGGCGCTATGAGATTCCATCGTTTGCCGAAATTCTTGCGCTGGCGGCGCACAAGAGGAAGGAGGCCGGCCGGCGTTTATCCGGAAACGAAGCATCAGGGGTTTTTCGCGTCCATCGGTCACGACTTCGAACGACCGTTGCTGACGGCGCTTGATGGGTTCGATGCCGGGCCGGTGTTCATTCAGTCGTTCGAACCGGCAATCTTGAAACGGCTGAAAGGAACGACCACCGCCAAGCTTGTGCAGCTCGTTTATGAAGAAACGCCGGGCGGTGAATCGAATATTTCGCTTGAAGCAATTGCGAATTATGCAGACGCGGTTGGCCCGGCGAAACAGCTTATACTTCGAGGAGGCGGCGTTGCGACTGATCTTGTCCGGGACGCCCATGAGCTTGGACTGCAGGTTCACGCGTGGACATTTCGAAATGATCGCCCAAACGATCAGATTGACCGCCGCGTTCCAACGGCAGATCTACAAGAACCCGGGGCGTCGATTAGCGCTTCTGGCGCCGCCATGGTCGAACTTTTTGATGACTGGGCGCGATTGAACGTTCCGCAAGCGGCAGGTGAAGAATTCGAATATTTCTTTCGCAGCGGGATCGATGGCGTTTTCACCGATTTCCCGGACACCGCGGCCGCCGTGCGCAGCGGCATAACCCGGCCGGTGCGCCAATAGGCGTTGCGGCGGCGGTGGGGGCGATCCCTTCCCGGACCTCGCGGAACCGCCGCCATCGCAATTGTATTGAAAATTGTGGTACTTTCCGCGACGGGTTTTCCGGCTTCGGCCGTTCAACCCGTCAGGGCGGGCATTGGTCAGTTGGTTGGAGATAAATTTTGAAGAAGTTGATTGGTTCCGCGCTCGCCGCATCAATACTTGTGTCGCTCGCTCATGCGCAGAATGGTCCGCCGCCTAATGATGGCGGTGAGATTTTGAAAAGCGACGAGAACCCGGACAGCGACGCTTTACCACGCCAGCAGGACGCCGGGCGCCTCATCATGTTCGCGCGCGAACTTCGCGACAAAGAGGGGTGCGCCAAAGCCGCGCCGGCCTTTCGCGTCGTTGCGAGCATGGGCGAGGGACAAGAATCCGCGCAGCATGAACTCGGCGAGTGCCTGCTTGAAATGAAGGGAGCGAACGATGTCGAAACAGCGCTCTTCCGTCAGGAGAGCGAATTCTGGCTGACCCGCGCGGCGTTCGCCGGCTATGCGCGGGCGCAACGCAGCCTTGCGATGGACATGGCATCGCCCGCCAATCCCCTGCACAACCCAAAAGGCTCGCTGATGTGGTCGCTGATCTATGAGAAAAATCCGACTTCGGATCTCTATGGCTATGCGAAACTTCCGGCGACGCTCGTTCCCGGCCTTAAGTCCGCGCTGATTGAGACCGATCGCGTGGAGGCGGAAGTCTTTGCAAAATCCTTCACGCCGATCACGCTGGCGAAATTCGAGGGACCAAAGCGCGAGCGGAAGAAAGGCGCGGACGGCGAACGGCGGCTTCGCCCGGCGCCGGACGGCCGGCGCCGGCGGACAGGCCTCTCCCAATAAAATCGTGCAAGGAAAAAGCCGCCCCGCGAACGGGGCGGCTTCAAGGCCGCTCCCTCCCAGAAAGCTGGCCTTTTATTCCGCGGCTTTGAACTGCGCCGATTCGGTCGACTCGCTCATCGCCGTTGTCGATGACTGGCCGCCCGACAGGGTTGTTGCGACGAGATCGAAATAGCCGGTGCCGACTTCGCGCTGGTGGCGGGTTGCTTCGTAGCCGATCTTTTCCGCCGCAAATTCCGCTTGTTGAAGTTCGGAATAGGCCGCCATGCCGCGGTCCTTGTAGCCATGCGCCAGCGTATACATGCCGTAATTTAGCGCATGGAAACCGGCGAGCGTCACGAACTGGTACTTGTATCCCATAGCGCCGATTTCACGCTGGAACTTGGCGATTGTGTCCTGGTCGAGATTGGCTTCCCAGTTAAAGGACGGCGAGCAATTATACGCCATCATCTTGCCGGGATGCGCTTTTTGAATAGCCTCGGCAAAGCGCTTGGCGTCTTTCAGATCAGGGTGTGAGGTTTCCCACCAGATAAGATCCGCATACGATGCATAAGACAGGCCGCGCGCGATGCAATGGTCAACGCCCGTGCCATCCTTGAGCCGGTAGAAGCCTTCCGGCGTGCGGCCCTGATCGAAGTCGATGAAAGGGTGATCGCGCTCATCGACGTCCGAGGTGATGAGCTTTGCCGATTCCGCATCGGTGCGCGCGACAACCAGGGTCGGCACGCCGCAGACATCGGCGGCAAGACGCGCCGCGTTCAAATTGCGTTCATGCGCTTTGGTCGGGATCAAGACCTTGCCGCCCAAATGCCCGCACTTCTTTTCCGACGCGAGCTGGTCTTCGAAGTGAACGCCGGCGGCGCCCGCTTCGATATAGGCCTTCATGATTTCAAAGCAGTTCAACGGACCGCCAAAACCCGCTTCCGCGTCGGCAACGATCGGCAAGAAGAAATCGCGCTTCACTTTGCCTTCGGAAAATTCAATCTGGTCGGCGCGGCGCAGCGCATTGTTGATGCGCTTGGCGAGTTCAGGTCCGGCGTTGGCCGGATAGAGCGACTGGTCAGGATAAACCTGGCCCGCGGTATTGGCGTCGCCGGCGACCTGCCAGCCGGAAAGATAAATCGCCTTCAATCCCGCTTTCGCCATCTGCACCGCCTGATTGCCGGAGAGGGCGCCGAGCGCGTTGATGTAAGGCTCCGTCTTCAGGAGGTCCCAAAGCTTGTTCGCGCCGCGGTCGGCCAGCGTATAAACGATATCCACCGACCCGCGCAGGCGCTGCGCCTCGGCTGCAGAATAGTTGCGCTTGATGCCGTTGAAACGGCCCTTCGGCGCCGAAGGGATGAGATCGTCGAATGTCGTCATTGAAATGCTCTCCTCAACGCGGCCGGAAACGCTCTGCCCCCAACGTCGCCGCGGCCCTGCCCAATTGCAGGTTCAGCGCCACAGAGCATTTTTGCTGCGACAAATCGACAAATGATGCGTCGCAATGTAAAATCAGATACATCATATTTTGTCGTTTTGTGGCTTTTGTAATATTATTGCGCTATCATACTTGTAGAGTTCATTTATTTGATATTCGAAATGATCAAGAAACGGAAGCTTTTCCTAGGGCCGCAGATACGCCGGCTCCGCCGCGAGCAAGGCCATACCCAGGCGGAAATGGCGGTGTCGCTCGAAATATCCGCGTCCTATGTCAATCTGATCGAGCGCAACCAGAGACCGGTATCGGCCGAACTTCTGGTGCGGCTCGCCAGCGTTTACGGCTTCGATCTGACCCGGATGGACGGGGCCGAGACCGACGCGCTGTTCGCCGATCTCGCCGCCGCCTTCGCCGATCCGGTCTTCCTCGATGCCGGCGTCACCAGGGAAGACGCGCTCGAACTGGCGGCCGGAAATCCCGTCCTTGGCGGCGCTGTAGCGTCACTGTTCCGGAGTTGGCGGACGGCGGAGGAAGAAATCACCGGCGCGCGGATCGCCGGCAATCGCGAGGCGGACGATCCGGTCGAGGAGGCGCGGACTTTTCTCCACGCGAACCAAAATCATTTTCCGGAAATTGAAGCGGCGGGCGAAGCCATCGCCGCCGACAGCGGCGATGGAGGTCTCTTCAACGCGCTCGCGGCGCGATGCGCGCAGACGCATCGGCTGCGCGTGCGCATTCTTCCGGCCGAGGTGATGGCGGGCGCCTGGCGCCGGCTCAACCGCCATTCCGGCGAAATCGCCATTTCCGAACAGCTTGATCAGGCGAGCCGCACCTTCAATCTTGCGCTGCAGCTTTCGCTGATCGAGCAAAGCGCCGCCCTCGATCGGATCGTCAATGACGCGAAATTTGCGACCGACGCCGGACGGCGGCTGGCGCGATCGGCGCTCGCCAATTACGCCGCCGCAGCGATGATGCTGCCCTATGAGCCTTTCCTCATCGCCGCCAAAGAACTCTCCTACGATATTGAAACGCTCGGCCGCCGTTTCGGCGCGAGCTTTGAACAGGTCGCCCATCGCCTGACGACCATGCGCCGGGTCGGAGCGGAAGGCGTCCCGTTTTTTTTCCTGCGCGTCGATGCGGCGGGGAATATCTCGAAACGCTTTTCCGGGGATATTTTCCCGTTCGCCCGCTATGGCGGCTCCTGCCCGTTATGGACCGTGCACGAAGCCTTCAGAACGCCGCGCCGGATCGTGACGCAGATCATTCAGCTCCCCGATCAGAGCCGCTACTTTTCCATTGCCCGCACCGTGACGAGCGGCGCAGGCGGATATGCCGCGCCTCATGTCGAGCGCGTTGTCGTTGTCGGCTGCGCGCTCGAAGACGCTGGAAATCTTACCTATGCCCGCGACGTCAACCCCAACAATGCGCGCGCAACCCCCGTCGGCGTCACCTGCCGCCTTTGCGAGCGCCCGGACTGCGCCGCCAGGGCGCATCCGCCGCTGCGCCGCCGCC
>JBGSVH010000173.1:0-14735 GCA_041753055.1 Parvularculaceae bacterium
ACCGGCGCCGGCGCCGTCATCGCGCTGATGGCCGCATTCAGCCGCGGCCGCACGCCGGCGATGTTCAACTTCACCTCCGGCGCCAGAAATCTCAAAGCGGCGGCGCGCACCGCGGAAGTGAAGAAAGTCGTCACCGCCCACAAGTTCATCGAGATCGGCAAACTCGAAGTGCTGGTTGAGGAACTGAAAGGGACGGTCGAATTTCTCTATCTTGAAGACATGAAAGAGGCGCTGTCGCCGCTCGACAAGGCTCGCGCGATCGTCGGGCCGCTGCTGCCGCGGTTTTTTTCGGCGAGCCCCGATCCCGACAGTCTCGGCATCATTCTCTTCACCTCGGGCACCGAGGGCGATCCCAAGGGCGTCGCGCTCAGCCACGCCAATATCCTGTCGAACATTTATCAGATCGCCGAGCATGTCGAAATTCTGCCCTCGGACATTTTCTTCAATCCGCTGCCGACCTTTCACTGTTACGGGCTGACCGCCGGCACCTTGTGGCCGATCCTCAACGGCTATCCGGTTGTGCTCCACCCCTCGCCGCTGCAGACGAAAATCATCCCGAAACGGATTTTCGAAACCGGGTCGAGCGTCCTCTTTGCGACCGACACTTTCCTGCAGCAATATATGCGCGCGAGCGAAGACGGCGCGATGTCGTCCTTGCGGATTGCCGTCTGCGGCGCCGAGCGCGTCAAGGACGAAACGAGAGCCGCCGCCGAACGGCGCTTCGGCTTTGAAGTCCTTGAAGGCTATGGCGTCACCGAAGGCTCGCCGGTTCTGGCGGCAAACCAGCCGGGCGACATCAGGGCCGGCACCGTCGGCAAGCTCCTGCCCGGCATTGAATGGCGGCTGGAAGCGGTCGAGGGCCTGTCCGGCGGCAAGCGCCTTTTCGTCCGGGGGCCCAATATCATGAAGGGCTACATCACCCCCGAGCAGCCGGGCGTCGTTCATCCGACCGTCGAGGGCTGGCACGACACCGGCGACATCGTCAGCTTTGACGATGAGGGTTACATGTCGATCCGTGGGCGGATGAAGCGCTTCGCCAAGATCGGCGGCGAGATGGTCTCGCTCGCCGTCGTCGAGAATTGCGCGACCGCTGTCTGGCCGGACAATCTCCACGCTGCTGCGATCCTTCCCGACGACAAGAAGGGCGAGCAGATCGTTCTCGTCACCGACCGCACCGCGCCTGATCGGACGCAGCTGCTCGGCTGGGCGCAAAATCACGGCGTTGCTGAAATCGCCGTGCCGAAAAAGATCGTCACCGTTGCGGAAATTCCGGTGCTCGGCACCGGCAAGCTCGATTATGTGGCGATCCAGCGCCTCGCCGCCGACGGCATCGGCCTTACCGCCGCGCAAAAGCGCGAACGCGAAATCCGGCTGGCGGAAATCGACGAGAAGATTTCGTCGCACGGCAAGAGCGTCGCGGCCGAAGAAGAAACCCCGGCGGTCAAGCGCGCGGCGGAGTGACGGGAAATCGTCGCCGCCTCTTGGGTACCGCACTCAGCCGAGCGGGGACGGCGTATGAACGGGGCCCAGCTACGGGGGGCGTCATCACCCTTGAAAGTACAAACGTAGCCGGCGCATCGGAACTGATCGCCGAAACCCGTGTTCCTACAGCGTCAATAAGGTCTCGAATCAGTAGAGTTGTGACGCTGGGATCTTGGACGACCGACGGCGCATCCCACGCCCCCCGCCAAACGCCCCGATGTGTTGTCGGTCGTCTGACAGCGTCTTGCCTTTAACCCACACAGCAGCCGCGCGATGCGCCGACCCTGCTGTGCCGCAATAAGTGGAGGTTGTTATGCTCGGATGGGCTCTGACGTTCCTGGTGATCGCGATCATCGCCGCCGCCCTTGGATTCGGCGGCATCGCCGGCGCCTCGGTTGGAATCGCGAAGCTGATTTTCCTTGTCTTCATCGTTCTGTTTGTTATCGCGCTGGTTGCGCGAGCCATGCGGGGAAAATCACCACTTTAGGGCGATTTCCCTGTCATCATATGACCAATCAAGGTGGACGCAAAACCTCGAATCCGCCTTTCTTGCGCATCAAAGCATCAATACGAAGACCAAGCCAATACCGGAAAGGCCTGCGCCAAGCGAACATGCGCCGATTTCCGGTCGCTATTTGGTTGCGTCGTCAACCGCGTCCGCAAGGTCGTTTCCGGCGTTTTCTATGCTGTCGCCAAGTTTTTCGATATCGCTCTTCTGGCTTTCATTGACGAAATAGATGGCGCCCGCGACCAATGCGACGACGCCGACAATAGCCAGCAAGTTTTTCGATGTGGGCATGTTTCTTTTCCTTTTCTTTGCAAGACGCCAAGGGGGAACACGCGATAACAGCGCACGTTCCTTTGGCGCCTTGTTTGTTTGCGGCAGCGCCCGCGCGCCGCGCACGGCCGATCAGCTGAATAGAGAGCACCCGAAATGGGCTCTGATGAAGGCCTTTTTGACCTCGACGCGCGCTGCGCGGACGCCGGCGCGCATGTCTTTTTTCGAGCCCGACGACACGATAATTTTCATCGCATCGCCTCGATCATCATCTCCCAATGCGGCTGCAATATGGCTCGCATGACAATCGCCGCGATCGGGTGTCGCGCCAAGGCGCTGCATCCCGGCGCTAATGCGCGCGGCGGCTCCTGATGCGCCGGGCGGAAGCGATGAAGTTGTCGAACACGCCGCGAGAAGACACAAGGGGATTGCGTCCGAAACCACCCTCGCCCTTGTCGACCAACGGCGCGGTGACAGCGTGTGCCGGCGATCGTCGCGGCGCTGTCGCATCATGCATCCGCTTCGGCCCGCGCATCGCCAACGCCGGACAGGACGAAGCCGCGAAGCCGCGCCCGGGCGCGCGATACCCGCGACCGAATTGTACCGATCGGCATATTCAGCGCGCGCGCCGCCGCTTCGTATTGCATATCGTCAAAGGCGATCATCGAAAGAACGATCTTGTCGCCGGCCGGCAGGAAATTGAAGCATTTCAGAACTTCAGTGAATTCAAGTTTTTCCTGCTGATCGCTTTCGACGCGCATGGCCGCCGCCGGCGCCAGATCGATCGTCGTCATGACGCCCTGAGATTTGCCCTTGCGAACTGTGTTGAGAAAAAGCCGGCGACAGAGCGTGAAAAGCCATGAATGAAGATTTGCGCCGTCGAACAGGTGCGCTTTCAGCAGCGCCCGCTCCATCGTATCCTGAGCAAGATCTTCAGCATCCTGAAAGCTGCGCGTGAGGTACATCGCAAACCTCAATAAAGCGGCCTGTTCGTCTTTCAGGCTTGCGGCCATATCAATTCTGTCCATGTCGTGACCTCCAAGAGGCGTGCCCCGGTCTCGATGGAATTTCCACGATTCCGCCTCTAATCTCGCGCCGGAATGGAGAGCATAGCCGGTTGCCTATCGCGCCGGATGTTCACTATTGAACACAAGGTGAACAAATGGCGGATCAGGGGGCAAAAGCCCGGGACGAGCGCCTAATCGCGCAGAATGACGCTCAGCAGCGAGCTATGGACCTTGATAGCGCCATTATACTCAATAAGACCGAGCTTCCTGAACTTGTTCATGAAAAAGCTGACGCGAGGCCGGGTGGTGCCGATCATTTCGGCGAGTGTTTCCTGGCTGATTTTGGTCGCGATCAGTTCAGGCTTGCCGTCCTTGCAAAAATTCGCCAGCAACAGAAGGGTTCGCGCCAGCCGCTTTTCGCTTGAATTGAAAAGCTGATCGACGAGATCCTCTTCAATCCGGCAGTTACGGGTCAGCAGATGGGCGGTAAACATCTCGGCGAACACCGGTTCTTCATGCAGGACCCGGATCATGTGCGCCTTTTCAACGCGCGTCACCTTGCTTTCTGTCATCGCCGCGGCGCCGGCAAGGCGCAAGGGCTGCGCGATCAGACAGGCTTCTCCGAAAAACTCGCCGGGTCCAACGGCGCCGATAACGGCCTCCTTCCCCTGGGCGGACGTAACCGAAATCTTGATCTTGCCGCTCTGGACATAATAGACGGCGTCGGCCGGCGCACCCTGCGAGTAAACGACATCGCTCTCCTGAAAATGGAGAACCCGTCGGCCTTCTCTTACGGTCGATAGAAACAGATCCGGGTCGAACGCAATAGCGCTCCCGCGCCTGATTGCGTCCGTTGTAGCTTTTTTCGCCATAAACGATCTGATCCGCCGTGGGGTCAGTCGAGAATGCGCTCAGTCCGCTCAGTAGTCCAGCATAGCGGGCTTAAGGGAGCTATTCGTCGTCAATAGAGTCGTCGAGCACTTCACCGGTGTTCTCAACGTCCCTGCCAACGCCCTTGATTGTCTCGCAGGATGCGAGAAATACGCAGGATATCAGAATTAAGCTCAAAATACGCATGGGACCCTCGTAAGCCAGCTCTATCGCCGTCCGCAGTATAAACTCCAGTTCGCGACGAAAGTTCCCGCATCTGACGGATTCAAGGCAAGAATAATCGCAATATCCGGGAAGACCGTTGCGGCGCGGCCGGCCATGTTTGGGTCAGTGCCCTAGCCCGTCATCGCGGCGGCGAGCCTCGGCAGGCCGACCGCGAGGCCGATGCTGATGACAAGGCCGAACAGCGCCTTGCCGGCGTCTGTGCCGACAATCTTCAGCGTGGCGCCCGGCGACCGGATCTTGTCGATGGTTGCAATCGCCAGTTCCCGCCCGCCGATAAAGCCGAGAAACGCCCAAGTCGTCGACATCGGCGTCTTCGAGACATAAGCGAAATAGGCAAGGATCGAGGCGTAGAAAAAGTCGATCAAGGTCGCCGAGCGAATGTCGGTGACGCTGGTTTTCGAATTGAGAATCTTCTGGACCGGGCCGCCCTTGTTGAGGAAGGTCACCATCAGCAAGACCATGATGAGGCCGACGCTGACGGCGGCCTGATCAAGCGACAGCTTGCGCGGCAGAAAGATGAAGATGTTGGCGAAATCCTGAATGAGCCACACCGCCCACAGATACGCCGTCGTTACCCATTGAAAAAGAATCCACACCGGCTTTTGCGCCCGCTCCGGCGTTCTCATGAAATAGCGCTCAAGCGTCGGCGCAAGCAAAACATAAGCGCCAAGACCAAGCGCAAACGACATTACATAAGCATAGGCCGACTTGGTGATCATCGACTGCATGCCGGCCATGGTCGCGAAAATCGACAGGATCATGAAGCTCGTCGACACCGGAATGCCGAACCGCGTGATGACCAGGAGCGCGGCCGCCGGAACCACGTGGTACCATTGCGCGTCGAATTCCGGATATTTCTTCGCATTCGACAGGCGCCCCCACGACGGGTCGCCGTCGAACTGGACGTAGCCGATGGCGAACACGACGATGAGGACGGTTCCGGCGAACAAAAATAGCGCCCACCAGGGCAGCTTCTGGTTGGAACTGATGAAGGTGCCGAGCGTTTGCAATGCGTCATTGCCAACAACGGCGTACGCCGCCAGCGCAAAACCAAGCATCGCCCAGATGCTGACTCCAAGATCCATTATCTTGATACCCCGTCTTCCCGGCGCAAAGGGTGCGGCCGGTTGTGAATGCGCGCGGACCCTCGTTTTTTTCTGTTTCTGTTTTGTGACATTTCCCTGTCAGCCATATGACAAATGGCGGCCGCAAAGCAGGCGCGACGGCGCGGCCATTACCCGCTAGAAGAGGGGCGCCATGATGACTGAAAGACCTGATGACGGCCGCCGCCCTGCTGACCATCCGCCCGTAAGCAGCGGGCGGATTGGGGTTCTCCTCGTCAATCTCGGCACGCCCGAAGCACCGACTGCGCACGCCGTGCGCCGCTATCTGGCGGAGTTTCTGTCCGACCGCCGCGTCGTCGATTATCCCCGGATCTTGTGGCTGCCGATCCTTCACGGCGTCATCCTCAATGTCCGCCCGGCGAAGAGCGCGCGCGCTTACGCCAAGATCTGGACCGCGGAGGGGTCGCCGCTGCGCCTCCATACAAAAGGCGCCGCCGAAGCGCTGCGCAAGCGGATCGGCGCGCGCGCGGACATCGACTGGGCGATGCGCTATGGCGCTCCATCCGTCCGGGAACGGATCAACGCCCTGAAAGACAAGGGGTGCGACCGCATCGTGGTCATCCCGATGTATCCGCAATATTCGCAGTCGACGTCGGCGAGCGTTGCCGATGCGGCGTTCGCGGCGCTCGGGGCCATGAACTGGCAGCCGGCGCTCCGCATCGCGGCGCCCTATCATGACGACAGCGCCTATATCGCCGCGCTGAAGAGCGTCGCCGACAAGCACCTGTCGGCGCTCGGCTGGGCGCCCGAGCGGGTTATTCTGTCCTTCCATGGAACGCCAAAGCGCCATCTTGACGAAGGCGATCCCTATTTCTGCCATTGCTCGAAGACCGCGCGGCTCATTCGCGCGGCGATGGGGTGGAGCGCGGAATTCGCGCCGCTCGCTTTCCAGTCGAAATTCGGGCGCGAGGAATGGTTGACGCCGGCGGCCGACGCGATGATCCGCGAGATGGGCGCAACCGGCGTCAGGCGCCTTGCGGTGATGACGCCGGGTTTTGTTGCGGACTGTCTCGAAACGCTTGAAGAGATGGCGATTGGCGGCGCTGAAATGTTTCGCGAAGCGGGCGGTGAAAAATTCAGCACCATCCCCTGCCTCAATGATTCACCCGCCATGATTGACTTGCTGGAAGCGCTGGTCCAACGCGAAGCCGCCGGCTGGATCTGAAGGATCGCCATGGAAGAACTATTCTCATCGCCAGCCTTCTGGGGCAGCCTTGTCACCCTGACCTTTCTCGAAATTGTGCTCGGCGTCGACAATCTCCTCTTTGTGTCGATCGCCGTCGGCAATCTCAAAGGCAAGGCGCAGAAAAACGCGCAGCGCATCGGCGTCTGGGGCGCGATGGTCCTGAGGATCGCCATGCTTGGCGCCATTTTCTGGATCATCAAGGCAGACGCAGAGCCGCTGATCATCCTTCCCGCAGCGCTCGTCGATTTTCTCGCTGCCGGCGGCGACCATGCGCACGAGGCGGTCGCCGAGATTACCGTCAAGGACCTTATCCTGTTTGCCGGCGGGCTTTTCCTGCTGTGGAAGGGAACGCAGGAAATTCACGCTGCGGTAGAAGGCGCCGATCATGAAAAGGCCAACGCAAAATCAGCGTTCGGCGCCGTTGTCCTGCAATTGCTGGTGATCAATATCGTGTTTTCGCTCGACAGCGTCATCACTGCGATCGGCATGACCAATCATCTCCCGGTGATGTTCGCCGCCGTCATCCTGTCAACCATCGTCATGGCGATTGCGGCGGACCCGCTGGCGCGTTTCATCGAACAGCACCCGACGACAAAGATGCTGGCGCTCGCCTTCATACTTCTGGTTGGGGTGGCGCTGGTCGCCGACGGGATCGGGTTCCATATCCCGCGCGGCTATCTTTATTTCGCCATCGCCTTTTCACTGTTTGTCGAAATCTTGAACATTCGCGCGCGGCGAAAGAGCGCTACTGCGACGCGGCGGCCGCCAGGCTGAGAAACGCGTCGACATCCGCCTTGCGCGTCGCCCACGAACAGATCAGCCGCTGCATGGTTCCTTGCGCCGGGTCGCCGGGCGTCACCCACGGATAAAAGCTTGCGCCTTTGTCGCGCAGCAAGTCCGCCGCGCCAGGAGGAAACGAAACAAAGACCTCGTTCGCGTCGGTCGGATACCAGATCGTGCAGCCGTCGATCGCCGCAAGGCCCGCCGACAGGCGCGCCGCCATCGCGTTCGCATGCGCTGCCATTTTCAGCCACAAGCCGCCTTCGAGATAGGCGTCGAATTGCCCCGAGACGAAACGCATTTTCGAAAACAGCTGCGCGGCGCGTTTGCGGCGGAAGATGAAATCTTCAGCCGCCGCCGCGTCGAAAAAGACGACCGCCTCGGCGATCATGCATCCGTTCTTGGTTCCGCCAAACGACAGGACATCGACGCCGGCCTTCCAGGTAAGGTCGGCTGGCGAACATCCGAGCGCTGCAACGGCGTTGGCGAAACGCGCGCCATCCATGTGGACCTTCAGGCCGGCGTCATGCGCGACGCCGCAGAGCGCACGAACTTCGCTGACGGTGTAAACCGCGCCGCATTCCGTCGCCTCGGTGACTGACAGGGCTTTCGCCGGCATGCCGTGCGGCGGCCGGTCCGGAAATCCCCGCAAGCCCGCCGTGACAATCTCGGGCGTCAGTTTCGCGGCGGCGCCTTCAAGCGGCAGCAATTTGGCGCCGCCGGTGAAAAATTCCGGCGCGCCGCATTCATCCATCTGGATGTGGCTTTCCTGATGACAGAGGATCATGCCCCATGGCGGCGTAATCTGCGCGAGCGCGAGCGAATTCGCCGCGCCGCCGGTTGCGACGAAAAAGACCTCAACGTCGCGTTCGAAAATTTCTGAAAATTTCCGCTCGACGCGTTGCGTCAGCGCGTCGCCGCCATAAGACGGCGCCGCGCCCTCATTGGCGCGGACGATGGCGGCGAGAATGTCGGGATGGGCGCCCGCCCAATTGTCGGAACCAAAGTTCATGGGGCGACGATAGCAAAGAGCGGTCGCAATTACAGCCCGGCCGGATTGCGGCCGGGCCTAATAAGCGGAGAAGACTATTCTTCTTTGGCGACGATTTTCGACGTGCCTTTTCTGCCATCATCAAGCGTATAGGGCGCCGTTTCGCCGACGGCGCCGCTGCTTCCTTCGGCGACCTCGAAAGTCGCGCAGAGCGTTTTCGGTTCGTCGCCAGCGAAAGTCGCGCAAAGCTTCTTGCCTTCCTCGTCCCAAGTGTAAGTCGCGGTTGCGCCTTCAGGACCTTCGGCCGAGCCGTCATCCTTGAATTTCCACACCTGCGAAACGCCGTCTTCGCCGGTAAACTCGACGTTCGTCGAACTGGCGAGCGCCGGTCCCGCGATCAGAGCGGCAACCGACGCAACAACAAATAGTCTTTTCATGAGTTCCTCCGCATAGGCGCGACCGACTGGCGATGCGCCAACCCCTCCCGCGCGCCTCAACGCTAAAGAGCCCGCAAATTCCGGTCAACAACGCTTCAGCGCGCCAATCGCGATGCTGAACGCATTGTAATCCGCAATGACGCGCTTGGCGCCGGCGCCGAGAAGGCGCTCGCTATAGCCATCATAGCAATGCCCGCCGCCGGCAAATCCCCAGACCGTCATGCCGGCGGCAAGCCCCGCCCTGACGCCGTTGACGCTGTCTTCGAGCACAAGGCATCGGCTTGGCGGAATGCCAAGCTTTTCCGCCGTATACAGAAATATGTCCGGTGCGGGTTTGCCATGCGCCACGAGATCCGCCGAATAGACGTGCGGCGCTGCTAGATCGAACAACCCCATGCGTTGCAGTTTGCTGTCGAGAAAATGTGCGCGTGACGATGACGCGACTGCAACCGCGCCGCGCGCTTTTGCCTCGATGAGCGCGCGGTCTGCGCCGTCAATGACCGTCAGCCCGGCCATCTCGCGCCGGCGTCCGGCAAGCACCAGTTCTTCAAAATCTTCCGGCGCGGGACGGCGATGCGCCGCCAGATAGTCGGTGCGCAACTGATCGAAAAACAGACCGTCATGCAGCCCGACAAAACGGCGGACATAATCTTCCGGCGTGTAATGAAGGCCCAACCCGCCAAGCGCGGCGCGCTCGCCGCGGATCGCCAGCACCTCACTGTCAACAAGGACGCCGTCGCAGTCGAAAATGATCGCGTCAAACATGCGCGCCCTCCGAAGCATTGTCGCTTCATCACGAAAGACCGCCGCTCTATCGAAATCCGGCTGACAGCGCCAGCGCACGCTTGGCGCGCGCCGCACGACCGCCAACAGCCGCGCAATAAAAAGCCCCGGCGAACCGGGGCTTTTTCGTCTTTCAGGATCAAGCGCTCGTTAGACGCCCGCAAGCACTGCAAGAAGCAGCAGCGCGACGATGTTGGTGATCTTGATCATCGGATTGACCGCAGGGCCCGCCGTATCCTTGTAGGGATCGCCGACGGTGTCGCCGGTGACCGCCGCCTTGTGCGCGTCGGAGCCCTTCTTGTGGACCTTGCCGGATGCATCGGTGAAGCCTTCTTCGATGAGCTTCTTGGCGTTGTCCCAGGCGCCGCCGCCCGATGTCATCGAAATGGCGACAAAGAGGCCCGTGATGATAACGCCGATCAGCATTGCGCCAACCGACGATAGCGCCGCGGATTTGCCGGCAACCATGCCGATGACAAAATAAAGAACGATCGGCGACAGGATCGGCAGGAGCGAGGGGACGACCATCTCCTTGATCGCGGCCTTCGTCAGCATGTCGACGGCGCGCGCATAGTTCGGTTTCGACGTGCCGGCCATGATGCCGGGGTTCTCGCGGAACTGTTTTCTCACCTCTTCAACAACGGCTTGCGCCGCCCTGCCGACCGCCTGCATGGCGATGCCGCCAAACAGATAGGGCAGGAGGCCGCCAATCAGAAGGCCCGCAATGACGTAAGGGTTGGAGAGCGAGAAGTCGACGACCACATCGGCGAAGAACGGATACTGGTCGGGATGCTCGTGGAAGTGCTTGATGTCTTCCGTATACGCCGCAAAGAGAACGAGCGCGCCAAGACCGGCCGAACCGATCGCGTAGCCTTTGGTGACTGCCTTGGTGGTGTTGCCGACCGCGTCGAGCGCGTCAGTCGTCTCACGGACCGAGCCCTCAAGGCCCGCCATTTCCGCGATGCCGCCGGCATTGTCCGTCACCGGGCCAAAAGCGTCGAGCGCGACGATCATCCCCGCGAGCGCCAGCATCGTCGTCACCGCTGTCGCGATGCCGTAAAGGCCCGCGAGGTTAAAGGTGACAATGATCCCGACAACGATGACGAGCGCCGGCATCGCCGTTGCTTCCATCGAAATCGCAAGGCCCTGGATGACGTTGGTGCCATGGCCTGAGACCGACGCCTCCGCCACCGATTTGACCGGGCGGAATTCTGTGCCGGTATAATATTCGGTGATCCAGACGATAAGGCCGGTCACGGCGAGGCCGACAACGCCGCAAAGATAAAGGCTCATGCCGTTGAAGGGGTTGCCGGCTGCGGTCGAGCCGATGGTCTCGCCAAAGCCGAAAACAGCATTGGTGACGAGGCCGAGCGCGACAAGCGAGAGGACGCCGGTGGCGATGAGACCCTGATAGAGGGCGCCCATGATGTTTTTCGAACCCTTACCGAGACGGACGGCGAAGGTGCCGGCAATCGAAGTGATGATGCAGGCGGCGCCGATCGCCAGCGGGAAGAACATGAATTTCGCGGCGTCCGCAGTGAACAGGATCGAGCCGAGAACCATGGTCGCCGCAACGCTGACGACATAGGTTTCAAAGAGGTCCGCGGCCATACCGGCGCAATCGCCGACATTGTCGCCGACATTGTCGGCGATCGTCGCCGGGTTTCTCGGGTCGTCTTCCGGGATACCGGCTTCAACCTTGCCGACCATGTCGCCACCGACATCGGCGCCCTTGGTGAAGATGCCGCCGCCGAGACGCGCGAAGACCGAGATGAGCGAGGCGCCGAGCGACAGTGCAATGAGCCCGTTGACGACAGCGCGGCTTTCCGGCGCATTGCCAAGACCGACGGTCAAAATCGCGTAGTAGCCGACAAGGCCGAGCAGCGCGAGACCGGCGACCAGCATGCCGGTGACAGCGCCGGCGCGGAAGGCAACCGACAAGCCCTTGGCGAGACTTTCGGATGAGGCTTGCGTCGTTCTGACATTGGCCCTGACCGAAACCAGCATGCCGATGAAGCCCGCAGCGCCCGACAGGACGGCGCCGGCGGCGAAGCCGAGCGCGGTGGTGAGGCCAAGCGCGTAAAGAAGGATCGCAAAAACAATGACGCCGGCGATGGTGATGGTTGTGTATTGACGCTTCAGATAGGCGGAGGCGCCTTCCTGGATCGCCGCGGCGATTTCCTTCATCCGGTCATTGCCGGCTGACAGTGACATCACCTGCTGAATGGTGACGACGCCATATAGAATGGCGAGCATGCCGGCCCCTATGACCAGCCACAAGCTTGTGCTCATTGGTATCCTTCCCCGGCCCGTTACGGCCCATTACTGGAATTGCTGGGAAACCCTGAGATGGCCGCGGCGCCCGGAGCAACACTCCGCGCGCGCCTGCGCTTCAATCAGTCCCCGTTTCAGATCGCGGCGATAACTGGCAAAGCCGGTCGGCAAAATCAACAGAAAACAGATAGTTGGGCGCTGTCAAAACAAAGACGGTCGGCGGCCGGCCCAAACGTTAACGGCCCCGGCGCCGCGCGCCGGCGCCGCCGCATCGGGCCGTAATCAATTGATAAAAAGGACCGTTTCGAAGTCGCAATCTTATTTTCTGCGCCGCTGGCGGCGCGGATCGCCGGACCCTCGGGCGCCGCACGGCCGCCGCCGCCCAAGGCGCTGAAATAACGGCGCGCAATTCTTGAAACCCGTCGGGAACGCCGCTGGCTTGCCCGTTGACGATAAGGGCGGTATCCGCCCAAGATTGCGGTTCTTCCAGCAAAACGCCGGCGGGACAGTGGGTTAGTCGAATGGGCGACATGGATCGGCAACGGGCGCGGCAGCGCGCAAGTTGCGCATTTGTCCGTGAAACCGCCCGGTTCGGTGAGCCATTTGACGATTCTCGGGCTGGAGAGGCTTGGATATAGCTCTAAGGTCGGAGATTATTGGTGTGAGCAACCGGGCGACGCCCGAAAGAGGCCGGGGGCGTTAATGTCGATCCTCCCTGAAAAAATGAAACCGACGCCGACGCAAAGCGCATGGCTGCCGCTGAAGCTCGAGCTGTTCGAGACGCTGACGGCGGCGCTGGATTACGCGGCCGAGGGCGCGACCGGCTGCAATTTCTTCAATCTGCGCGGCGAGGTTTCATCGGCGCTTCCCTATTCCGAGCTTCGCCGGCGCGCGCGGGCGCTGGCGCGAAAACTGGCGGCGCGGTTTGAACGCGGCGCGCGCATTGCGCTGGTCGCCGAGACCAGCCCTGAATTCCTCATCACGTTCTTTGCCTGTCAGTATGCCGGGCTTGTTCCGGCGCCGATGCCGCTGCCGGTCAATCTTGGCGGCAAGGACGGCTACCTGACGCAAGTCCGCCTGATGGTGCAGGGCTCGAAAGCGTCGGCCGCTATCGGGCCAACTTCGCTGATCGATTTCCTCACCGCCGCGCTCGGCGGCAACAGCGAAGCGGCCGTCCTTGATTTCGCCGAACTGCAGGCCTTCGACGAAGAAGCCGATGCGATTCCCTTCGGTCCCGATGAAGCGTGTTACATTCAATACTCGTCCGGTTCAACGAGCGCGCCCAAGGGCGTCATCGGCACGCAAAAGTCGGTCAACGCCAATCTTCACGGCATTACAAAACACGGCCTCAAACTTGTGCCCGAAGACCGCGCCGCAAGCTGGCTGCCGCTCTATCATGATATGGGCCTTATCGGATTTGCGCTGGCGCCGATGTATGGGCAACGGTCGGTCGATTACATCGCAACATCGGACTTTGTACGACGCCCGCTATTGTGGCTGCGCATCATGTCCGAGCACAAGGCGACGATCACCTACAGCCCTTCGTTCGGGTACGAACTAAGCGCCCGGCGCGCGGCGAAAGCTGAAGCTGGCGCAATCGATCTGTCCGCAATCAGGATCGCCGGCATCGGCGGCGACATGGTGCGTCCGGAAGCCTTGCGGGCTTTTTCCGACGCCTTTGCGTCAACCGGGTTCAGATACGACGCCTTCCTGCCGAGCTATGGCATGGCGGAAGCGACGCTGGCGATTTCTTTCACCGAGATCGCCTCATCGGTTGACGTCGATTACGTCGACATGCGCCATTACAACCGTTCCGGCGTGGCGCAGCCGGCGTCCGCCGTCACCTCGCCGGGACAAAAGCGCGGCTTTGTCCTTTGCGGCACCGCCATTCCCGGTCACGCCATTGAAGTGCGCGGTGAAGACGGCGCGACGCTGAAGGATCGCGACGTCGGCCGCATTTTCATCAAGGGGCCAAGCCTGACGCCCGGCTATTACAGCGATCAGGATGCGACGGCGCGCCTTTATAACGGCGAATGGCTCGACACCGGCGACATGGGCTATTTCCTCAATGGCCAGATCGCCATCACCGGCAGGGCCAAGGATCTGATCATCATCAACGGCCGCAATATCTGGCCGCAGGATATCGAATGGGCGGTCGAAAAAGTCGAAGGCGTGCGCCAGGGCGGCGTCGCGGCGTTTTCGGTCGATGACGGGTCCGGCGAGCGAATTGTTGTCGTCGCCGAACGCCGCGGCCTCTCCGCCGAAGCGCTGAACGAAGTGCACCGCGAAGTGGCGCGCACCATTCAGACCGCTGCCGGCGCGCCGGCGACGGTCATCCTCGCCAAACCGCATTCAATGGTCCTGACCTCCTCCGGCAAGTTGTCGCGCGCCAAGGTCAAACAGAAATATCTCGCAGGCGAATTCGACGACGCGCTCGCGGAGACATTGGCGCCGAAAGCGCTTGCAGAAGCGCGCGTGTGAAACGCATTTCCCTGACTGGCGGCACCGGGTTTATCGGGGCCGCACTGATCGATCAGCTACTCGCCGGCGGCTACGCCGTGCGCGCCATGGCGCGTGACGCGCGCCGCGTCAGGCGCGCTGCTGAAATCGAGGTCGTCGAAGGCGACCTCGAAAATGTCGCCACACTCGATGCGCTGGCGGCGGGCGCCGACATTTTCATGCACCTTGCCGGCGAAACCCACGCGCGCACCGAACAGGACTATACTCGGATCAATGTCAGCGGTGCTGAACGCGCGGCGGCGGCGGCGGCGCGGGCC
>JBGSVH010000174.1:0-58226 GCA_041753055.1 Parvularculaceae bacterium
CGCCGCCAGCTGGCCTTCGATCAGCGCCGCCAGCGCCGCTCCCTCGCGTTGGCGCGCGCCGGCGAGAAGGCTGGCGGCTTCGGCAAAACTTTTCTTCAGCGCCGCCGCAAGCGCGGCGCGCGCATCTTCATCGCTCAGCGATGATTCCTGCTCGACAACGCCGCGCAGCGCCAGAATTCCTTCCGGCCGCGGCTTGTCGCAATCTATCGTCAGGCGAATTTCCTCAACCAGTTTCAAGGCGCTCGTGAGCGCGGCGCGATTGACGGTGAACGCGCCTTCGACTGCAGCGCCCCTCAGCGACAGGAAGGCGTTGAACGACCCGCGCGCAAATTTTGCCGACAGCGCCTTGCGAAGATCATGTTCGAGAAAATCATAACCCGGCGGCGTGCGAAAGCGCGGTTCGAGCCCGCGCCCGTTGACGCTCTTGATCTCCCAGACCCAGTGCGTGTCGCCAAGGGCGCCTTCGATCCTCGCAAAACCGGTCATCGAGGAAAGCGCCATTTCTTATCCTTCTTCGCGCTGGCCGCGTTCAATACGCCGCCATTGCGCAACGTTCCGGTTGTGCTCGTCGAGGGTCGCAGAGAAAACATGCCCGCCGCTGCCGTCGGCGACAAAATAAAGCGCGTCGGATTCGGCGGGGTTCATCACCGCTTCAAGCGCGGCGCGGCCGGGATTGGCGATCGGCGTCGGCGGCAGGCCGAAGATCACATAAGTGTTGTAAGGCGTCGCCGCTTCCAGCTCGCTGACGCGCAAACCGCGTCCCAGCGGCTCGCCGCTGCTGACGCCGTAAATGACGGTCGGGTCGGACTGCAGGCGCATGCGCTTTTTAAGGCGGTTGACGAAGACCGCGGCGATCAGCGGACGTTCCCCCGCAATCCCGGTTTCCTTTTCGACGATCGAGGCGAGCACTACCGCTTCGCCTGGCGAATCAAACGGCAGATCCATGGCGCGGTTCTGCCAGAGCTGGTCGAGGAGCTGGTCGCGCGCCTTCATCATGTCGCGAATCAGTTCGTCGCGCGTGCGTCCACGGGTGAAGGCGTAAGTCTCCGGCAGCAGCTCGCCCTCGCCCGGCGCGAGCGTGATGTCGCCGGTCAGCGTTTCATCGGCGGCGACCAGTTTCAAAATCTGCGCTGTCGTCCGTCCTTCCGGCGCGGTGAGGTAATGCAGAATGCTTTTGCCTTCAACGAGGAGGTCGATGATGTCGATGACGCTGGCGCCGGCCGGTATCTTGTATTCGCCGGCTTTCAGTTTTGGCGCATCGCCGCGCAGGCGCGCCGCCGCCTGGAAAAGTTCGGGATACCTGATCGCGCCGATGTCCTTGAGCGCGGCGGCCATCGCCGACGCCGACGCGCCCGGCTCGATCATCACCACGGCATCGTCAGCGAGCGGCCCCGCGCGCGAGGCTTCGCGCCAGGCGAAATAGCCGCCGACGCCAACCGCAACAGCGGCGAGCACAACCAGGCCAATGACAAAGGAAATAAAAGACTTCACCGCCCTGCCCCGTTCATCAGCCGCCCGTTTTCCAGCCGCCACGCCGCTCTCCGCGCCAATCCCGGCGCGATGTTAGCCGTCAACGCGGCGGACGACCAGACTGGCATTGGTGCCGCCAAATCCGAACGAATTCGACAGGGCGACATTGACGGCCTTCCTGACCGGCGCATTCGGCGCAAGGTTGATCCGGGTCTCAACCGACGGGTTGTCGAGATTGAGCGTCGGCGGACAAATGCCGTCTCTGATGGCCAGAATCGAGAAGATCGCCTCGACTGCGCCCGCTGCGCCAAGGAGGTGCCCGATCGAGGACTTGGTCGAGGACATCACGAGTTTTTCCGCGCCCTCGCCGCCGAAGAGACGTTCAACCGCCCGCAATTCGATCTCGTCACCCAAAGGGGTCGAAGTGCCGTGCGCGTTGACATAATCGATGTCGGTCGGTTCAACGCCGGCCCTTGCCAGCGCCATTTTCATGGCGCGAAAGCCGCCCGACCCATCTTCGGCCGGCGCGGTGATGTGATAGGCGTCGCCCGAGAGGCCGTAGCCGGCGATTTCGGCGTAGATTTTCGCGCCGCGCGCCTTGGCCTTTTCATATTCTTCGAGAACAACGACGCCCGCGCCCTCGCCCATCAGGAAGCCGTCGCGATCCTTGTCATAGGGGCGCGAGGCGGCGGCCGGATTGTCGT
The DNA here is from genome assembly GCA_041753055.1 of Parvularculaceae bacterium. Classification (GTDB taxonomy): domain Bacteria; phylum Pseudomonadota; class Alphaproteobacteria; order Caulobacterales; family Parvularculaceae; genus Amphiplicatus. Next base: position 2,175 of record JBGSVH010000174.1, read on the forward strand.
TGAAATGCGTCGTCAGCGCCTTGGTCGCGCAAAAGCCTGCATAGCCGATCGGGCAGATTGCCGATTCAGCCCCGCCCGCGAGCATGACATCGGCGTCGCCGAGCGAGATCATCCGCGCCGCGTCGCCAATGGCGTGGGCGCCGCTGGCGCAGGCGGTGACAACCGCGTGGTTGGGACCTTTGAGCTTGAAGCGGATCGAGACTTGCCCCGAGACGAGATTGATGAGGCTCGAAGTGATAAAGAATGGCGAGACGCGGCGGACCCCCTGCTCGTGCAGGACAAGTGTCTGCTTGGCGATGCCGTTGAGCCCGCCAATACCCGAGCCGATGAGCACACCGGCGCGTTCCTGTTCTTCCTCGGTCTCGAATTTGAGGCCGCAATCGTCAACCGCCATTTGCGCGGCGGCAATGCCGAAAATGATGAAGGGTTCGATCCGGCGCTGGTCTTTCGGCGAGATGAAATTGTCGGCGTTGAAGGCCTCGGCGCCGATCGCGCCGCCGCCGGCGTAACCGTCCGCACACGGAACTTCAGCGCCGATCTTGCAGGGGTAATCGGTCGTATCGAATTTCTCGATTCGATTGGCGCCGGATTCGCACGCGAGGATGCGCCGCCACGTCGCTTCGACGCCAGACGCCAGGGGCGAGACCATTCCAAGGCCGGTGACAACGACGCGTCTCATGTCGCTGAAACACCCTCCATCGCTGCAGGTTTCGCCAAGGTCATGCGAATGGCGCCGATCGGCGGCCGGAAAGTCCGGTCGCCGGCCGAGCCTCGACCCTTAGCCCTTTTGTTCCGAAATGAATTTGATTGCGTCGCCGACCGTCTGGATGGTCTCAGCGGCGTCATCCGGGATTTCGACATCGAACTCTTCTTCGAACGCCATGACCAGCTCGACGATGTCGAGGCTGTCTGCGCCGAGATCGTCGATGAAGCTCGCTTTCGGCTCGACTTTGGCCGGATCGACATCGAGGTGTTCGACCACGATTTTCTTCACGCGTTCAGCAAGATCAGACATTCGAAAGGCTCCTTCTCGAAATTGCGCCGGCTGCCGAGGGTTGGGCGCGCGGATAGATTAGTCAAAGCCGGGCCTCGAAAGCCAGTAGAGCGCCACGGCAGCGAATTCCCGGGGGCGATTACGGCAAATTGCGGAATGTTGCAACGCCAAACAAAGCCGCCCCATTGGGACTATAGAGAACGTGGGAAGTCAAACCGGTCACGCAGACCCCTAAATCATTGCCATCCCGCCATTCACATGGAGGGTCTGGCCGGTCATGTATCCGGCTTCCTCACTGGCAAGGTAGACCGCCGCCGCCGCGATGTCTTCCGGTTTGCCCATCGCGCCGGCCGGGATTTTCCCCAGAATCGCCGCCTTCTGGGCGTCGTTGAGCGCGTCGGTCATCGCCGTCGCGATGAACCCCGGCGCAATGCAATTCACAGTGACGTTACGGGACGCGATCTCCTGCGCGAGCGACTTGGTCATACCGATCATGCCGGCCTTGGACGCGGCGTAATTCGCTTGCCCGGCATTGCCGGTAACGCCGACCACGGAGGTAACGCCAATAATGCGTCCGAACCGCTGCTTGGTCATGAACCGCAGCGACGCTTTGGCGAGACGGAAATAAGCGGTGAGGTTCACCCGGATCACCTCATCCCACATGTCCGGCTTCATCATCATCATCAAATTGTCGCGGGTGACGCCGGCGTTCGACACCACGATGTGCAGCGTTCCCATCTTTTCGCCCGCCGTTTTCGGCAGCGCGTCAACGGCCTCAAGATCCGACAGATTGCACGGGGCGACGAACACGCGGTCCTTGAGATCGCCGGCGAGCGCTTCGAGCTTTTCAGCTTTGGTGCCCGAAATCGTTACCGTCGCGCCCTGGGCGTGGAACGCGCGCGCCACAGCGCCGCCAATGCCGCCTGTCGCGCCAGTCACCAATGCGCATTTTCCTGTTAGGTCGAACATTGCAGCTCCTTGATCATCAAGTGTCAGAATTTCGTGAAGGCGTCGATATCGGCGGGCTCCGCGATATTGATGAGCGCCGCGTCTTTTGCGATGCGCTTGATCAGCCCGGAAAGGACTTTTCCGGTTCCAATTTCAATGAACTTGTCGCCGCCGGCGGCGGCCATGTGCGCGACGCTTTCCGTCCAGCGCACGCGCCCGGTCACCTGTTTGACAAGAAGATCGCGAATGTCATCGGGCGCGGAAACCTCGCGCGCTGTCACATTGGCGATGACCGGCGCCGCTGGCGTCTTGATTTTCGTCCTGGCGAGCGCCTCGGCCATTGTCGACGCGGCGGGCGCCATCAGCGAGGAATGAAATGGCGCGGAAACCGCAAGCAGTTTCGCCATTTTCGCGCCGTGCTTTTTGGACGCTTCGACGACGGCTTCAACGCGCGCCTTGTCGCCGGAGACAACCACCTGTCCCGGCGCGTTGTCATTGGCGATCTCGCACACGCCCTTGACCGACGCGGTTTCGGCAATGGCTTTTTCAGCGCCGTCTATGTCGATGCCGATGAGCGCGGCCATCGCGCCCTCGCCGGGCGGAACCGCCGCCTGCATCGCTTCGCCCCTGATGCGCAGCAGCTTTGCCGTATCGGCGAGCGTAATCGCCCCGACCGCGCACAGCGCCGAATATTCGCCAAGCGAGTGACCGGCGACATAAAGGGCGTCAGCGATATCGAGGCCGCACTCCTTTTCGAGAACGCGCAGCATCGCCATCGAATGCGCCATCAGCGCCGGCTGTGTGTTGGCGGTCAAATTGAGATCTTCGGCCGGACCCTCCCACATCAGCTTCGAGAGGCGCCGGCCGATCGCGTCGTCAACCTCTTCGAAAACTTCGCGCGCGGCCGGAAAGGCTTCGGCGAGCGCGAGGCCCATGCCGACCGACTGACTGCCCTGGCCTGGAAAAACAAAGCATCGCGCCATCGCGCCGTCCCTCAAATCTGCCGCGAGCCTCACCTAACCCAGCGCGCGCGGGCTGGCAATTCACGCCCGTTACGAGCGCCAGAAGGCGGGCGTCAAAAGCACAAGAATCGTGAAGAACTCAAGCCGGCCAAGGATCATCATGAAAGACAAAACCCACTTGGCGCCGCCGGGAAGCTCGCTGAAATTCCCGGCCGGTCCGATCACCGCGCCAAGGCCAGGACCGACATTGGCGATCGCCGTCGCCGACCCCGTCAACGCTGTCATCAAGTCAACGCCGAGCCATGCCAGCAAAAACGTCGACGCGATCAACGAAAACAGCAGCACCACAAGAAACGCCAGAATGGCGAAGGCGACATCGTCCTCAACCTTGCGGTCATGATAGAGAACCGGATGGATGCGGTTCGGCGACACGATCCGCGTCAGATGCGCAACCGCAAGACGTCCAAGAATCTGGAACCTGTAGATCTTGATGCCGCCCGCCGTCGATCCGGAACAGCCGCCGACAAAGGTCAGAATGAAGAAAACGCCGACCGAAAATGGCCCCCAGAGCTGGTAGTCTTCGCTCGCATACCCGGTTGTCGTCACAATCGAGACGATGTTGAACGCCGCCTTGGTCAAAGCCTCATCGAAGGCGATGTCGGCGCGAATTGTGCGCGTCACAGCGACAAGCAGGATCATTGTTGCGAGAAACATCAGAAATCCGCGCAGCTGGATGTCCATGAAGAAGGAGCGGGACTTGCCGTGCGCGAATCTGATGAAGGCGACGAACGGCAGGGCGCCCGCAATCATGAACAGGGTTGCTGTCCACAGGATCGGATAGCCAGAAAAATAGGCGAAGGACGCATCATGCGTCGAAAACCCACCCGTCGAAATTGTCGTCAGCGCGTGATTGATGGCGTCGAACCAGTCCATGCCGAAAATATGATAGGCGCCAGCGCAGGCGCAGGTCAGAAGAACGAAAATTCCGAATATCCAGATGGCGAGATCAAACGCCTTGGCGACAATTTTTTCAGACCTGTCGGAACTCTCGGTATGAAAGAGCTGCATGCCGCCGACGCGCAGAAATGGCATCATGATAATCCCGAGGACGATCACGCCAACGCCGCCGATCGCCTGCATCAGCGATCGCCACAGAAGGATCGAAGGCGCCGTCGCGTCGAGACCTGTCATCACCGTCGAGCCGGTCGTCGTCATCGCCGACACCGCTTCGAAGTAGGCGTCGGTCAATGACATTTCATGACCCAGAAGCGGCAACGCGCCAAACGCAGGCAGGATGGTCCAGGCCAGTGCGGTCAAAAGGAAACCCTGGCGGCGCGACAATTCGAAGGCGGCGGCGGCCGGGCTCAACGCGATCAGGACGAGCCCCGAGAACGCCGTCGCCAGCGCGCCCAGTGCAAAGCTCGCGCCTGGCTGCGCCAGCGGCGTCGGCGCAACGAGCAGGGGCGCCAGCATGAACACCGAAAAGGCGATCAGCAGCGCTCCAAGCACCCTGAAAACTGGCGTCAGCGCAAGCACGGCAGCGCGTCTATACCCGTTTTGGCCGCTGCGGAAGTCAGGGGGCCCGACGTGTCGGCGCGCGCCCTTGCATCCGGGCGGGTCATGGGCTACCTCCCGCGCTTCCGAGCGATGGCCGGAGCCGCTGGTCCCCCGTTTTTGCCAAAATCCGGGGGCCGGTTTGCGGGGTGGTCCCGCGGGGCTTCGGGCCGAAGGCGGCCAAGCGCATCCAGCTGTGCGACCGGCCCGTCTCCATCGCCAAAGTGGAGCTGGCTTGATGCCTCTTTACGAGCATATCTTTATTGCGCGCCAGGATATTTCCCCTGCGCAGGTCGAAGGGCTGACCGAAACCCTTCAGAAAATCGTCACCGAAAATGGCGGCAAAATCGCCAAGTCGGAATATTGGGGCCTCAGAAGCCTCCAGTACAAAATCAAGAAGAACCGCAAGGGCCATTACAGCCTCTTCAATATCGAAGCGCCGGCGGCGGTCATGCATGAGCTTGAGCGTCAGGAAAAAATCAACGACGACATCCTCAGAAGCCTGACCATTCGCGTAGAAGAACTCGACGAGACCCCCTCGCCGGTGCTGTCGCGCCGCGACCGTGACGGCCGCGAAGGCGGGCGCGACGGTGGACGCGAAGGCGGAAGGGACCGTGATCGCGGCGATCGCGATTTCGGAGACCGGGGTGATCGCGGAGACCGGGGTGATCGCGGAGACCGTGGCGATCGCGGCGACCGCGGTCGCAGGTTCTGATAGGAGCAAATCACCATGGCTAAACCGTTCATGCGCCGCCGCAAGACCTGCCCGTTTTCGGGTGAAGGCGCCCAGAAGATCGATTACAAGGATCCGAAACTGCTGCAGCGTTTCGTGTCCGAGCGCGGCAAGATTGTGCCGTCGCGCATTTCAGCCGTTTCCGCAAAGAAGCAGCGTGAACTCGCCCGCGCCATCAAGCGCGCGCGCTTCCTCGCGCTCCTTCCCTACGCGTCGGAGTAAGCATCATGGAAGTCATTCTCCTCGAACGCGTCGAGAAGCTCGGACAGATGGGCGATGTCGTCAAAGTCAAGAACGGCTTTGCGCGTAATTACCTGTTGCCGCGCAAAAAAGCGCTTCGCGCCAATGAAGAAAACAAGAAAGTTTTCGAATCGCAGCGCGCCGATCTCGAAACGCACAATCTGGAACGCCGCAAGGATGCAGAAGACGCCGCCAAGAAGCTCGATGGCCGGTCTTTCATTGTGATCCGTCAGGCATCCGAAGCCGGCCTTCTTTATGGTTCGGTTTCAACGCGCGATATCGCTGACGCCGCCGCCAGCGATGGCGTTAAAGTTGACCGCGCGCAGGTTCGCCTCGACAGGCCGCTGAAAAATCTCGGCATTTCCAAAGTGCGCGTGATGCTTCACCCGGAAGTGTCGGTGACGATCGAAATCAATATTGCCCGCTCACAGGACGAAGCCGAACGTCAGGCGCGCGGCGAAAACGTTTTGATGCGCGTCGAAGAAAAAGAAGAAGCGGAAGAATCCGAAGCCGCAGAATTTTTCGACGAGAAAACCGAAGGCGATGCGGAAGCGCAATAACAATCGCACCGCAGCGTTGTGGATAGATTTGAAAACCGGCCGCTCGACGGCCGGTTTTTTTTGTGGTTCATCGTAATCATGGCAGACGGTGCAAATCCGCTTAACACAGAAAAGAATGCGAAGGTCGAAGGCGACCGCATTCCCTTCAACCTTGAGTCAGAACAGGTCGTGCTTGGCGCTGTTCTTTTCGACAATGAAATCTATTACCGCATCGCCTCATTTCTGAAGACTGAGCATTTTTTCGATCCAGTTCATCAACTTATCTTCGATACTTGCGGCGCCTTGATCAATCAGGGCCGGCTTGCCTCGCCGGTCATGGTCGATGCGTCGCTTGCCGCAGCGCCTGGCTATGTCGAGGCCGGCGGCAGACGCTATCTGGAACAATTGGCGGCGAATGTCCCCTCCACCGCAGGCGCTCCGGACTATGCCCGCGTCGTTTTTGACATGTCCGTGCGGCGCGGGTTGATCACTGTCGGCACGGAAATGACCGACCGCGCCCGCGACGCATCGCTCGACGATCATCCCGGCGCTCAACTCGCGGAAGCGGAGCAAGCCCTCTACAAGCTGGCGGAAACTGGCAAGTATGGCGGCGGTTTCAAGAGCTTTCGCACCGCGATCGCCGAAGCAATCGATATCGCCGACGCCGCCGTCAAACGCGATGGCGGCCTTGCGGGCGTTTCAACGGGACTTCGTGACCTCGACCATACGCTCGGCGGATTGCACCCGTCAGACCTCATTATTCTCGCCGGCCGGCCTTCGATGGGAAAGTCTTCATTGGCGACCAACATCGCCCTCAACGCCGCGCGCGCCTACAAGGCCGAGCGTCTTCCGGACGGGACTGTAAAGACGCTGGACGGCGCCGTTGTCGGAATGTTTTCGCTTGAAATGTCGGCGGACCAACTGGCGACACGTATCATCGCTGAGACGTCCGGCGTACCGTCAAATGAAATCCGCCGCGGCGAGATCGATCAGGAACAATTTGAACGCATCTATCATGCGGCGCGCGAACTTGAATCCCTGCCTCTCTATATTGACGACACCGGCGGTCTTTCAATTGCGCAGCTTGCGGCGCGCGCACGCCGCCTGAAACGTCAGCACGGCCTCGGCCTTCTGGTTATCGACTATCTGCAATTGCTCAGCGGCAGCAGCGCCAGGCGCAATGACGGCCGCGTCCAGGAGATCACCGAAATATCGATGGGCCTCAAAACGCTTGCAAAAGAGCTTGCCGTTCCGGTGCTGGCCTTGTCGCAGCTCTCCCGACAGGTCGAGCAGCGCGACGACAAGAGACCGCAACTCGCCGACCTCCGGGAATCAGGCTCGATTGAACAGGACGCCGATGCGGTGCTTTTCATCTATCGCGAGGAATACTACCTGAAGCGTACGGAGCCGCGGGAAGGCACCGAAGAGCACGCCAAATGGTCGGCTGAATGCGATGCTTCACGCGGTGTCGCCGAGGTCATTATCGGCAAACAGCGCCATGGACCAATCGGTAAAGTCGAACTCGCCTTCACGGAGAGTTTGACGAAATTCTCGAACCTTGACCGGCATTACGGCGAATTTCAGCGTCAATAGCCGTGCTGCGCCTTTGCGCAGCCCGCAAATGACCGTAAAGCTGCGCCTTAGTGCAGTTATCTGATCATCATGCGCATGCAAAACCCTCTTTTCGAAATTGATCTTGCCGCGATTTGCGAAAATTTTCGCGCGCTCGCCTTGGCTACGCCAGGAGCGACACCCGCCGGCGTTGTCAAATGCGACGCCTACGGCCTTGGCGCGGACGCCGTCGGACGCGCATTGCAACAGCGTGAGGGGTGCAGGGTATTCTTCGTCGCCTATTCGGAAGAAGGCGCAGCGCTGCGTAACGCGCTCGGCGGCGACGCGGAAATATTTGTCTTCAACGGCCCCTTCCCGGAGACACTATCTACCTATCGGGACTGCAAGCTGACTCCGGTTGTAAACACGCTCGAACAGGCGGCGTTATGGCGCGCCGAGATGAGCGGCGCACCTGCGGCGATTCATGTCGACACAGGCATGCATCGCCTCGGCTTGCCGCCCAAGGATCTCGCGAAGTTGCGATCGAACGGAACGCTTAATGTGTCGCTCATTATGAGCCATCTTGCCTGCGCTTCTGATGAAACGCACCAAATGAACTCGCGTCAGCTGAAATTATTCAGCGAGATCGCTGGCCAGTTCCCGAACGCGCGCAAGAGCCTGTCGTCGTCAGGCGGCGCGTTGATCGGCAAGGAATTCGCCTTTGATCTGACAAGGTTAGGTGTCGGCATGTATGGCGTAAGCCCGCTCGACTCAGGGGCAGCGCCCATGAAGCCGGTGGCGCGGCTCACCGCTCCGGTAATTGCGGTGCATGAAGTTCGAGCCGGCGAGACAGTAGGATATGGCGCTACGTATGCCGCCAGTCGCGACAGCGTCCTGGCGACCGTCTCGCTAGGTTACGGCGATGGGTTTCCGCGAAGCGGTTCTAACCGGGCCGCCGCGTATGTCGCCGGCGCTATCTGCCCGGTCGCCGGCCGGATTTCGATGGATCTGATCGTTCTCGATGTAACCAGCGCCTCGCCGCCGGCGATCGGCGACAGGGCCGAATTTTTTGGACCTAACCTATTGATCGATAACGCCGCAGCGTCGTGCGGGACGATTGGCTATGAACTTCTGACGGCAATTGGCGGTCTGGCTCGGCCGCGAAAGGGGCTTGGCGCGCGAGTGTTGCGCCGCTACCTGTGGAACGGCGCGCCAGATGGCCCAGAAATCGCTGACGCCGGGGGACATAGATCATGAATCCAGTTGCCTCGATTGGTCGAATGTCGATCGGGTTGCTTGCTGAAATCGGCGCCATTTCGATGTTTGCGATGCGCGGGGCCTTCGCTTGGGTTTCGGGGCCATTTTACACGCGTGAATTTTTGAATGCAGTGCTCCGCATCGGGTTTAACTCGTTACCGGTTGTTGGCCTCACCGCGATTTTTACCGGGGCGGCGCTGGCGCTCAACATTTATGACGGATCTGCACGATTTAACGCAGAGACGTTTTTACCTCAGATTCTTTCCGTTTCGATTGTCAGAGAGCTTGGGCCAGGCTTTGCCGCATTGATGGTTGCTGGCCGTTCATCATCAGGCATGGCCGCGGAACTCGGCGCAATGCGAGTCTCCGACCAGATCGATGCAATGTCGACGCTGGCGGTCGATCCCTACAAATATCTGATTTCACCGCGCATCCTTGCGACAACGCTCATGCTGCCGTTCATCGTGCTGGCCGCCGATTCAATCGGCATTCTAGGCGGATGGCTTGTCGCCGTCTTTGCACTCGGTTTTGAAGGTGCGACATACATCAACAATATCGATCAATTCCTGACTCTGGGCGATGTGACCTCGGGTCTTGTCAAGGCAGCGGTCTTTGGTTTCCTGATTTCGGTCATGGGTTGTTATTACGGTTTCAAAAGTCGCGGCGGAGCCCAGGGCGTTGGCGGCGCGACACGCTCGGCAGTTGTCGCCGCGGCCGTCGCGATCCTTGCATCCAATTACGTGATGACGTCCTTGTTCGTGGGTATTTAGAATGACCGAACAAGCACCGAAAATCTCAATCCGGGGACTAAGAAAATCCTTCGGCGCCAAACAGGTATTGCGCGGAATCGATCTCGATATCAGCAAGGGCGCCTCCCTCGTGGTGATCGGCGGGTCCGGCACCGGCAAGTCGGTATTGCTGAAATGCCTCCTAGGATTGATGCCACCAGATGCCGGTGAAATCCTTATCGACGGCGTCAACATTCTGAAACTTCGCAGCTATGAACGAACCAGAAAGACGCGCGAGATGGGGATGCTGTTCCAGGGCGCCGCACTCTTCGATAGCCTGCGCGTTTGGGAGAACATCGGCTTCAGACTGATCTATGGTGAAGGAAAGCAGACGCAGGTGGCGCGGGAAAAAGCTGTCGCCTGCCTTGCGCAAGTTGGCCTTCCGCCGGAAGTTGGCGACTTGGCGCCATCCGAGCTTTCCGGAGGGATGCAAAAGCGTGTTGCACTTGCTCGTGCGATCGCAGCTGATCCGAAAATACTTTTCTTTGATGAACCGACAACCGGCCTCGATCCCATTACTGCGGATGTCATCAATCGCCTCATTGTCGAACGGGTTAAGGCGGTCGGCGCAACGGCAATTTCAATTACTCACGACATGAACTCCGCGCGCCAGATTGCAGACGAAGTTGCGATGCTTCACGAGGGCAGAATAATCTGGCGAGGGCCGGCCGCCAGTATCGACAGTTCAGGCAATCCTTATGTCGACCAATTCGTCAATGGCCGCGCCGAAGGCCCAATTAAAATGGCGCTTAAATCAATCTGACGACGGCGGCCCGACGCACAGACGCATCGATTCATCGCTTAATCACTAACGATCACTTGCGTGGCAGTCATTCATTTGCTTTGCCTGTCCTGTTCACAATTACCTAGCCATAAGGGGCATCAATGAGATCATATTTAGCGTCGGTAATATTGCTGCTTGCATCATCTGGAACCGCTGTCGCTCAGACACCCGCTGACGAGGCCGAAACTTCGATCGCGGAAGCGTATCTTGCCGCCTACAGCACTTTTGACGTTTCAAAGATGGCCCCGTTTTACGCTGATGACGCCGTCTTCAGCGATCCAACATCCGTCGGTCAGATCCCGGGTTACGACGCTTTTTTCTTCAACGGCAAAGACGCGATCATAAAGGGTCTTGGCGATTACGCCGCGACCTACAATCGTTTCTCGCTCAATTATGATCTGCAGCGCCGTTACGAAAGCGCCGGCGTCGTTGTATTTGTCGCCAACCTTACCTACCAGGGAGAGACCAAAGACGGTCAACAATTTTCCGGCGGAAGCCCGATTGTCACGGTTGTCGAAGTCAAGGGTGGTAAGGTCACACGCCACAGCGATTACTTTGACTACAAGCAAAACGCTGTCGAATTCAGCAAGTAAACTTAACCATTGAACATTGTTTTTCCATCCGGCCGCTGCGGCGGTTCCGGGTTGAATGTCGCCGCATCTACGAAAGCCGCACGGAAAGCCGGCCGTTTTGCAAGACGCGACAGATAATTCCTGAACACATCGTCCTTGCACTGACCATACCCTTGCGCCCAGGTCACATTGTGGCCGATAATGCAGTCCGCCGCTGAAAACTCCTCGCCGCAGATGAACGGGAAAGCATCAAGGCGCGCGGCAAGTTGCGGTTCAATTTCACTTTCGAATTTCCTCCGGTAGCGCGTGACCGTTGCTGCGTCGCGATCAGCCTTTGGCAAGACATGCTCGTGTATCCGGATCTGCCATAGCATCATGTCCATTGGCGAACCGCCCAAAAGGAGCATTTTCAAATAGTCCGCTCGCGCTTTACTTCCACCTGGCGGCGGCGCCAATTGCCTGGCAGGATAAGCGTCTGCCAAAAACGCGACCATTGCGACGCTCTCAAGCATCAGCATCGTCTCACCGTCACTGAATTCTATTTCAAGTAGCGGTACATTATGATTGGGATTTTTGGCGCGATAGGCGTCCGAGTACTGCGCGCCAGCATACAGATCGATGTGCACCGTTTCGAACGCGTCGCCGACGACCTCGTGCAGAATCCATTTGACCCGCGCACTGCGGGATGCGGGATAATGGTAGAGTTTAAGGCTTTTGATTTCGCTCATCACATTTCCACAATTACGCCGCGGTCGGGCGACGATTCGCCGCTCAGTACTTTTGAGTATGCTGTTTCGAGGCCCTTCAGCCCAAGTACATGGTCAAATTTCAGCCACGCGCGACTTTTGATCGCTGCGTCCCGCCAGAAGACAAAGGCCTTCTTCTCGAACACGCCCGGCCCCCAGTCGCTTGCGCGCTTTTGGATGTGACCTGGAGCGAAGAACATGGCGCTGCGCTCGCGGATAAAATTCGGACCCATTTCGTTGTCATCATAATGGGTGACGCCGACATTGGCGCAGTACCGCATGTTGTCGCCGAGATGGCCATGCAGTTCGGAAAGAACCTTTCCACTGCCCGACATGTCGACGATCGTTGTCGGGATCGATGCGTCAATTGAGGCGATATCATCATAGGCGTGAACGCTGGTGTAAAGCCGAAGCTTGCTCACCGTTCCGACATTGCCCGATGACGTTAGCGCTACCGTGTCCGGCGCTGAGGGGTCGTCGGCAAGCGCCATTGCAAGTCCGATCGCTGTTTTCGAGGACGCCGATACGACAACAATCTGGCTGGCGCCGAACCAATTGTTGTCGACAAGAAAATCATAGAGACAGAACGATGTCGCGTAGAGCGGAAAAAGCAGCATGCGCTCGTCGTCCATGGCGGGGTCGTAATGCGCCTCAGTCTTCGTCCTCGCGTAAGAATTGTAAACCGGTGGAAGGCCGGCGCGGTGCGCGGCGCCGTCGAAAAGGCGTTCCGGCCTGACCTTGTCTGGCGCCATCACCAGATGCGTACCCATCGGGAAATAGCCGTAGAGACGGTCGCCTGTCTTTAGGTCGTTGTGATTTGACTGAACCACATCGGCAAATCCCCAGACAGGAATAACGCCCCAACCATCGTCCGCCGGGAAAAATTTCCAGTACCCGATTTTTTCACCAACAACGCCGTAGGTAATGTTATTGGCGGTCAGGGCGAAGCGGTCGATCCTGGCGAGAATTTCGCCATCCTGCAGCGGCGGCGCTTCTTTCTCCGAAATCCGGGTCCGGGATATGTCATCCTTGCGGACTTCAAGGGTCGAGATTCGAGTCATTTCTGGTCTCCTTCGCACGGCGTGACTTGGGGTCTGCGCCCGAGTATAGCGGCTCTACGCCGCCACCGGGAAAACACTTGCAGCTCACATTGACCCAGCGCCTGAAACTCGCTCGTCAGCATGTGCTGTCGGCGCTCAGACTTGACGGCAATGTCGGTGTCGGACTTGAGGAATCGCCGGAGGGGATATTTGTTGCTGTTGACGGCATGCGGATCTCCGTCCCGTCGCCCCTGCGCTGGAAGCTCTATCGAAAGGGTTGGGCGGCGCGGCTCGACAGGCTGGAGCGCGAATATGGCATCGGGCGGCATGTGACGCTCTCCGCCGACAGTGTCGTTCTCGACATCGGCGCCAATGCAGGCGAATTCACGCATGTCTGCGCCCGTTACGGAGCGAGTGTTTTCTCGTTTGAACCAGACCCCCAAGTCTTTGCCTGCCTCAGGAGAAACACCTCCAGCCTCAGCGGCGCTTTGGCCTTTGACGATGTAATCTGGAAAGAAGATGGCGAAATCGATTTCGCGATTGCGCCGGGGCGGGCGGATTCGTCGGTCTTCGCCGATGGGCCGCGCGTCCGGAAGCGCGCTGTTAGAATTGAAACCTTTGCCCTCACCAACGCGCTGACGCGCATTGACCTCATCAAATGCGATGCGGAAGGCGCTGAACCAGAAGTTCTCGAAGGAATTGGCGCCGCCTTCCCGCTGGTCCGCGCCATCGCCCTCGACACCGGCGCTGAACGTCAGGGCAGACGCACCAATATCGAATGCGCCGCTATTCTGGCGGCCAACGGGTTTGAGGTCTTCGATGAGAAAATCGGCACGCGCTGGATGACGTACGGATTGCGCAAGAGTCCGTAATATGCGGTCGGTTTTGACGCTGCTGTCCTTCCAGTTTTGAGCAACGCCGCGGTGTCCAGCGTTATTGTCCGCACAATCCGCACTCAACCAGCCGGCAAGGAGCGGCGTCAGACAGCGCAATTCGTTGAGACGACGGTAAGGCAACGCGTACTCCATCTCGAGCATACCAACACCGCCATCATAAGGCCTGCCGCAAGGTGTAGGATGGATTTTTGTTTGCCTTCAACTTCAATGAGTTGGAGAAAATTCGCGAAATTGGGGTATAGCCTGCGCCAGTGGCGGCCGCAGCCCTCAAGCTATGACCAGCTGAAATTGAAGCTGACCGATATTCTTGGCTCGTCAGACAAATTGCGCACTACTTCATGACGCAGCCAGCTTTCCCACAGCAACACCATCCCCGGTTCGGGCGCCAGGTAGACAAAATTTCGCATGGCTTCGGGCGCATCGTCGCGGCGCATTGGCGCCGCCATCATCATCGCAAGGCGCGGGTCCTCGAACTTCAGAGACGCGGCTCCATCCGGCACAGCGGCGTAGTATGTGCCCGAAATCACCGAATGCGGATGAATGTGCCCCGAATGAAATCCGCCCGGATCGAGCACGTTGATCCACAATGTGTCGAGCTTAAGCCGGCCTCCGCCCAGATCGAAGTGAGCATCCTTTGCAAAGGCTGCCGCCTCGGCGTCGAGAAGCTTCGCAAGCGTCGCAAAGCATGGAGCGCGCCTCGCCAGATCATTGAGCGAGCCATAGGACGTGTAGCCGGGATAGGAGTTTTCCTCGCACCAACGCTGCCCCGCCGTGTCATCCTCAGCGAAGGAGTGCGCCGCGGCAATGATATCGCCGTTGATGGCCTTTGCCTTTGGCAAGACCGCGCGGCGAATTTGGGTCGCAAAAAAAGAGTAGGTTTCAGGCATGACCGGAATCTATGCGGCTGTAAGTTGAAGTCAACGGCAGCTCGCCTTTGCGGCGGGTAGCGTAATTCGACTTACCTTCCTCTAGATTTTCTTCCATGAGCGAGAACGACAAGCGTGGCCGGCCGCCGCATGACGACGTACTGACCCCCGCCGAACGGCAAGGCGCCGCACATGATTCATAGGCATGCCGACGGAACCGAAGAATGGATGAATTTCTTCGAAGACAATGAAGGCCGCCCGCTCGCCATCATGGCTCAGGTGAAAGCCCAATTGCTCATCAATAATCCCTAATCTCCCATCAGCTTAACCGCGGCGTCCAGCTTGTCGGCATAGCGCTGCAGCGAGGCCGCGGTAATCGCTGAATATTTGTCGACTTCGGCAAAGCGCTCCTGTTCGATGGCTTCGCGGACGCCCGGCAGAGTCTTGGCGCCGTAACCGGTCAACGTCCCCGGCGCATAGATCATGTGGCGGAACCACGGTCGGCCGGGAAGGCCGGTATCCGACATCAACGCCTGCTCTGCTTCGCGCGAGAGCGCGAAGAGTTTCGCCTTCTTGTCCGCGGCCAGTCCCTCTCCTTTGGCGGCGATCGCCTTGTCATAAGCGGCGGCGCTTTTTGTGAGCCGGGCGGCGGCGTCTTCGAGCGGCGCAAAGTTGAAATGCGGTACGGGTTTCAGCGCCGTTGGCGCGCCCTTTGGTTTTTTCGGATCGTGCGCCAATGTGAACGCATCTGACTTCAACGCGGCGGCCTGCGCTTCGGCGGTCGCGCGCCGACCGTCGGCGAGCGCTTTTACTTCGTCGAGATAGCCCGCGACTGTTAAAGCGAAATCGCTGTATTGGACTGGCGGAAGATCGGCGTCGGCGACGCGAAGCACCATGCGCCCGATGGTTTTTGCAAGGACGCCGCCATAGACCGAACCCGGATCGACGAAGGTGTTGTGATGCGCATAGTCGTCATAGAGCGAGTGATAGACGCCGTCGGAATTTCCCTCGCCATCATAGCCAACATGCAGTGTTGCAAGCCCCAGATGCTGCAGGAACGCGGTATAGTCCGATCCCGATCCGAGCGCGCTTATCGGAAGATCCTTTGAAGGATCGGTTGCAATCAGGCCGTCTTTTTTGGAGTCTGCGCTGGCGTCTTCGGCGCTCGCCGCCGCAGAGAGATAAGCGCGCGCACGCGCATCAACTGACACGTTCGTCTGCGGGTCAGTCACGTCTCGCGCCACATCATTGACGAAATGCTGCAGCGAGTGACTGCCTCCGGCGTAAAGGAAGCCGCGTCCGTTGGCGTCTGAGTTTATGTAGATGACGCCTTTGGCGAGGAGTTCACTGGCATGGGTCTCGACATATTCCGTCGAACCGATGAGGCCCGGTTCTTCGGCGTCCCACGAAAGATAGACGAGGGTCCGTTTTGGCATCCAGCCGTCTTTGACGAGCGCGCCGATTGCTTTGGCTTCGCCCATCATCGCAATGTGACCGGACAAGGGATCGCTGGCGCCCATCACCCAGCCGTCGCGATGATTGCCGCGCAAGACCCATTGATCGGGGTAGTCCGATCCTTTCATTGTTGCGACGACGTTGTAGATGGTTTTGAGGCTCCAGTCGGATTGAACGACGAGATGGGCTTGGGCCGCGTCGTCATCGCCAAGATGATATCCCTCGCCCAGCGAGCCCTGGAAGTTTCCTGGCGCGACCTGCCCGCCCATCACGGCGAGAAACTTCTGTGCGTCGCCATAGGAAATCGGAACCGCCGGAATTTTAAGCACAGTCTTGGCGTCTTTGCGCGACAGGCGCTTGGCGTGTTCCGTTGCGCCTCTGCCGGGAGTCAGCGGATCGCCGGGGTAGGTTGGCATGTCCATGACGGAGCCGCGCTGGATGCCTTGCGCCGGCCGGGCGGCACCTTTCGGGTACACATCATCCATCGCGTAGCCGTCTTCATGCGGGTCGGAATAGATGATGCAGCCGATCGCACCGTGTTCCTGTGCAAGTTTCGGTTTCAGCCCGCGCCAGCCGCCGCCATAGCGCGCCATGACGATCTTGCCTTTTACCGAAACGCCCATGCGCTGCAGTGTCTCGTAATCATCCGGCATGCCGTAATTCACATAGACAATCGGGGCCGTTACATCGCCGTCGCCCTGATACCCAAGATAGGCCGGCAGCGCCTTGTCCGTATTCGTCGGGTCGTCACCCGGCACCGGCGCCTCGGTCAGCGTCGCTGCGAAGGCGGCGTCTCCCAAAAGGTCGAGCGATACTTTCAAGGGCGTCGGATAGAGGACGTTGAAGGTCTCGATCTTGGCGTCCCATCCCCAGCCCTGGAACTGCTTCAGCGTCATTTCCGCATTTGCCTTGTCATGCGGCGATCCGACATGATTGGGCTCTGACGCCATTTCTTTCAGCCAGCCGTTCATCTCCGCGGGGTCAATTGCGGCGTCAAATTTTGATTCAAGTGCGGCGTCCTTGGCCAAAGACGTTCCGGCGAAACAGACGGAGGCCAGAAGGGCGGATACAAGACGAGCGGATTTTTTCACTATAGATTCCCAGTTTTGCGTGACAGCGTGCGGCGACCCTACGCCGGTCCCGCCATGGAAGACAATCAGTGGAAATTCCGTCCCCGGGGGAGAACCTCAACATTTCGGGGGTGGCGGCGCGGGGCGGAGGGCTGCGGGTGCTGCGGCATTGGGGCTCTCGCCATCATCGCCGCCATGAGATCAGGGGTAAGATCGGAAAGGCGCCGCGCAATCACGTGAATGACGCCCTGTTCTTTCTGCAAAACACCGCGGACAGACACCATGCGCGCACCAAGAACGGTGCGCCGGTATTCCTCAAAGACTTTCGGCCAGACAATTATGTTGGCGATTCCGCTTTCGTCTTCAAGCGTCATGAAAATAACGCCGCTCGCCGTATCCGGCCGCTGGCGTACGAGAACGAGACCGGCGATCTCAACACTGCGCCCTGCCGGGTGATCGTGCAGCATGAGCGCGGACAGGATGCGGCGGCGGGACAACTCATCGCGGATAAAAGATACAGGATGCGCCTTCAGCGAAAGACGCAGCGCATCGTAATCTTCCATGACATGCTCACCTGGCAGCAAGGCCGGAAGGTCAACATGCTCTTCATCCTGAAACGATGTCATAGAGCCCGCGCGCGCAGGAATGACGGCAGAAGCAAACAGCGGGAGATCCTCGACCGCGCCTGGTTTGCTCAGATGGCCGCCAAGACCCTTGATCGCCCAGAGCGCCGCCCGCCGGTCAAGATCAATCGACCGGAAGGCGTCAGCATGCGCGAGGCGTTCGACAGACCCCATACCGATATGAGCCCGGAAATAAAGATCGCGAACGCTGCTGAACCGGTCCCCACGCGCTTCGACAAGCTGGCGCGCTGCTTCCTCGCGAAAGCCCTTGATCTGACGGAAGCCCAGCCGCAACGCATACCGGCGCCCGCCATCATCGCTGTCGATAGCTTCAAGACTATGGTCCCACAAGCTGTGATTGATATCGACCGGCCGGACTTCACCTCCATGATCGCGAAAATCGCGTACAATGCAGGATGTTGAATAGAACCCCATGGGCTGCGAATTCAAAAGCGCGCAGGCGAATACATCCGGATAATGACATTTCAGCCAGGCGGAAGCGTAAGCAAGAAGCGCAAAGCTCGCCGAGTGGCTTTCCGGAAATCCGTAATTGCTGAACCCTTCGATCTGTTTGAAACACCGTTCAGCGAAATCCGGCGTATAGCCATTACCGATCATCCCGCCAATGAATTTCTCGCGGAAATTGCCAATGTCGCCATTGCGCCGGAAGGTCGCCATGGCGCGCCGCAACCGGTCGGCTTCAGTCGGCGTAAAACCGGCGCCGACGATCGCGATTTTCATTGCCTGTTCCTGAAACAACGGCACGCCGCAGGTCTTTTCAAGAACTTTCCGTAATTCCTCGGAAGGATAGTCAACCGGCTCTTTCCCCAGCCGCCGCCGCAGATAAGGGTGAACCATGTCTCCCTGAATGGGGCCGGGACGGACAATCGCAATCTCGATGACGAGGTCGTAAAAATTCTTCGGTTTGAGACGCGGCAGCATCGACATCTGGGCGCGGCTTTCAATCTGGAAGACCCCGACCGTGTCCGCCTTCTGGATCATCGCATAAGTCGGCTTGTCGCCCCGCGGCACGGCGGCAAGCCCCATATCGCAGCCATAATGCGCACTCAGAAGATCAAAGGACTTGCGCAAGCAGGTCAGCATGCCGAGCGACAGAACATCGACTTTCAAGATCTTGAGCGCGTCAAGATCATCCTTGTCCCACTCGACCACTGTGCGATCCTGCATGGCGGCATTGGCGATCGGCACAACTTCATCAAGCGCGCCCCGCGTAATGACAAAACCGCCGACATGCTTCGACAGATGACGCGGAAAGCCGATAATCTGGCCGGCGAGCGCCAGTGTCTGCGCAAGCCTCGTATCAGCCGGATCAAGCCCCGCCTCGCGCACCCGCTGTTCCTTTGGCGGCTTTGAGGAAGAACCCCAGTTCAACCCGGCGAGCGCACCGACGCTGTCGGGCGAAAGCCCCATCGCCTTGCCAACCTCGCGCAGGGCGCTGCGCGAGCGGTAGCTGATCACCGTCGCAGTCAGGCTGGCGCGGTGGCGGCCATACTTCCTGTAAATATATTGAATGACTTCTTCGCGGCGCTCATGCTCGAAATCGATATCGATATCGGGCGGCTCGCCGCGCTCAGCGGAAATAAACCGTTCGAACAACAGATCGACTTCCGCCGGATTGACCGCTGTGACGCCAAGACAAAAGCAAACCACGGAATTGGCGGCCGAGCCGCGCCCCTGACAGAGGATTGGCGGGTCCTGCGCGCGCGCAAAGCGTACAATATCGTGTACGGTAAGAAAGTAAGGCGCGTATTTGAGATCGGCGATCAGCCGCAATTCATGGTCAATACGGCTCCGCAAATCCTGGCTCACGCCTTGAGGAAACCGTACCGCCGCTCCGATCGTTGTCAGCCGCTCCAGTTCTTCCTGCGGCGTTGCGCTTTCTCCCGTCGGCTCGTCGGGATAATCATAGGAGAGTTCGTCCAGCGAAAAACGACATTCATCGGCGACCTGGCAAGCCCGCGCGACAGCGTCTTCATAACCAGCAAACAGGCGTAGCATTTCCTCTGGCGGCTTGAGATGCCTTTCAGCATTTCGCTGCAGGCGAAATCCCGCCGCATCGATTGTGCAATGTTCACGAATGCAGGTAAGCACATCCTGTAAAGGGCGTCGCTCTGGCGCGTGGTAAAGCACGTCATTCGTCGCCGCCAACGGCGCCTTTGCCGAGGCGGCGCGCGCCGTGAGAGCCGCAAAACGCGCCCGTTCATTGCCGCGATAACAGGGGCTTGCGGCGAGAAAAACCTGACCGGAAAACGTCGCGGAAAAGTCCGCGAGTTGTCCGGCGAAAACCGCGTCAAGGTCATAAGGCGCCATCGCAATGAACCGCTGGCCGGCGCCCAGCATCGTCAGATCATCGCTATAAAGATGACATTCGCCTTTCGGCGCGCGGCGCTTGCCAATCGTCAGCAATCTCGTCAAACGCCCGTAAGCCTCCCGGTCAACCGGAAAGCATAACGCTTCAAACCCGCCGACGAGCACAAGACGGACGCCGATCACAAGGCGCACGCCCAATTCTTTCGCCGCACTATGAGCGCGCACGACGCCGGCGAGCGAATTGCGATCAGCAACACCAAGCGCGGTAAGGCCAAGCCTGGCGGCGGTTTCGACCAGTTCATGAGGATGCGACGCGCCTTTGAGAAAGCTGAAATTCGTCGTGACGCCAAGCTCGGCATAGGCTGGACGTATCATGCGAACACTCCATGAATGAACCAGCGTGGCGTGTCGCCTTCACGTTCATGCAGTCCGTCACGATAGAGCCAGAAGCGGCGCCCCGCCTCATCCTCGACCCGATAATAGTCGCGTGTCTGACGGCTTTCTTCTGCGTTCATGCGCCACCATTCCGGCGCAATCCGTTCCGGCCCGTCAGCTTTGGTGATGCGATGGGAAACACGCCGCCATTTGAACCGGATGGGCGGACCATCAGGAACTTCGGCAAGCGTCGTTACAGGTTCAGGCGACGCGAACATCAAAACCGGCCGCCCGATAAAATCACCCCCCTGCAGCATACGTGCATGTGCTTTCCAGTCATGGCGGCTGTCGTCCTGAGGCGACGATTGAAGCGCCGACGTGATCTGCACCGAACGCTCAGGGATATAACTTGGAACAGGCGCAAAGCGCATGACATTGTCCGCGCCGAACCGGTTGGCGAGACGGTCGAGAAGGCGCGCCAGATCATCAGGGCTTTCCTGCGCCTCTCCGGCGACTTTCAACACGCTTTGATTCGAAAAATATTTTTCGACCCTGAACGCGTCGAGCGTGGCGGCTTCAAATCCAAAACCGGTCTGGTCCTTGATGGCGTCAAGACGCTCGCTGAGGAGCCGCGCCAGGTGCGCCGCATCACGGCTTAAGGCGAGCGCGCTTGTTTGCACGTCAAGCCGCTGCGACCAGCCATCGACGCGAAAGAGAGACAGCGTCACCTGACGGGCGCCCTTCCCTGCTTTGATCAGCATATCGGCAAGATCGTTCGCCAGACGATCGACGGCGCATTCGATGGCGGCAATCGTCGTCAACGGCTCAACAAAGCGCTGCTCGGCGCGATAAGAGGGCGGCGGCGACAAGGGAGAAAAACTCTCCGCTTCCCTGCCAAAGGCCTGATCGAGCCGCTCGACGAGCGCTGATCCAAAACGCGCAACCAGCGGCGCGCGTGGCTTACCAAGAAGATCGCGGATATTTTTGAGGCCAAGTTTTTTAAGCGCAGCGACGACAGGCTCTTCAAGGCGCAGCGCCGCCACGGGCAAAGGCGCCAGATGATTGTGCAGCGTCTCGTCGGTGACAATCGTCAACGCACCCGGCGCATGGCGTGCGAGCGCGAAGGCCGCGCCAATCGTTGGCGCCGCCGCAAGCCGCACTGTTAGTCCGAATGCCTGCAACCGGCGAGCGATGATCTTCAGCATCATCGCTTCACCGCCGAAGAGATGCGCGCAGCCCGTACTATCAATGGCGAGACCGTCCGGGGCGTCAATGCGCGTATGGGGACTATAGCGCTGGCACCACAGCGCCAACCGCACCAGCGTGGCGTGGTCGCCTTGGTGATCGGCAGGCTTGACAATCAATGAAGGATAGATGGCGCGTGCATCAGCAAGCGGCATCCCCGGATAGAATCCAAGCTTGTCCGCCGCTGCATTGACCGCAGTAATACGCTGGCCTTGCCGGTCCATCGCCGACAAGACGAGAGGCGCCGCCTTAGGACGCCGCGACCCATCTTCGCGGCATGTTGCTGACAGCGACAGACGCGCGATCTGAGCCGCGAACTGAGCCGCGAACTGGCGCTCGATCGGCCAGTGCGGCAGCCAGACGGAAAGAAAACGTTTCATCATCCCACCGAACACGCCATTCCCCGAGCGCCCCACTTTTTGATTTCGTCAATTCGACCTGCCATTGCGGAGCCCCCAGCCCCGGCATGCGCCCGCCCGCCCAGACTCTCGCCTCGCTCGGCGCCGCAGCGATGGACCAGCGCGTTTGCGCCGCTGTTGCATCACCCGGCGCGCGCTGACTGCGGATGAGAAGCGCCGTGACGCCGCTTGCCGCGGCGCGCATGGCGAGGCGGCGGCTTGCCGTGAAATCATAAGCGCGATCATTGCCGGGAAGGACGCCAACAACCGCCGCTAGCGCCGGATTTGCAAGCCCCTCTTCCATCGCCCAGAGCACACTTTCGCCTTTGGGCGCGCGCAATTGCACCAACCTGTCCGGATCGCACCCCAAAGCCGTCAGTCCAACCGGATAAAACGCACCCTCGCGAAGAGCATGAAAGCTCGGAAGCGCCAGTAGAACAAAACCAGCATGCATACGGAGTATTTGCGCCAGAACGCCGAGGCTGAATCCGGCAAGCGCGGCAATATCGCCGGGCGTCGCCGGCAGAAATTCGTGCAGCGCCCCCGCCGCCAGCCCGCCGCCGGGCAGCTTATGGTCAAGCGCTGACGCACCGAGCGAAACCGGCGGCCAGCTTTCCAGCGCCCGGCGTTCCTGCGCAGCGATGCGCTGGCGAAGCTGTTGAAAATCCGGTTTCGGTTTCATGGCGCAGGGGACCACAAAGCGTATGGCGAAATGTCATGCATTCCTCATTGAAGAGAACAAAAGGGGAACATGTCAATATGGGGTGGAAACGTCTTAATAGCGCAATATTATAGCAGATTCCGCTAATTATGACGAGATTATATGATTTTACGCCAAAAATGCCGCCAGAAGATCTCTCATGCAGGCTGGCCACTATCGCCGCGAGAAGACTTTCACATAGTCGACATACATATAAGCGGGGTTGGGCGTGCTGTCGTTGATATCATCCGCTTCCATCGCGAGATCGAGCAGGACGGAAAGCGGCTGGTGAAACTCTTTCGGGGTCGGCTCTCGCCAAAATTCCCGCCGGTTGAAATAAAAGACCGTGAAATCTTCCTCGACGCTGACCCCGTAGGTGTTAAAACCGCTCGACATCGCATCCGGCGGGGTCATGACAGACGAGCCAAGGTTAACTGACGGCCCATTCTCCGTATGCGGAAACACATGCAGCGCCGACTCGATCTTATCCGGGCGCGTCGTATGCATTTCCAAAACATCGACTTCAGCTGTAAACTCGCGGTGTTCAGCGCCAACCAGCCAGAACGCCGGCCAGAACCCGTCGCCCTTCGGCAACAAGGCGCGCATCTCGAAATAACCATATTGCTGTGCAAAACCCTCACCGCAGGCATTACGGGACGACAAGAGCCCCGAAAACCAGCGGCCGCTGGGATCTTTTGACGCTTCGATACGAACCATTCCGCGTTTTGCAACAAATGGAAAATCACGCGAGGGATCGCCAAACCGCGACGCGCCAAAATCGCCGTCCCACGGCGTATGCGCATACCATCCCTTCACCCCGCAACGTATTGATGTCGCTTTTATACGATTGAATTCCTCATTGAGGGTGATCTTGTAAGCGCCAAGGTCAATGTCCGGCGCACCCTCCGGCGTGTAAGCGTCGTCAAGCGAGGGAAATGGCGCCGTCGAGCAGCTGCAAATCACGGCGCAAAAGAACGCCAAAGTAACTTTTCTGACGACCGAAGTTTTAGTCATAGAATACTCACCATCACACAACCGAATAGCGCGACGCCCGCGCAACGATTTTTCGCATCGATCAGCGGCGCATCAACCATTTTTCCGGAAGAAAAACTGCCGGTCTTCAGGTCGGAAATAATAACGCTGCTTTTCATCAACTTTGTTGACGACAAAACTCAGAACGCGCGCGCGCATGTCGAGAAGCCGTTGCGTCGCGGCGCGCGCGGCGCCACGCGTTGTCGAACACCACTCCATGATCATGAAGGTAAAGTCCGCCGCCGAGGCAATGGCGCTGCCTTCATTCCGGCCAAGGATGCTCGGCGCATCGATAATGACGTAATCATATTCCTTGCGCAGTTTTTCGATCATCGAGTCGAAAATTGAAATATCAAATTCTTCACTGAGGCCGGATTTAGTCTCAACTTCGAGCATTTGTACGCCGCAAAGTCTTTGCGTCGGAACGAAACTGCGGTCACCGACGGAAATACTTATCATGGGTGATGGAGACATTTCACTGCGGCCGACGTCAGACTCGGCATCACCAGACGAGGAAACCGCCAAATCGCGTACGCCTCTATCAAGCACGCTTTCCGGCAAATAGAGGTTTCCCCCCGCACTGCCCGATTCATCGGAAAGCCGCCGGGGCCCGTCATCAACACTCAAATCCTCGCGCCTTTCCGTGGTCTTGAAGAAGTGTGTCGCGTTTGTCGGATACTCAATATAGGCGACGCGAGCCCCGCCAGACGCGAGCAGGCTGGCGAATGAAAAAGAGATCGTTGTTGTCCCCTCGCCTTTGAACACAGACGAAAAGGCAATTGCCGGCGCATGGTTCAGTTCACGTTGCGCCGACTTCAGGTACATGCGCAAATCACGCAACGACTCGGCAAATGTCGATTCCGGCTCTTCCTGGATGTAACGCCTAACGACATCGTCACTGCGCCTCTGACGGAAAAGCAAGCGGGACTGGATCCGCGGCACCAGGACCACAGGCGCATTCGGCCCGAACTCGTGGCGAACGTCGTGGGTGTTGCGAACGCGTGTGTCGATAGACTCCGCGGCGAAAGCCGACGCGCCGCCAATCATTAGCGCGAGAAGCAGACCACCCGCGAGGATCAGGCTCTTGCGGGGTTTGGATGGCGTCTGCGGCGGCTCAGCGCGAGCAATGATCCGGGCGTTGGCGTTCGCCAACTGATCGCGCTCGTTCAGTTCTTTCTGACGATTAAGCAGGGCTTCGTAGACGCCTCGGGTCGCTTCAATGTCGCGCTCCAGTTCCTGGAGTTTGACCAGCGCCTTGTTGTTTGTCGCCATCTCACCCTGTGCGCCTTTGAGGTTTTGCTCAAGCGAGCGCACCTGCGCGCCGGCAAAACTTACCTCGGATCTCAGCCCTTCCACAACGCGATTTTGTTCAGACTGAATTTGCGCATTAAGCGCCGCCATTTCTTCATTAAGTTTTTTGACCTCCGGGTGCATGTCGCCATAGCGAACACTGAGCTCTGCGCGCTTGCGCATCAAGTCCGCGTAGCTCGTGCGAAGGCCCGAGACCACGGTCGAAGTCATGACTTCGCTAATTGAGTCGAACGGGGCGCCGCTATCGACGAGCCGCTTGACCGTGCTGTACCGCGCCTGTGCGCTCGCGAAATTAGTGCGCGCCGCAGACAGTTCGGTTGCTATTCCGGTCACCGCTTTTGCAGAGAAAGACTCGCCGCTAACATCAACCAGCCCCTGGTCGGCGCGGTATTGCGCGGCCGCGGCGTCAGCCGCCCGCACCTCCTGACGCAAAGTCGCGAGCCGCGCATCAATCCAGCTATTAGCCTGACGAAGCTCGTCATACTGCGCCTCAAGCTGTTGAAGAATGTATTCCTCAGCGTAGGCATTCGCGATTTCCGCTGCTGTTTCCGGCGACGGATCGCTATGCCGCACCTTGATCAGGAATGTCGTGCCAACGCGCTGGATTTCCAGATTCTTCATAAGCTTGTTAATGGCGCCGCTGTTTTCCGCCCGCCGAACTATGCTGAGCGCCGCAGCGGAGGCGATTGCTTCATCGCTGGTCGCATCACTGCTTTCGCCAGCTATAGCCAGACCGATAGGCGCCGTAGCCTCGTCATACTTTTCGTCGCTCGCTTCCATTGGGATCAAGGCGTTCTGCGCAACCGCAGCCTCAGCAGCGGCGATATTGGCAATCGACTTTTCATCACTCGCGTTGGAGCCCTCGCTCCACTCCGTCAATTCAACAGCGGCCTCCATAGTGTTTCGCTTGGATTGAAGCGCGGCGAGATCTGCGGCGATTGACGAAAGTCGGCGAGAAAAGAAATCGTCCTTGACTTTGGCTTTTTCTTTCCGATCCGCTTCTGCCAGGTCGAGATCAGAGGAGCGCATACGATTATTGACCCGAATGGCCATCGCCCGGCTGCGCAGGAGTTCAACTTCGGTATCGACCATGGTCGGATCTGCAGCGGTTTGGCCAAGAACTTCCGCGCCATAAGCGAAGACTTGCGTCTTCGGCTCGATCATCAAGGAGGTTTCCGCAGTGTAGAGTTCGGTTGAAAGAAAAGCATAAGCCGCGACGGCGGCGAAAACGGCCGCGCCCGCCCCGACGAAGAGCGCCGCGCGCCGGCGCAAACCGACCCAAACGGAGCGAAGGTCAACGAGATCTTCTACGTCGTCGAAGGATTCACTGTTCTTGGTAGACGTCATCCGATCCCCTAGCCACCCCGCGCCGCCGACCTTTAACGCCTCAACTCAATACCGACGCGAAAGACATTCTCGTTGAATCCAGGACGCGCCGCCACGCCGGTTGAATTCACGTCGAGATATATATACCGGACACTCAGCACGATGTTTCTACGAAAGGCGTAATCAGCGCCGCCGGAAAGCCGAAGTAACTCATCATTCCTGTCTATGCCGCGGAAATCGTCTCGCCGATAATCGGCGGTCGCAACAAGCATGAGTGAACGCAACAATTCATGCTCAACAGTAATCGTACCGCCATTGGCGTAATAGCCAGCGACGCCGATCAGAGCCGTGTTCTGGATTGAACGCTGCACCGCGATTCTCACCGTCGTCAGGTCCGAAACAAAATATTCAAGTTCCGCATTAACGTTTAGGCCGGAAATATCCTCGAACAACGGGTCGTCGTAATCGCGTTTTTGGTAACCGACGCCAATCTCGCCACGCGCAACTTTGTTGATGTCGAGAGCGACGCCGATGCTGCCGCCGTAACCGTCAGAGTCCTGCCTGACGCCAAGCAGCGCCTGATCGGAATTAAAACGCTGCTGGTCGCCTCTTACTTCCCCGAATAGTGCAACGGTTGGGCGCACGCGAAGCGATTGACGGAAATAGGCAGCCACGACCTCGCGGTCCCTGAAATCCTGATCAATGATTCCAAGCCCATCGAGGGTCGCGACATCACTGTAATTGTCCTTGGTGTAGGAAACGCCAAACTGCTCGCGAAACCGCGTCTGGCGCAGGTCAAAATCCGCTGCAGTGGTTAGCACGCTAAATTGCACTGGGTTTTGCCCGAACACTGTCTGCAAAGAACGGCGCGCCTCTGTCGACTTCGCATAACCGCCGGTGAAGGTCGCTGTCGACCGCCGCGATAAATCGAACTCTGTGCGACCACGGAACCCGTAATCGGTGGTGGATTCACTCGTATTGTCGAAGTATTGAAGGCGGTGGACGGTCGAAAGGAAATCGACGCCATGCACGTCCCAATCCGACCGCAGCGCCAGTGATGCGCTGGCGTCAGCGATAAAATCATCTGTTTTTAGGATCTCATCGCTGAAGATGTTGTCGTCATAAATTTGCGCATAGGTCAGCGTCGGAAATAGAAGGAAGGATCCGCTTCTAATCCCATCGACGCCAAAATTCTGGCCGAAGCGTTCGGCAACGCTCAAATTTGGACTAACATCCTGATCGGCGCTTTCCTGAGCTTTTGCGGGCGTGACCATCGCAACGCCGGCGCACACAAACGCGCAAAGCGCAAGGTTTC
Organism: Parvularculaceae bacterium; assembly: GCA_041753055.1. Lineage (GTDB taxonomy): Bacteria > Pseudomonadota > Alphaproteobacteria > Caulobacterales > Parvularculaceae > Amphiplicatus. The sequence continues at coordinate 29,826 of JBGSVH010000174.1, forward strand.
GCGCGCACCAAATTGCGCTCGCATCGCGCGACTTCAGCCTTACACTTCCCACCACTATCCCAGTCCCCAATTAACGCAACGATTTCCGGCCCGGTGTTCTCTCCTAAAGCCTTGCGGCTTTAGCCCCACAGAAATCGACCAGCGGCCCGGTCAACCCCTAAAAGAACCGCTCTCCGACGCGGACGACATCCCCCGGATAAACCAGGAGTTTCTGCGTCATCTTATATTTTACTTCTAGATCGCTGTTCGCCCGCTTGATGAACACAGATCCCTTATTCGCCCGGTAGCTAAATCCCTTCGCCGCAGCGACAGCTTTGAAGACTGTAATGCCGGAACTGTAGGGATATTCGCCAGGCGCGCCGACTTCACCGAGTATATAGTAAGGGCGGTATTCAACTACCTCTGCGGCCACGCGCGCATCCTTGACATATCCAGCCGACAATCCCGCCGAAATTTTCTTGCGCATTTCTTCAATCGTCAGTCCGGCCGCATCGACTTCGCCGAGAAGTGGCAACGAGATCTGGCCGCGGGCGTTGATCGAGAATTCACCGGAAAGATCCGGTTCGCCATAGACGATCAGCCGGACCTTGTCCGAAGGTCCGAGGCGGTAATCATCAAGTTGCAATGCGCCGTCCTCAGCGACGACGGCGTCCGACGAGCCTGCGCTCGCACATCCTGATAGCACAATGGCCGCCACGAGCGCTGCAATCGCCAGAATTCCGCTTGATCTCTTCATTACCCAGACCCCCAGTGAGGGTTAAGATTAATCAATAAAATCTGTTCTCACAACGACTTTCGTGATTCGCGACGACCATGTTCCCTGCGTGCCTCGTCCTTGCCTCGCCGGATGCCAGGCGAAGTTCCGGCAAGTCGCTTCTAGCGGGAGCGGGGCTTACTTTTTTCGCTGCCCGGTTGCGCGAAAAGCGTGGATTTACAAAGCTTTCGGCGACACCTCGCGTGACTTGGGCATGAATCTGCGCGACAGCTTTGAAGGAAAGCGTGCGAATTGGGAGCGATAAGCTTGCGAACGGCTATTATTCACTACTGGATTGTCGCAGAGCGGGGCGGCGAAAAGGTCGTTCAGGCGCTTTGCGAGCTCTTCCCAGACGCAGTTATTTTTACCCATGTCGCCGATGCGGCGCTGGCAGCGCGGCTCTATCCTGGCCACGAAATCCGCACGACATTCATTTCACGCCTACCATTCGCCAACACGCGGTACAAATCCTATTTGCCATTGATGCCGCTGGCGCTGGAAGAACTTGACCTTGGCGAATTCGATCTTGTGATTTCGAGCGAGTCCGGCCCCGCCAAAGGTGTTATCCCCGGCCCGGAATCTAGCCATATTTGTTATTGTCATTCGCCGATGCGCTATATCTGGGATCATTATCACCTCTATCACGACAACGCCGGATTGCTTGCAAGGTGGACGTTTCCGTATTTCGCCCATAAATTGCGCCAGTGGGATGTCACCGCAGCGGCTCGGGTTGATACTTTTGTCGCTAACTCCCAATTTGTCGCGGCCCGGATAGAGAAATACTATCGGCGCAACGCCGAGGTGGTCCACCCGCCAGTTGATGTCGATAGCTTTTCAACCGACGCCAGCGGCACGGACGACGCCTTTGCCGGTGCCTATTTATGGGTAGGGCAGCTAACCGCCTATAAAAAACCGGAAATCGCCATTGAGACGGCGACACGCCTTAAGAAAAAGCTTGTCGTAATTGGCGACGGCGAGGCCGCGGCGGCGCTCAAGTCCATGGCCGGCGACACGGTCAAATTCGTGGGACGGGTCAATGACGACGTCTTGCGGCGGGCCTATGCGTCCGCCCGCGCATTGGTGTTTCCCGGTGAAGAGGATTCTGGCATGACGCCGGTCGAGGCGATGGCGGCCGGTCTGCCGGTCATCGCCCTCAATAGGGGCGGCGCCCGGGAAACGGTTGTGCATGAGAAAACCGGGATCTTGTACGACACCGACTCAGGCGCCGGACTTGAATGGGCGCTTGAACGATTTGAGGGTTCAGAGCGCGATTTCGATCCGGCCGCGATCAAAAGCCATGCTCGGAAATTTGACAAAGCAGCATTCAAGAAAGCGATGACAAATATCTTCCGTCAGCACGGATTCGACCTGCCTTTTGACCATTAATCCCGGCGGCGCCAAGTTCTGCATGATTCTTGCCCCAGTTGTGTGGAAATTTTTAAATCGCCCTTGAGGCGAAATTCCGTTGAAAAACTCCCTTTCAACGCCATTGCGCTGCCGAACCGAAAAGGATTAATTAAGATTAACGAAGGGCGCCCGGGGAATGGCGGTTCACACCTTCCGTGTACGTCCTAAGTGAATTTCAGTTTGAAGTTTGTTTGTTGGTTGGGGGTTTGGGGAGATGACTAGTCAGAATGCGGCAAGGGCGTCAGCGCCGTCGTCGGACGACGGCGGCGATCCGGTTCGTTTTACCAATGCGCCCAGGGTAATTTTGCCGCCCGTTGGCTCGCGCTTCGTCGGCGATAATGATTTGCGGACCGAAGACCCGACATTAGATGTTTTGCATAGCACGCCAGTCACCAAGCGCGCACTGGACATCCTCGGCTCGATTGTCTTGCTAGTGTTTTTCGCACCACTTATGGTTGTTTTGTTCTTCCTTGTTCGCATGGACGGCGGACCGGCAATGTTTATCCATCAGCGCGTCGGCAAAAACGGTGTTTTGTTCCGCTGCTACAAGTTCAGATCGATGATCCCTAACGCCGAAGAAGTGCTGAAGGACATACTCGTTTGCGACTCGCAGTTTCGCAGTGATTGGGAAGCTGACCAGAAGCTGCGGAACGACCCCCGCATCACGCGCATCGGGGTTTTCCTTCGCCACAAGAGCCTTGATGAATTGCCGCAGCTTTTCAACGTACTGAATGGCGACATGAGCCTCGTTGGCCCCCGCCCAATTACCGTTGACGAAATCAGCCGCTACGGCCCCGCAATAGAATATTATTACCTTACCCGACCTGGGCTTACCGGCGCGTGGCAAGTATCCGGCCGCAACGACGTCTCCTACGAAGAAAGAGTAGCGCTTGATGTCGATTATTCGCGGCGTTGGTCATTCCTGACAGATCTCGCGATATTGTTGAAAACGGTTGGCGTAGTGATCAGCGGCCGCGGCGCACTCTGAATTCCCTAACAATCGCTAATGTGGCCGGTTAACTGCCGGTAAGATATTATTAATGACTAGCTTCTTTGATGAACTTGTCGAGAATTTAAGGCTACTTGATATGGCGCAGCCAACGGAGACGCGCGAGTGTCACGTGTCGCGGCGAACGCCATCGTCGCAAACCTGGACGGTTCATGCAGGAACGGCTTGTAGAAGCTCAGACGCGTCGTGCGGACGCCCGGCGCGAGAACCGGGCGATCATCGCCGACAATGGTTTGTTGGCTCCGACGGCCCAATCGGCAACTTCGACGGCAAGGCGCGCGAAGGCTCCAGCCCGCGCCGCGGATCGCGGTCCGCTCGATATCGTTTTTGCAAGCGCGGCGACCATAATCCTGTGGGTCGTCATTGTTGCGCTTGTGAAATGGCTGTCCTAAGCAGGAACCTTGGCCTACCCCTGAGACCGCGATCACCTATCTGGCACGGTTGATCCACATTCGGGCGCCGTTGCTGTCGGGTTATTTGGTGAAAATCGTCCTCGTCAACGTCAAGTTCAGCACCAATCTCGGTGACGGCATCATCGCCGAATGCCTGGAGCACGCCCTAAAACAGCGCTTGCCAGGCATCGAGGTTGTCAATTGCGACCTCGCCGGACGCGCTGGGTACGGCGATTACGACGGACTGCTGAGATCGCTGACGATCGGCGTGTTGCCTAAAATGCCGCCGCGCATCAGAGAGTCGGTCTACCCCCGTCTTTTCGAACTGATGGTGCGGCGCAAACTCATGCCAGGCTATCAACGCGCAATGGAGAATGCCGACGTCGTCCTTTTTGGGGGCGGCCAGCTGCTCGCGGATACGGATTTGAATTTCCCAATGAAGATCGCCGCAGCGGCATCGATTGCCCGCAACCTTAATCTGCCAATCGCCATTCACGCCGTCGGTGTCGGGGAGCGGTGGTCTCCAGAAGGTCGGGCTTTATTCGAAGAGGCTTTTGTCGGCTGCAATTTAATCTGGACCAGCGTTCGCGATTCCCTGTCGCAGCAGCGCTGGCGGCGCAATTTCAATGGCGCAGAAATTTCCGCTCCTCGGCTTTCCCTCGATCCCGGTCTGCTTGGCGCTGCTATCTATGGATTCGGCTCGAGCGACGAAAAGCGTCGTCGAAACCGTCCGTTGATCGGACTGTGCGTAACAAACCCCGCAACGCTCGAGTTGCACCGCGACGTTGGCGATACAACGACCCCGGCCCCCAACGAGGACTTCTACCGGGACTGCGTAAAGGCGATCAACCGAAACGAATTCGACGTCCTCTTGTTTACAGACGGCGCACCGGACGATGTATCCTTTTTACGCCGATGTTTCCCAGCGCCAGCGCTGAAAGCGTTTGATGAAGGTCAGATTCGCATCGCCGAAATCAGCAAGACGCCAAATGACCTTGTCTCAACGATACGCGACTGCGATGGGATTGTTTCTCATCGACTCCACGCAAACGTTATCGCTTACTCGTACTGTATCCCCCATGTTGGTCTGACGACTAATCGGAAGCTTAATGAATTTTTTGCGACAACAGGCCGCGAGGATTTTCTTTTATACCCATCAGAAGTCACGCCAGACGGCGCCGCGGCGGCAATTAAGCGCGCTTGCGAAACGCCAATATCTGATCTCGCTTATAAGGCGATCATCAAACGCCTTGAAGGTGATCTGGATGATTTGGCGGGCGCTCTTTCGAAAATTAGGCCACGCAACCGCAATCGCCTGGCCTTCACCGTGAATTAGCGCCGCCCGCGTGAATGCGCCTGCGTCCGTTCCTGCGCATGTCCATGACATATTTGCCATTCAAAAAGTCGACATGATGACAGCCATTGAGGCCCGGTTCAAAGTCCGGATCAATACGGCGGTAAAGTCTTTCTTCGTAACCTTCCATATCCAGACGAAGAATTTCCATCAGGTTAAGTCCATAGCCATAGACACCATGCGAGTTGTTCTGTGACGCACGCAAAAGGCGTCCTTCGTGCCGAAAAACGCGGCCACCGCCACGCGCCGTTGTTGAATCGATAACAACTGGATTAAGCGGGTGTGGCTCAAGCGATTTGAGTGCGATCCCGTCAACTTTATAGAGGTGCAGTTCGCTGCAATGATCAATGTAGGAATCATTTGAGATGTTGGTAAAGAGCCACCACTGACCGTCGACAGAGGTCAGCACATTGTCCGTTGCAAGTTCGCCTTCCAGCGCCGTTGCACAGATTTCCCATTTGTCGGGAAACCGGCGTAGACGCCAGACTTCAAGTCGCCCAGCCCCATAAGATTCTGGTATCAGATAGATTTCTCCGCTTTCCTCGAAAACATAGGGATAAGAGAGATGATAGTTGGTGACGAGCGCCGGGCCGATAAGCTCAAATTGACTTTCCCGGATACGTCCGACACTGATGTGGCCGCGGCCGCGCGCGTAGTCGAAATCTTCAAAGAAAACATAGGTTTCTCCGCGATACGGCAACAAAAACGGGTCAGCCCAAAAATGGCGGTCATCAGGGATGATATCGACGCCGGCAGCCGGGTCGAAATCACCCGCTCTTCCATCCCCATAACGCAGGATGAAATTGACCGGCCGTCCTCTTATTTTGCCGTCGAACATTTCTTTGGCGCGGCCGACAAATGCGCCTACAAGACGGCTGCCATAAGTCAAGAGATCGCCTGCAGTCGGGCTCGCTTTCTTTGAGATTCTGGCGGCGCCATTATCCGCGACTTCGCCAGTGAGCCATATACGCTTAAGTTCCCGGATTATCAGTTGACCGGCTTTTTCTCGCACAAACGCCCCGTTACGCGACGCAACGAACTTTGTGTTGTAGGTTGCGACCGCGATTTCGCGCGGCGGGTCGGCTCTGTTCGTGTAACGCAGCAGCATCGAATTAGTTGTCGGTTCTGAGTTTAGCGCTTCGTAAAATCCCGCGATACAATCGTTGGATGACAACCGCCAAAGACCGAAGCGGGCGCGGCTTGCAAGATCGAGCGTGCGCGGATCGCAGGTAAAATCGATATAGACGTCACAGGCCATCTGTGAACCAAGAGCGTCCAAAGGCGCATCTCGTAGCTCACGCCGTCGCCGCGCGAAATTTGGGGCGGAAAATTCCCGCGAGCGGGAAAACATCCCAGACTCGACCGTCATTATGGCGCCAAAGAGCGAATTTCTCCGAACGTCGTTTGCTCCTGCCCAGACGAGTTGGTCTAACGAGAATCGATCATCCTCGCTGATCGCCTCTAATACGCGAAGAGCGCCGACAGGGATCGACGCATCACCGCCAAGAATAACGCCCACGCGCAAGGCCTGTTTGTCACTTGCCATTCTTGTTCTTGCTGGTCAGCGTATCCAGCCTTTCTTGCATTCGGTGAGCGGCAACGCCAATCGCGTCGCGCGCAAGACAGAAGTATCCCGAAAGCGAATGCGGGTAGTAACGTAAGGCGATATTGGGTCGCTCAGTCTCCGTCCAGACCTTCGTCCAGTCGGCGGCTTTGCCAAGAAACTCGAAGGTTGAGAGCCCCTTTTCGGCGGCGTGCTTGATCGTCTCAAGCATCAATAGATTTCCTGGCGAGCAGGCCCCGAAAGCCTCGTCATAGCCAATCTTGAAAAGCCAGAAGCTATCATCATAGTCAACGGCCAGCTGCATCGCCACGAGCTGTCCGTCAATTTTCATATGGCTGATTCGAAATGTCCCGGCCGCCGCCGCGAGCCGTGCGTAATTCCGATAGAATGCAGCCTGGGTTTCGTTATCAGCAATTGCGGTTTTGGAGCGCGACTTCCAGCTCTTAGCTTCGACAGCGATCGCTTCATCAAGCAGGCGATCAACACTCTCCGGGTGGGGTTCCAGAACTTCAAAACTGACTGTCCCCATTTTTTCCGACTTGCGCATCATACGCCGCAGATCGGAACGCCGGCTTGATGAAAATTTCGAAAGTGGCTCACACCATCCTTCGTCGAGCGTGATGTAGGGCGACCCATTCACCGGCGCGGAAAGCAATATCCCCTTCCGTCCAGCCATGGCGGCAAATGCCTCGTAGAAAAGCGAGTGTTTCGGAAAATGTCCAAAGCGGATCGCCCTCCCAAGCCCACAAACTTTTTCCGCCAGCGCCGCCGCACTCGCCGCATCTTTGTAAAGCGCATCGACAGGCTCGCCATTTTCTTCTGCGCCAACCAGAAACAATTGTGGCGCCAGCCAGCCACGCTTCGCAAAAGCCATCGCGGCGCATGGGACAGACTGGTCATTTGCTATAACAAAGACCGGAGATGCATCCCTATAATGCGTTTCAAAACAAGCCTGCGTCCATGCCCATCCCTGCATCGGTGTACGGTGCGCAAGTGGAATGACTGTCCAAGCGGCCTGCTCATTTTCGAACGTCGCGGCGCCGTTTGAAGTAGATACTGACAATTCGCCCTCAGCGACGATTCTTTTGACCGGCCCCCCCGGCGTAGAGCGACCTTACCAACGCCGCGTCCAACACGCGAGCCCTTGCGATGGAGTTTGCGCCTTTTGCCACAACGGTGGCTTTCCTGTTTCAATAGGCCGGTCAAGGAGTTAGACTGTTGTATTCAGGCTGGCGTTGCTCAATTCGGCCTGGTTCGCGCAACTCGCCCACGAACTCGGAGGGGAAAAAACAACTTGCAGAAGAGAATTGCAATCGCGGCGGCGACGGATGCGGGGTATCTTCCTGCTGCGTGTTGCCAACTCGCCTCAACAGCTGCGCATTTACCTGTGGATCACAATGCCGATTTGCATTTGATACTTTGTGACGTTTCCGCTGCAGATATCGAGGAAGCCGGCAACTTTTTTGAATCCCGGAGCATCAGGGTGACGATTACGCAGCCGGATTTTGTCGAAGAGCGTATCAAGCCGATCGGCAATCGCTGGCCGCGCGCAGCTTATCTGCGACTCTATTTCGATTCTATTTTTGGCGATGAATACGACCGGCTCGTCTATTTCGACTCCGATACGCGCATCTGCGCCCCACTTGAACCTTTGATCAACGTTGATCTGAAAGGCCGCCCGGTCGGCGCCGTTCACGACTTTATCTACTATGTCACCGGAAACATCCGCCGGCGCCGCCGGGACTTGTTCCTGCCGAAGGACGCGCCTTATCTTCAATCGGGCGTCATGGTTTTCGATTGGCCTGCAACCTTGGCGGACGGCGCTCTTGGCCGGGCCCGCAAGTTCCTCGAAGACTACCCCGATCGGTGCATGGAGGCGCCCGACCAGGACGCTTTGAATGCTGCGCTCGTCGATAAATGGACACCGCTCGACCCGCGCTGGAACCTTCACGAATTGTACCTGATGTTCGGCGGGCGCCATAAGCCGTTTATTGAGCACTACACATCGACAAAGCCTTGGTCGAAACGGCGCCCAAAAGCGTGGCGCCCGGCGGCCGAGTGGTATCAACGCGAATTGGCCGGAACGAGCTGGGCGAACTTTATCCCGCCGCAAAGCGGCATTGACAGGTTGCGGGCGCGAATGGCGTTTTTAAGGTTCAGATATGCGCCACGTGTCCGCGATGGACTTGCGCGATTTGCGCCTATTCTCCTGGACTTGGCAGGCAAGCCTCGTCAGCGAGACGACAGTCAAGAGCTACCCTGGGCGCCAAAGAGCAAAGCAGATGTCGAAGCAATGACCGAAGCCTTGATCGAAGAGGCCGCTGGCGCGCGCGGATTAATCAGACCACCAGAATTGGCGCTCAATGGCGCGTGAATAGCGCGTATCTGTCAGAGCCAGAATGTTGTTCGAAGGAATGATGGTCGGACGAGAAAAATGACGGCCAAATATGCAACGACGCCGACCGCAACTTCCGCGCCAAGCCGCTGCAACATCGTAAACTCCTGCCCGGTTAGCCAGTAGCTGGCGAACGAAACCACAATGATTAATGCTACAACTCCGGTATAAACTGGCGAGGTATTCTTGATGACGCCCCACCACGGCGCGTCCGCATGTCTCACCTGCACCCAGAACGACGAGGCCATGACCGCAGCGCTAGCCCCAAGCCGCGCGAACGCAGCCGCCATCAATCCAAATTGCGTAAAAGTCAGGAATATCGCAACCATCACTACAGCATTAAACAACGAAACCTTCGGTAAAATATTGACCTTGCCGTTAATGGTCAGCAGCGGCTCGTTGACGATGCTCGGCGTCATCATCAAACCGCCAAGAGCCAGAATACTGACAACAGGCGCGGCCGGAAGCCACTGCGCGCCGAGGAGCACGCCAACGAGATCATCGGCAACAATTGAAGTGCCGATGAAGACAGGCGCGGCGCATAAAATCAGCAACGGAAAAATCAGATTACTCTCCCGCGCCAAATTGTCGCGGACGCCACCTGGCGAATCCGCACGGTCGGCGGCCTGGCGAAAGACCATCCAGATCACCAGGCGAAGCGGCTCGAATAGCATTTCCGATATGGCGGAGATGACGCGCTCCGCCGCGCGATAGTAGCCAACACTGGCGACGCCGAGAAACCAGCCGACGATAAAAGTCGAGGCATTTGCCGAAAAGAAACCGATGATCCGGGTTTCGAGAATTGACCTTGATATCGCTAGAATCTGACGCTGATAGCCGCCTTGTAGCACGATTTTGATCGGCCATCGCGCAAAGATCCAGACGCCGACGAGACTGACGAATTGCATCGCCAGTTTGCTGACACCAAGCGCTACAATGCCCCAGCCGGCCATCAGGCCGGCGACGCCAGCTGCAAGCCCAACCAGTTCGGCGACAATTGTCACCAATGACAACGCAGCAACCTCGCCGCGCCCGACCAAGATAGCGCCAAGAGTATTTGTCACCGGCGCCAATAGCAAAGTTGCAGAAAGCGTAACGATGAGGTGCGATATCACCGGCGAATGATAGATCAATGCTGCAACAGCTGCGCATGCAACGCCGATCAACGTGAGCAGATATCCGGATAAAACCGAATAGGTAATCGCCTGATTGACGGCGCGCTCGCTGCCACCCCAGGCGAGTATGAATTCTCGCCAGCCAGCCGCGCCAATTACGAACAGAAATGCCGATACTGCAGCGACGAGCGCGAAAGTTCCAAAATCGGCGGGCGCAAGGGTGCGCGCTGCAAAAACGAAGATTGTGAGCTGCGCGATTTGAGCGACAACTCGCGCAGCCAGCGCCGAACCGCCGGCGCTAGCCATGCCACCGCCACGGCGCTTCTGATCTTCTCCCGCCGGGCTACTCATACCTTGCTCGATCCCATTCATTCGCCTGAGCGTCCTCACTCCATTGACGCCGGACGAGAAGCCTTAGTCAGCGGCGCCCGTCAAGGTTAGTCGCTTTTCAGCGAGCGGCCGCGGCAATGGCTGATAATGCGGTCGCGGAATTGGGTCAGCAAGTGTTACGTTCCGACAACGCGTGAGCTAATTTACACCCGGAACCGAAATGACTATCAAGGCGCTCGGTTCTGACTGCTATTGACGGGCGCGCGCCCGCCGCCAAAAATATAGGCTCCTCCGAGCTCTCCCAACGCACGAATGGACAGAAGTGAGAACACGTATTGCGGTAGTACTGGCAAGCCTTGGAAGGCCCCTCGTCTTACGTGAGCTGATTATTCGCTTGCGCGCGCAGACGCGTCATCCCGACCTAATCTGTATCAGCATCACGAAATTGGAAGATGCGCCGGCGCCGAAAGACATTCATGGAGCAGAAGTTGTCATCGCGCCGCTTGGGCTGTGCGCGCAACGTAACGCCGGCTTGGCCCATGTTGGAGATCGGGCCGACATTATCACGTTCTTTGACGATGATTTCGTGCCATCGTCAGATTACCTCCAACGCTTGGAGGCCTATTTTGCATTGAACCCCCAAGTTGCTGGAATAACCGGGCATGTCTTGCGGGACGGCATCACAGGGCCCGGACTTTCTTTAGCGGACGCCGATGAAGCATTGGCCGCGCACAATCCGCCACCGCTCGAAAACGCGTCGCGCGTAATTCATTCAAGCCTTTACGGCTGCAATATGTCTTATCGACGCGCCGCAATACTAAATCTTCGTTTCGATGAAGCGCTCCCACTATATGGCTGGCTTGAAGACGTCGATTTTTCGGCACAAGTTCGGAAAGGCGGTCTGCTTGTCAAGACCAACGCCGTCGCCGGCGTGCACCTTGGCGCAAAGGCGGGGCGTACATCTGGTGTAAAGTTCGGATATTCCCAGATTGCCAATCCGCTCTATCTCGGGAGAAAAGGAACGATGACAGTGCCTCATGTCATCACAAGAATGGGACGCAACTTGATAAGCAACCATTTGCGCGCCCTTGCACCGGAACCTTATGTCGATCGCCTAGGACGCATCAAAGGGAACTGGCTGGCGATCGGCGATGTTCTTCGTGGGCAAGCACATCCCGCTCGAATTCTATCGCTTTGACCTTTTCGGATAGTCTCATTTCTTCGTAGAGTCGGATATGCGAGTCGAGCCATTGTTCGTCAGTTTGCGCAATGCAGTTGGCGTTAGCAAAAGCTGATTCGCTCATCGAAGAGATCAACGCGTCATCCTGCATCCAGCTGGAGATCTTACCGGCAAACGCCTCCTTATCGAATATATCCACTCGCGCGCCCATACCCGCTTTTTCAACATCGGCGCCAATCAGACACGAGTTGGACAACATTACCGGAAGTCCAGCGCGCAGCGCCTCCGCCGCAGCCAGCCCGAAAGGCTCCGTGCAACGAGTTGGCATCACAAGAAAACGAGCCGTTTCGAACGCCCTTGCAATTTCATCTGGCTGCATCCACCCGGTGAATTCAGCATCGGGATTGGCAAGTTGCGCCGAGTCCATCCCCTTCCCGTCACCAATGATGCGCAATTGCGCACCTTCCGTAAAAGCCGCGGCCGCAAGGAGGTCGGCGCCTTTTTCGTGTTCGATGCGCCCGACGTAGACGATTGTCTGGTTGTCCTCCGCACGCACTCGATTTTCACGGAATCTTGCGGCCGGGTTTCTCATGACGCGAATCTTCTGCTCGGGAACGCCGCCTCTGACCAGATAGGGTATCATGCCAGCCTGAATCGCCAGCACCGTGTAGGCGTCTTTCTTCAGATTTGTTTTAGCGTTAAGCATCAACTGCCGACCGACACGCCATAGCTTGTGCGCATAGTTTCGCTTATCGCAGTCTGTGGTGACACAGGCCATCGACAAGGGTGTCAGTTCGCAAGGGAGCGCCTTCGGATAAATCGAGAAATTTCCGTTAGGGCACGCAACAAAAAAATCATGCGCGGTAATCGCCGTTCGATGCGCGACCGGCGACAGCACGTCAAAAATTGAAGGCGAAAGAATCTGCGCCCAGGCGTGAACATGGTAAATCGTATCGGGCTGATCAGTCCGATCAATCAGGTCGGCCAACGCGTTCTTTGCCTTGTGATTGTATAGCCCTCCGATAATGGCGCCAGCGCGCGCTTCCAGCAGCGTTTCCCCTGAAATCGCAACGACCTTAATTCCGCGCGCCGCAAATTCGTCATTGCGTCCATTGTCGCCAGCGACAAATGTTACATCAAAGTTTCGTTCGGATAGTCCAATTGCAAGCTGGAGGGCAAGTTTGGTGGCGCCGCCTTTGGCAAGCGAGTTATCATTGATGATGACCACTCGCGGCGTTCGCTGCGCCATTTCCGGTTCCGATCACTTTTAAAGCGCTGCAAGCGCACAGAACACACCCATCGAATCGAGGTCCTTGCGGATTTCTTCTGCATAAATGCGGTTCATCGCAATAACCAGGTTGGGACGAATTTCTGCAAGATGCGATGGGGGAACAATTCGCTGACCGGATTTTGGCATAAAATGACCGTGACGATGCGGGTTGATGTCGGTCACATATTGAACCTGACGGCCCGAATCTACCGCCGTTAGGAATGAGACCGCCTTGGACCCGGAACCCCAGAGCGCCACTGTTTCGCCATCCGCCCATGCTTTTTCCAGTCTTGCACGCCATTGCCCAATTACCTTGGCGCAACCCTGTTCAAAATCGTCAACAGCCGACGTAACAGTCGCAAGATCATCTTCCAGGTCTATTGCGGCGCGCGCAAAGCCATTCGCCGGCTCCGCTTCGATCGTCAGATACTGGTCGTCATATTCGTACTCGATATCGAGGATTTCAAATCCGGCGCGCCGGAAGAGCCGGGCAAGGGATCCGGCGGTAAAATAGGCGCAGTGCTCGTAATAGACATCTTCGAATGCGTGAGACTTCAGAATGCGCATCGCCTCGGGGACCTGGAAAAAGACCGTGCAGTCCCGTCGATCACCAATACCCTTTCGGATAGTTGACACAAATTCAAAAGGATTTGGGATATGTTCCAGCGTCATCTTACATCCGATGAGGTCGAAGTTGTCATCGACATGTGCAGGCGCAAACATCTCCGGAACAAAAGTGAGTTTATCTGCGATCGCCGGGTTGATCCGCTTCGGGTGAACGCCGGGATCCACGCCAACCCCACGGACGTCGCCAATTTCAGCAAGTAAGGCGAGGAATTCGCCCTTGCCGCAACCAATCTCAAGAACCCGTCCTCCTGCCAGTTTGTATTTCTTTATCAGCCTTTCAGCCAGATGCCGGTGAAACTTGTTGAAGGTGTTTGAATAACCTTGCGTTTCTTCGTAACGGCCCGAATACTCGGTGCGCCTGATATCGAAAACACGATTGAATATGAAGCCACACCTCGCGCAAAAGGCCAGTCTGATATCCCCGGTCGGATACGCCTCCGCCTCGTCCTGCGACCCAAGGAGAATGCAGCTGTTGGTCGGCACATCGTCGATGACAAGGATATCGCGAAGGGCCGCCCCGCCGCAACAAGGACATCCGCGCGAACCCATTTGGTCCGCATCAGACGACCGCTTATCAAGCGCTAACTCGCTGGTCGCGCCGCTTCCATAGGACCGATCCATCTCAAACAATTCTCGGTTCCGGCACCGGGATAATAAACTTCCCGCCACGGCGGCGAAACTCGGCTTGTTGATCCAAAATCTCGTCGGCGAAATTCCAGGCAAGAAGCAGTGCATAGTCAGGCTGCTCCTCAAGAAGTGCGTCCACCGGCATAATTGGTATATGCTTGCCTGGCATATATTTGCCAACCTTGTGAACATTGCGATCCACGACGAAGTCGACGAGATCGCGATTGACACGCGCATAATTGATCATGGTCGCGCCCTTGGCCGCAGCGCCATAAGCGGCGATGCTGGCCCCGCCGGCCTTGAGTGTATGCAGCAGCCTATGCAATTTTTCGCCAAGCTCGACAACGCGCGCAGAAAACTGCTCATAAAACGAGAAGGAGTCGACGCCGACGTCTGCTTCTTCCCGCAATATGGACTTCACCGAATCGCCGACATTTTCCCTCAACTCGAAGTAAAACCGAAGCGACCCGCCATGAATCGGCAAATGTCGGATATCGTTCAGAAAGAGACCATGCCGACGGAACAAATGATCAGCGGCGGTCGCCGAAAAATAACACAAATGCTCGTGATAAATCGTGTCGAACTCGCCATGCTCAATCAGATCTCGAACATAAGGCGCCTCAATCACAACCATGCCGTCATCTTTAACGAGCTTTGCGATGCCTGCGACAAAACCGTTGGTGTCTGCGACATGCGCCAAGACATTGTTTCCGTGAACAACGTCGGCGCGGCCATGCTTGGCGACCAACTCGTCTGCGAGCTGTTCAGAGAAAAATGCGTGCATCGTGTCAACGCCGATCTTCCGCGCGGCGGCAACGGGACCGTCCGCCGGGTCAATCCCTAGAACCCGAATGCCCTTTTCGACGTAATTCTTAAGCAGATACCCGTCATTGCTGGCGAGCTCGATGACAAAACTTTCAGGCGTCAAGCTACGTCGTTCAATGACGTCAAGGACATTCTTGCGAGAGTGGTCAAGGAGGTAGGGCGAAAATGACGAATAATAGGGATACGCGCTGTCGAACAGATCTTCCGGATGCACCGTATCGAGAATTTGCACCAGCGCACATGTCTCACAAAACGCTACCTCCAGCGCAGCTGCAGGTTCAGGCGCCGTCAAATCTTTGGCGTCAACAAGGCGATCCGCGAAGGGCATTACGCCGAGGTCCAGAAACGGCTTTAGAGTGTCATTTCCACACGAGCGGCAAGCTTTCTCGCGAACCGACCGGGCAAGCGAAATCCTTGACGCATTTACATTGAGACTATCATGCATTTTCAAGCACACGCTGAAGACGAAGGTTTTCGTCAATAACGCCCTCTCGAACCAGTTTCTTCACATGCGCGATGCGATTGAACTGCTCGCCTTCGAATTGTTCAAGCGTCAACCCTTGTTCGCAGAATTTCCTGTAGAGCTGGCGGGCGCCGCGGCGCGCCGTCCATTGCGGCTTGAATCCCGGAAGGTCTCGGGCGATGAAATCGCAATCGACCCGGTAATTGCGTTTGTCCGGGGCCGCGTCGCTTGCGAATGTGACTTCCGATCCCGGCACTTCCTCACAAATGATCTCCGCGAGTTCCCGGATCTGATAATTCTCAGTCGTTGTTCCAACGTTGTAAGCCTTGAGGTGGACATGATCGCGGTCGGCCTCAAGCGCTGCAACATAAGCGCTGGCGATATCCTCTACGTGAACAACCGGGCGCCAGGGTTTGCCATCGCTTTTCAACCGCACTTTGCCGGTTGTGTACGCCCAGGCGGTAAGGTTGTTGATTACCAGGTCGAATCGAATTCTTGGCGAGAATCCGTATGCCGTCGATGCGCGAAGAAAGGTGGGGCTGAAATTGTCGTCAGCGAGTTTTGTAACCTCCTGCTCGACGCCAACTTTCGATTCTCCATATGGCGTCACCGGATTGAATGCGGCATGCTCGTTGAGAAAATCGTTCCCCGCCGCGCCGTAATTACTGCACGACGACGCAAACAGGAACCGCTCCACGCCAGCTTTCTTGGCAAGCTTTGCCAAACGAACAGATGCGTTGAGATTGATGTCGCCGGTCAACTCGGGTCGATAGTCGCCGAGTGGGTCGTTCGAAAGTCCCGCCAAGTGAATGATCGCTTCGGCGCCCTCAATGTCAGCATGCGCAATGTCGCGCGAATCCTTACGGATTGACTTGTACTCTGCGAGGCTTCCGGCATACGTGCAGGCGCTGAAAAGGTCGCTGTCGATGCCAACGACTTCGTGACCACGAGACAGCAACATTGGTGCGAGCACGGATCCGATATAGCCGCGATCACCTGTGAGGACGACTTTCATCTCAGCCCCCCCGCACGAGCTTGTGGACGTTGCCGCCGACGTCGGGCGATGCATCGCCGTCCTTGCGGTCCCAAGTTTTCCACGGAGCCTCACCGCTGTCCCATAGTTTGTTCAAGATGTGCTTCTCGCGCAGCGTATCCATGCATTGCCAGAATGAATGGTGACGGTACGCCATTAACTGTCCATCGGCGGCGAGGCGGCGCATCGGTTCATGCTCAAACATCATTTCATCATTGTCGATGTAATCGAAAACGCCACGCTCCAGCACAAAGAATGCGCCATTTATCCAGCCTTCGCCGGTTTGCGGTTTTTCGGAAAATTCTGTGACCTGATCGCCGTCGAATGAGATATGGCCATAGCGCGCTTGTGGGCGGACCGCAGTCATCGTTGCGAGTTTGCCATGCGACCGATGAAATTCGAGCAGTTTATCGAGGTCGACGTCGGAAACACCATCGCCCCATGTCAGCATGAAAGCGCTTTGCCCGGTCCAGTCGGCAAGTTTGCGAATGCGCCCGCCAGTGCCGGCGTGAAGTCCTGTGTCAACGAGATCAACGCGCCAGTTTGGCGTATCACTGCGATGCCGGAAAAACTGACCGGACCTTACATCGATTGTAACGCTGCCGCCGAATGTGGCGTAATCCTGAAACCAGCGTTTGATGAATTCACCCTTGTATCCAAGAGCGATCACAAAATCCTGGTGCCCATATCCGTAATAATGCATCATAATATGCCAAAGGATCGGCATCGAGCCGATTTCAACCATTGGTTTTGGACGAATCTCAGTTTCTTCAGCCAGGCGAGTTCCATAGCCGCCGGCCAGAATCGCTACTTTCATTGACTTCTCCACCCCCAACGCGATCACCGACCGCTTTCGCCACGCAAACCGAAAACACCCTGAAACACTCCAGCGCAGAAGACCCGCGGCGAGCTTATCTCAGACCTCCTGAAGGTTACACACAGTTAAGTTTTCGCACTACGACTCCCCCTGCCGACAGGTCACAATTTTTGCCATTGCGGCGAAAATACTACGCCTTCAATGGGCCAAACGCCTGACGCCGGATCCAGCGCTGGGTCGAGGGGGAAACCGCACCGACGAGTTCAAGGCAATAACGCGAAAGCTGAAGCGGCTGCGCCGCAAAGCGGACGACCTGCCAGAGATTTTGCCACCTTGGCGACACATCCGGATGACGTCCCGCGATTTCGATCAGATGCGAGATCAGCCCCCAATGTTCGAATGACGCCTTGTTGTCGTCGCCATCAGCAAATTGCCATTGTCTGCGCGCTCGTTTGTCGTCAATGTTGATTGACCGATTGCGGTGCTCGCGATTGTAGAAAACTGCGTCTTCGCAGCGCGCGTACTTTCCAAAGAGAGCAATTTCGGCCAGCAGAGCTCGATCCGATCCGTAGTAAAGGCGGTGCAGGGTCGTGCGCCTCAGGTCGCTCATTCGATAGACGCCAAATATCTCAAAGCAAGTTCCGGAAAAACGAATTACCTTTCCAAACCGTTCGGCCACGCCCAAGCCATCGAGACTTGGAAGTTCCTGACCAACCGTCTCAATTTCACGCCCTTCGCCGTCGATACACTGTGTTCTTCCGAATGCGAGCGAAACATCCGGATTGTTATCGAGCATCGCAACGCATTCCGTCAGATAATTCGGACTTATTTTGTCATCATGGGCGCACCATTTCAGATACTCGCTTTCAGGCGACGCCAACTCAAAGCCGCTATTATAATTTGGGGCGGCGCCAAGATTTCTCGGATGCCGGTGGTAGCGCACGCGCGGATCGACTTTGGCGAACCGTCGCGCGATCTCCTGTGTTCCGTCCGTTGAAGCGTTGTCGGTGATAATAAGTTCAAAATCTGAGAAGTCCTGATTCAGGATCGACTCTATCGCCGTTTCGATGAAATTCTGGCCATTATAGACTGGCATAGCCAGTGTTACGCGCGGCATCCGTGACCCCCAATATGTCACACACATTCATTTACTGAGGAAAAGTTCAAGTCGCGCTACGCTGCTACTCGCACCGGCGGTCTGGCCAAAAATCTGGCTCACCGACGCCGGGAACGCGAATTACGCCGCATAGGATTGGCATATTCCCCACAACCGCCAACAAGGATTATATAATGCGCCGGAACGCACGAATTCAAGGCTAATGGCAATGAAAGCTCCAGGAGTTATGCATCCGGCCGGAACGGCGTTGGCGATGGCGCGCCTCACGCGCCCAGAAGCCAATTTCCCTTGTGGGTTGCAGCCTGCAATTCGGGATCGCGGCATGGGCGCAAAATGCCGTCAGGCTCAGGCGACCCAGACGCGGGTTTCGTAACTTCGCGCCGCCGATCGCAGCGCTGGCGCAGGCCGGGATTGTCAAACCTGGACCTGCAGGGGATATTAGATTTACGGGTGGGGGATTTATGCGAGCTTTGCTCAAGCCGATTGTCATGCCGGTCATTCGGTTCGCAACTCGGTCGTATGTCGCTGGCGATACGCTTGAGGACGCAGCGGACCTTGCCGCGCGCGCGGCCACTCTCAAAATGAGTTGCACTCTTTGCTACTGGAATGACGGCACCGAAGACCCGGACATTGTCGCGAGAGAATATGAGAGCATACTCAATATGTTCGCCGACCGCGGGATGGACGGCGCGCTGGCGGTAAAAATACCGGCGCTCTGGGAGCGTGATGAACAAATTGACCGCGTCGTTTCTCTTGCCCGAAAAACCGGTGCGCCGGTCATTTTTGACGCCCATGACCCTCATAAATCGGACGATACATTCCGATGCCTTGAACGCCTTGGCGGCGCCCAGCTCGGCCTGGCGATACCTGGGCGATGGCGGCGAAGCCTTGCGGATGCGGACCGCGCCGTCGAGCTCGGCGTCCGGGTGCGCGTTGTAAAGGGGCAGTGGCCCGACCCGGAAGAGCCGGACATGGATCTTCGCGAGGGCTATTTGCGCGTTATCGAACGCCTCGCAGGGCGCGCCGCCTTTGTCGGCGTCGCAACGCATGACGCGCCTTTGGCGGCTAGGGCGATGAAAATTCTTGCTGAGGCTGGAACGCCATTTGAACAGGAATTCGTCTTCCCGCTTCCAATCGAGCCCGCAATGCGTGAGGGCCTGCGGTACAATACCGGCGCGCGCCTTTACATTCCTTATGGCGAAGCGTGGCTGCCTTATTCCTTGTCGCGCGCATTCAAGAACCCGTCGACGTTTTATTGGCTGGCCCGTGACATTGCATTTGGACAGAAATTCGTCCTGCCGCGCCTGATGCTGGCGCGCGACGCGGGCGTTTCCTCCAGCGTTTAAAGCCGCGCGGCTCGCACCCAGGCACGCTCATCAGCTGTCAGGTCCGGGTGTAAAAAATCGACCAAAAGGACCACACGGGTTTCTTCGGAAAAGTTCGCCGCCTGGTGATTGTAGGACGAGTCAAAAATCAAAGGCTCACCCTTACGCCACTCCCGCCGAATTCCGCCCACTTCGATATAACCATTGCCCGGCGCGATCAGCGGCAGATGCAGAGTCAGAAAAACATTTGATACATCTCGGTGCGACTTGATGACCCCGCCCGGTCCAAGGATCGAGAACATCGCGTCGCGAAACGATGGGTAGCCCGGTATCGACCGCAAGAGGGCCGAGGTCATCGGACAAAGCGCCAGATTTTCCGGGATTTCTTCATGGCGCGTCGCCAGTTTGAAACTGCGCCAGAAATCGCCGTCAAGGCCGACATACTGGTACTTTTCTATACGGTCACTGTGAGCCCGCAAAACAGTCTCAGCTTCCCCAAGGATTTCTTCCGTCGCGTCGACAAACGCCGGCAGCCAATCGAAATCCGCAGGATCGTGCCAAGGTTTGGAATTTAGCCCAGCAAACGTGAACCCTTGAGGATTGGCGCGGACAGTCGTCGCCCCCAAACCGGTCTCGGTGGCAATCGAGGCGTCGACGCGTACGAGGTCTGCGTCTTTCCCGGCGCCGCTACGGGCGCATTCCATTATTTTGAGACCCTTACGAATGGCTGATCGGCGGCGCCACGCAGAAAATAGCAGCAGCATTGTGACTGCAAGCGGGGCAGCAAGGCCGACCGCCGTCACCGCAATCAGCACCACATCAAGCAAGGCAGGTTGGCGCGATTGTAAGCTGACGACGCTGGCGATGGCGAAAACAATCGAGCTTGCCAACAGCGCCGGAAGCAGCCATTTGCTGACCCTGGCCTTTGCGCTCGTACCCCAGAATAGCTCTACGGGCTCAATTAAAACCGGCCATACAAGACGCAACATCGCCAATACGCCCGCAGCAATCAGAAAGTAGCCGGAGAGATAAGCTGCGTTTCCGGGTCTTGGAAAGACACCAATGGAAAGCAACCCGTCAAGAGCGGCAAGTAGCGCCAAAATACACGTTTGCGCAGCGACAAACGCGAAGATTTCATTGAAGCTTTTTATTCCGCCCATTGCGCGACCCTCTGGTCCAAAGAAATTAATTATGGACTATCCATCATTCGCACAATAGATGCACGTTATTGGCGAAATCGCACAAGTTGACCATCAGTCGATAAAGCGAATTTCTTGCGCTAACATCCCCCAGAGTTGTGATCGGCCTGAAAATTTGCGTAGCGCCTTGCAAATTGGAATGATAAGCCGAAAGACGACGCCAATAAACTGAAACAGGCCCGCAGATAGGGCGCCAATGCAAGCGCATGTCATTCATCCGGATGAGCTCGACACCAGCCATCGCGCCAGGTGGCAGTCGATAACAGAAGAAAATGAGATATACCGCAGCCCCTATTATTCTCCGCATTTTACGATGGCAGTCGCCAAGACGCGATCAGACGCAAGAGTTGCTGTATTGGAGGACGCAGGCGAGTTAGTTGGGTTCTTCCCATTTCACCTCCTCCCATCCGGCGTCGCCAAACCGATAGGCGGTCCCATTTGTGATTATCAAGGACCTATTATCGACTCCCAGATTGAGTTGGATTCGCACACCCTCCTGCGCTGTTGCGGGATATCGTCATACGACTTCAATCATTTGCCGGTTGCGCTGAGGTCGATGTCGAAGGACGCCTATGATTACACGCGATCGCATTATGCCGATCTCTCGCTCGGACTTGACGCATACGCCGACGTGCAGGCGAAGATCTGGAAGAAGGTGAATCAGGAGGTAACACGCTGCATTCGGAAAGCTGAAAGAGAAGTCGGCGAAATAGAGTTTTCCTACCACGAAGTCTCTAATAAAACTTATGAAGAGCATGTCGCGCAAAAAAACGCGATGTTCGCGCGCCTTAAAATTCCCTCGGCTCTAAATATCGGCTGGGTGAAAGAGACGCTGGAAAACATTCGTGACACCCAGCGCCCAGAGTTTTCCGGCGTTTTGACGACAGTTCGCATCGATGGAAAGCTGATGAGCGCGCATTTTGGAATGCGCACGAAGAGAGATTGGCACTGGTGGTTTCCATCCTACGACCCGCAATTTTCAAACTTTGGCCCCGGCATCATGCTAATTCATTATGCCGTCACACACGCTGACAAATTTGGAGTCAAACGGATTGATTTTGGCCGCGGCGAGTCGACTTACAAGAATACATTCAGCAATGGCGCAACCCCACTTTGCGAAGGGTCGATCGAGCTGCGCGCCACCCGCCCCGGTGTCTTAAGAATGGGCCAAAAAGCGATGCTGCGCGCGCTGCGTCCATTTCCCTTGGGGCGGATGGAAAGTTATCCGAGACGCGCGCTTAGCCGCCTGATTACGGGGATGCGCCTTCCTGCTCTCTGATTTCCGGTTTTCCGACACTGGCAGCGAGCCACACTGAAACGAGGCGCCCGCTCGCTGCGCTTTCCTCATAAGGAGTCTTTACGCATATAGGCCCGAACATAGTCAACATACATGTACGCCGGACTTGGTGTCGCCTCGCTGACCTCGCTTGGTTCCAGACCTAGGTTCAACAGGATAAAGAGCGGTTGCTTGAATTCGGCGCCCGTGGGTGTGCGCCAGATCTCTTTTCGATTTAGAAAGAAGACCATAAAGTCGTCCTCAACACTGACGCCAAAAGTATTAAATCCGCGATACAGGAGACCTTCCTCAACTGTATGAGATCCGCTGGCGAGGATCCGGGTCACATCATCAACCCGCGGGTGCACGTGAATAGTTGTCGAGAACTGATTTGGCCTGACGCCGTGATGCTCAAATACGTCGATCTCCGCGGTGAACCGGCTTCGGTCGGAGCCAATAAGCCAGAACGCCGGCCAGTAACCGACGCCAGCAGGCAGTTTGGTGCGAATTTCAAAATAGCCGAATTTCTGATCAAATCCGCCGCCGCATTTGTTATGGCTCGATAACAGGCCCGATTTCCAGCCGCCCTCGTCGCTGGCTTCAATGCGAAGTAGTCCCTTTTTAGTCCTGAAGGGAAAGCCCGGAACGGGGTCAGAAAAGCGCGCTGCGCCAAAATCCCCGTTCCAGGGCGTGTGGGCGATCCATCGCGTTGTGCACTCTCCCGCCGATACGTCGACCGCCTCGTCAAAATCTTCATTGAAGGTCATGACGTAATTTTCAAGATTTATGTCAGGGTCTTCGGGCTCCGGCGCGGCATTGTCCAGCGGCGGGAACGGCGCATTGGATCCGGCAAGATTTCCTCCAGAGCACCCAACGAAACTCATCAGCGCAACACACAGGAAAATACCGATCGCCTTGCGCGACGCTGGTGCGCTCAGGTTTGCGTTGCTGCCCATGCTCGCCCCCCTGCCGATTGGGCGCTACTTCGCCCGATCGTCGCCGTAGCGCTTTCATAGACTTCACTTAAATTCGGTCGAACGCGCCATTCTCGCCCAGGCAAATTCTTGACAGCCTGTACCCGATGAACGGGAACAAAATCGATATTTGCGCTACGTCGCACCGACGGCACATAAGCGGCGGCGGCGGTCGCGGCAAAGACAAAAAACAACAGCCCGCCGTCCACGTTGGTGCCGGAAATTATGTGTGACAGCAGCAGCGCGAGCGCTGCCGCGCGCGCTGCGGAAAAAATCCGATGCGACTGGATATGCTCCCGACCGCGCGAACCTGTGTCAACATGAGGCCAGCCGCGCAAGAATGATCTATTCAAAAAACCGGCGTAAAGAAGCGCTCCGATTAACCCTACATTTCCGAGCAAGACGGTCACGAGACTAGAAGCGCGCGCACTACCCAGTCCGACGCCCAATCCCCTTGTTTCGACAAAATTACTGAGGCTCTGAAGGTTCCATGAACCACGCTCTAGACCTGAAGCCGATTGCAGTTTCTCGCCAAACAGCCGCTCGTAAATCGTCGCCAGAAACGTTTGCGCATGGTCAGAAAAGAAAATCACGCCGACAAGTACAGCCGACGCAATCAAGCCGCACAAAAGGGCGCGAATATGATCGGCGGCCAGTCCTCGCCAAACGAGTTTGTAGACGGATGCAAGCCCCCAAATCGCGATGAGCAAAACCAGGACCGCGTAGGCGGTCGTCGAAAACGAAATCGCGACACAGGCCAGTAAGAGCACTGACGCCATAAAATGCCATAGGCCAAATGTTTGCAGGAACCGGAGAAAATTCCAGGCAAATAGACCCGTGCTCAATGCGCCAAAAGCAGCGGGTTCGGCATAAGACCCGATAATGCGAGGCAAGCCGGCAATCGTATGGTGGGCGTTGATGGAATAATTTGCAGTTCGGATGAAGTCGAGCAGCATGGCGAATGGCGGCAAATGCGGCGCCATGCTGATCGCTCCGAAGAACAGATGGACGATCGTCATGGCGTTAAACGCATGGGTTGCGCGCCGAAGTCCCTGAGGTCTGGACAGAAGGTAGGTGACGCCCGCGAACAGGAACAAGTTGATTGTGATGTAGAATGACTGAGTGATGTTTCCACTGGTCGGGTGCAGACGGGACAGAGCGATCCCTCTTTGAGGATCACGCTCCAGCGAGAAAACGTCAACGAAGCCCTCAAACAGGCGCGGCATCATGAAAGCTGAAAGAACCGCGTAGGCGGCAAATAGCCCGAGCAGCACAACGCTGGTGTTTCTGGCGCTACTTCGCAAGACTGAGTTCAAGAGTACAGGCCTGAGCGCAAGGCCAAGGACCAGCGCGCCGATCAAGGCGTGCGCGCAAATGATGCTCATCCCGCCGATTGACCAGAGGTTTACGGCCGCTGCTGTCTGCAAGGGAATAAAGAGCGCCAAGACAAGCAGCCCAAGACGCAACGGCTGGACCACAATGATCGCCGCCGCGGCCAAACACAAGAAACCAATCGGCGTAAACTCCACGACGCCCCCTCGTCCGCCACACCCATCCGAAAATACCATACACAGATTTTCACGGGGTCACAGGGGCGGCCTCGCCAGACGAATCCAGCGTTGGCAGAGCGGTAAATTCCCAAGTAACGGGATCCGGTCCATCTCGGCCAGCAGAATGAATTCGTTGATAAAATTCGGCCGGCGCGCAGGAAGGGGGCTGCAATCCCGATACAACCTATGGCGGAAAAAAGACTGCGGCAGCAAATATATCAGGCTGCAGCGGAACCTTCTGCGAGCGCCAATAAAGGGTAGACGTCGCTCTCCCACCCTTTATTTATTCCCACTCGATTATCCGAATCCCGCATAAGTGTTTGAAAACTCGATGGTAAGTGCCCGGTCTGACGGTCATTCTCCGACTGTGAGGCCGTCAAAATGCTACGCTTTTGATTTCATTGAGAAATCGCCCAAAAAAATATTTTTGTAGTTTCTGTATCTATCGGCATCATTTGCCGTCAGGTTGCACTTTAGAGCGTCCCTGCGAGCGTTCAAACCGCGCTCGAAAAGTACCGTCACCTCGCATCGGGTATCAGATCTGAGCCGCCAACGCGAGCCCAACATCTTTGTCTCGGCACCGACTAAGAACATCTCCGCTTGCTGCATCGAACGGGCCGAGATCGAACATTGTCCTGGCTGGAATTGCAGCTGCCCAAGCCTGGTACGGTTCGACACCTCCCACCGTCAAGAAGTGAGAGCCTATCCGTTCCGTAGCATATGATCGAAAGCATCACCCTCTTCTTCTTCCTCCTGAAAGCGTGGGCCATCTGCCTCAAATTGCAGCACGGTTATTTCCTGGTCATACCGATCGGAGCGAAAGCACATTTCATGGACGGGTTCATCAAACCAGACGCCAGCTTGTTGCGTGATACCGATCAGCGCACTGTCGGAGTAGTCGCGCCTTGCCGCCAACGCTTGCGAGGGTAACTCATAGACTGTGCTCTTGGTCCTAATGAATCTCCCCGACTTCAGCGCGGGACCACTTGGTTTCGCCCAGTGGGCAAAGCCTTCGTTCGAGACCACCATCATCGCCCGTGTTTCAGTGTATTCAAGCCAGCGAAGGATCGCCGCAGTTAACGACACGCCGTAACGCTTGGCGAGGCGGCTGAGCTTGTCAAAATCCACCCGTTCTTTGGCTGGCTGCTGTCGGCGAAAATCGTGGAGTGGCATCAGCAGAGCCGCGGTGAACTCATCGGCCTCCTGTTCGATACCGGCTCCCCCGCGGCGGTCCACTGAGTTCTCGTCACAGTAAATGCCGCCCTCCAGGCCTTTGTCCTGCTCTATCAGCTGACGGTGCAGGAGGTAGTGGGCGAACTCGTGCCCCACCGTGAACGAACGCCGTCCGTTCGACTGGCCGGCATGGTACATGATTGCCCATTGGCGTGGACTGGCCTTTCCATATACCAATGCGCCCACGCAGCCTGGGAGGTTGCGCTCCACTACCTCGTGGATTGGGCTCTCTGGCGCGATCTGACGGGAGTACTCTAATGCCAAGTTGATTATATCGACCGGTGCGCGATCAAATCGATCTACTCCAAGCACCAGATCGAGCATCTGCGTGATTCGGGACGCCTCCCTTAGCGGCCGGAGGCGGGTCGGCTCGCTCATTTACGGCTCTTCGTGTCGAGGATACGAGCCATCTCTCTAATCTGTCGGCGTGTTTCCTCTGGCAGACCGCTATACTGCCGGAAGAAGGCAGTATCCTCCGCTTCACCAAGCGTTTGTGCATCTGCCCCGAACAGATAGTCGACTGTCACCCCGAGCGCGCTGGCAATAGCGGACAGCTTCTCGGCAGAAGGGCGCGGTGGATTCTTGTTTTCGAGCTCCCAGATGTAGCTCTTCGACGAGCCGGTCTCCTGTGCGAGATGATCGAGCGTGAAGCCTTTCTTCGTACGTAAGTCCTTGATTCGCGCTCCAAATTTCATAGCCGGTCCTTCCGCTTGAGCCGCTCAATCCCGCGTTCGGAGTAGCCATATCATAAGTGCCTTGACAGGCGCATTCAAGCTCCCCATTTTGTTCGGAGTAGACGTATAACGAATGATATCATCCCGAACATCGCGCGGGCGGTGGCGAGATGCAGCCAAGCCCGCCGTGGAGATCGATGTGAACATCCAGCCTACGCCTACCGGCCTCAATCCCTTCGACGACCCTCTCGACCGCATCCTCGTCGAGATTGCGCTTAGCGTTCAGCTGCCGCCCTCGCTGCATGACAAGGCGAAGTCGCGTTACGAGGCGGTGCGGCGCCATCTCGAGGCCACGACCGCCTTCTTCGACCAGATCGAGCACTTCTACCCGCAGGGCTCCATGGCGATCGACGCCACGATTTCCACGCGGGGGACCGACGACGAGTACGATCTCGACATCGTCTCGCAGCTCGGCGGCCGCTTTCGTGGCATGACGCCTCTCGAAATCTTGACCGAGCTCGAAGCCGCCCTCGCGGACTATCCTGTCCAGCGAGTGTTGCGGCAAACGCGCTGCGTTACCCTGTTCTACGCCGATAAGATGCATCTCGACGTCACGCCGTCGCTGCGCGTCTACAGCAAGCTAGATCGCGAAAGCCTGATCACTCACGCAAAGGGTCCGCGCCGGTCGGCCGACGACCGTTTCGTCGACATGAACGCCTATGGATTCGCGCAGTGGTATGCGAACAGGACGCCGCTCGAATTGCGGATGGCGAAGGAGTTCCACCGGCGGTGGCTTGACCATGCTGGCCTTGCGGCTCGCGCCGACGCCGATGTGGACGATGTTCCCGATCAGTGCGACTTCATCGTCAAGAACACTGCAACTCTCGCCCTCCAGCTCCTCAAGCGCTTCCGCAACATTCGCTACGCCAGCTACGCGGGCCGCATTCCGCCGTCGGTGATGCTCTCCTACTACGCGGGGCTCGCCGCGCAGCCGAACATGTCGCTCAGCGCCATGCTCGTTCGCCTTGCGAGCTGGATCATCCGCGACATCGAGCAGGCTTCGCTCTACGGGCGGCTTTTGCATGTCGCCAATCCGATCTGCGAGGCTGATGTCTTCACCGACCGCTGGCCGGAATCCATCGCTCAGCAGGACGAATTCGCCGGGCATCTTCGCGTACTGACTCGTTCGCTCGAGGCGATGCGCAAGGGCGAGATGTTCCCCGACACGATGATGGATGTGTTGCGCGGAAACTTCGGGGATCGCGTCGTGACCCGGGCCGCCGACCAGATCGCCACCGAGATCGGTGGCGGCATCCAGCAATCCCGTCAGCTCTACACGCGGCGCGGCGGCCTCCTGTTGCCTTCTGCCGCTGGGGTCGCGGCGCCGATCATCAATCCGTCGGTTTCTGTTGCTCGGCCTCACACCTTCTTCGGGCGCAAGATCTGATGACGGCGGCGATCCTCTCCATTGATGAGCAGATCGCCAAGATGAAGGCGGCCTGGCCGCAGTTCACGGCGCGCCGGATCGATCGCCGCGCGCGGTCCGCGCGGTGGGTGGGGAGCGTGAGGCCGCAATTTGCAAGCTACTCGCTGGAGATCCGCTATGAGGTCGGGTCGTTCCCCAAGGTGCGAGTGCTTTCACCCGAACTGGTTCGGTTGCCCGGCAATTCCGAGGGCCAGCTGCCCCACGTTTACCCACCGGCCGACGATCCGACCCTTTGTTTGTTCGACCCCAGCGAAAGGGAATGGACAGCGGCCATGACCATCGCGAGCACGACCGTCCCATGGGCGCTCGACTGGCTCGCTTGCTACGAACTTTGGTTGATGACCGGGCGCTGGACCGGCGGCGGACGCCACGCCGGCCAGTTGGTCAACCAGGCAAGGGAGACAA
>JBGSVH010000175.1:0-7054 GCA_041753055.1 Parvularculaceae bacterium
GGGCCGGCGCGGCCGGCGCCACCATCAGAAGGGCGGCCGCAAGGCATGAATTAATGCTTTGTTTACGACTGGCACACATGCCCCTGCCATCGCAAAGCCCGGGCCGGACCCCGCCGCAGGGCTTCCCGGGCGCGGACATCACTTCATCGCAACCAATGGTCGCGAGGACGTTATTTCCTTGTCAGGGCGACAAAAGCCATGTTGAACCATGGACGGGGCTGTCTTCAGGACCAATGGGCGAAGCGACGGGAATGGCGTTTTTTTCAGAATTCGAATTCAGCGGCGGCGGTATTGTCGCCAAGGAAACCGGCGCGCACATCCGCTGGACGCCGGAATTCGCGCGCGACGCGGTTCGCATCGCCTCGTTCATCGGCCTTGTCCAGGGCGTCAGGGCCTCGCGCCTCGTCAAAGGGCGCGAGCCGCGCGCGCGGATTTCGTTCTTTCCAAAAAAACCGCGCTCCTATTACGCGATCTGGCCAGTCTGTCAGCTGGCTGACGTCAAGATCGTCGATGATCCGGACGAAGCTGATCTGCACTTCTATTTCGAGGACAGGGAATTTCGCACCGCGCCGCTGCTGGCGCCGACAGCAAGGCCCGCCTTCAACGCCGGGTGTCACGACATTCGAAAGAGCGTCGTCAGCCGCATCTTCGGCGAGGTCTTTGGCTATTCGCTCAGCATTGATCCGGCGACCCACAAAGGGTTGGCGGTTGAGAAATCCGAACTCAACGGCAAGCATGACGGACGCATTGTTTCCTGCCCAATCGATGCACCGCGCAGCGACCGCGTGTATCAGCGTCTGGTCGACAATACTTTTGACGGCCGCGAATTCATCGACATCCGAACGCCGGTCGTCGGCGGTAAGGCGCCGTTCGTCTATTTGAAGCGCCGCACGCGCGACCTGCGTTTTTCAAACGACAATCACCGCGTCGACATGGCCCCGGCCGATGCGCTGCTGTCAAAAGACGAGCTGGCGAAAATTGCGGCGTTCACCGAAGCGATGGGGCTGGACTTCGGCGGGCTTGACGTTTTGCGTGATCGCGAAGATGGGCGCATTTATATTGTCGACGCCAACAAGACCGATATGGGGCCACCCTCTGCGCTCTCGGCGCAGGACAAGCTCAAAGCCATGCGCGGCCTCGCCGACGCCTTTGCTGATGTCGTCGACGCGCGCCTGAAGGGCTGATCTTGGCTGCGATCCCTTTCGTCAAGGATTTCGATTTCGAATACGGGCGGCCATGCCGTCTGTCGCCCCTGATCCGCCGCGTTATTGCGGAAAATCCGGGTCCCTTCACCTATACCGGCAGCGGGACCTACCTTATCGGCCGCGAGAATTCCGGTCTCGCGATAATTGATCCGGGACCCGCCAATGCGGCGCATCTGGAAGCGCTCGTCGCCGCCATCGGCAAATCGACGGTCGCCGGCATTTTCATCACACACACACACAGCGATCATTGCGGCGGCGCGCGCGCGCTCGCCGAGCGGATTGGCGCGCCAATACATGGCGCGGGTCCGCATCCGGTAAGAGACAAATCGCTCGATGCGCCGGCGCTCGACGAAGGCGCCGATTACGGTTTCGCCCCGGACGCGGTGATCAGCGACGATGAAAAGTTCGCTGGCGACGGCTGGACGCTGACAGCCGTCGCAACGCCGGGCCATCTGTCAAATCACCTTTGTTTTTCGCTGGAAGAAGAAAAAGCGCTCTTTACCGGCGATCACATCATGGGCTGGGCGACGACGGTTGTGGCGCCGCCTGACGGCGATATGGGCGATTATCTCGCAAGCCTTGATAAATTGCTGTTGCGCGACGACGAGATCTATTTCCCGACCCATGGCGCGCCGGTCGTCAGTCCGCGCCCCTTTGTGCGCGCCATCAAGACCCATCGCCGCATTCGCGATGGCCAAATTCTTGATCAACTGAAAAAAGGCCGGACACGGATCAAAGAGATTGTGCCGGCGATCTACGCCGACATCGACAAGCGGCTGCACGGCGCCGCGGCGCTCAACGTCTACGCGCACCTGATCCGGCTGGAGCGGGTCGGATCAGTGCAATGCGACGGCGCCCCTGACATGAAGAGCGACTATCGCCTCGTCAGCTGACCAGAAATAAATGGCGGCGCGAAATGCGCCATGTGCATCGCGCAAGACTTCCTGCCCCTGACGCGCGGCGCCGGCGATAAAGGCGAACGCCCGGAACGTCTCGGTTACACTGGCCCGGCCCAGCTATCTTTTTCGCACGAACTCAGCGCGGAGCACGAGGCCTTTGATCGTATCGTGGCGACAGTCGATCTCCTGCGCGTCGCCGGTCAACCGGATCGACCTGATGACGCTCCCGCGACGCAGGGTTTGATTGGCGCCCTTAACATCGAGATCCTTGATGAGGATCACCTGGTCGCCGTCGGCAAGGACGTTGCCGACGGAGTCGCGCACGACGATCGCCTCCGCCTTGACTGCCGCTTCCTGGCGCGCCTTCAATTCCGAGGCGGCGAGCCACTCGCCGGTCACTTCGTCATAAACGTAGTCGTCGTCGCCCATCGATCCTGCTCCCACATTCAGCGGGCGCCGCGGATAATTATCGCAGCAGCCGCTGGGGTTTTTTCAATTGCACTTAGGGATATAGCCGCGTCGCCGTCCAGCCCTCGCCGGACCGCCGAAATTGCAGCCGGTCATGAAGTCGGAACGGCCGATTGACCCAGAATTCAATCTCTACCGGCGCAAGACGAAACCCTGACCAGTGATCCGGCCGCGGGACAGCGCCAAGGCCGAATCGCACGGCCTCGCGCGCCGCCGCCTTTTCGAGCGCAAAGCGCCCTTCGAGCGGGTGCGACTGCGCCGAGGCCCAAGCGCCGATCTGCGAGGCGCGTGCGCGCGTGGCGAAATAGGCGTCGGCCTCCTCTGCGCCGACCGGTGCGATATTTCCGCGGAAGCGTACCTGACGCCGGATCGACTTCCAGTGAAAACAAAGCGCCGCTTTCGGGTTAGCGGCGAGTTCGCGCCCCTTGGCGCTTTCGAGATTGGTAAAGAACGTCAGACCCGAAGCATCAATATCCTTGAGGAGAACCATGCGGACATTGGGAAAACCGTCGCCATCCGCCGTCGCAAGCGCCATTGCATTGGCGTCGTTCGGTTCGTTCTTCTTTGCGAGGTCGAACCACTCGCCAAAGAGCATCAATGGGTCGTCGAGAGTGAAAACCTCCCCCTGATCCTCGTCGACCTTATAGGCCTCAGCGCTGGGGCTTGGCGGAATTACGGATTTTCTGGTCATCGGGCGGTTCGTATTTTCCAATTGCCGGCGGATCGTTCTATAGGAAGCCGCGCGCGAATCAAAAATGGAAACGGTCAGGGTCGATGTCGCATAATACATTCGGGCATCTCTTCAGGGTCACAACCTGGGGCGAAAGCCATGGGCCGGCGATTGGCTGCGTCATCGACGGGTGCCCGCCGGGGATTGCGCTCGACACCGCCGAGATCCAGGTCGCGCTTGACCTCAGAAAGCCCGGGACATCAAAATTCGTCACCCAACGGCGCGAACCCGACGCGGTGAAACTTCTCTCCGGTGTGTTTGAGGACGACAGGACCGGCGGCCCCTTAACCACCGGCGCGCCGATCAGTCTGATGATCGAGAATGTCGACCAGCGCTCGAAAGATTATTCCGACATCCGCGACAAATACCGGCCCGGCCACGCCGACTTCACCTATGACGCCAAATACGGACTTCGCGACTACCGCGGCGGCGGCCGCTCGTCAGCGCGCGAAACCGCTTGCCGGGTTGCAGCCGGCGCCGTTGCGCAAAAAGTCTTGAACCATCTTTTCAAGCGCGTCGAAATTCGCGGCGCGCTCGTGCAAATGGGCAAGATTGCGATCGACCGCAAGAAATTCGACTGGGCCGAAACCGTCCGCAATCCTTTCTGGGCGCCGGACGCCGGCGCAGCAGCCGAATTTGAAGCGGCGCTCGAAGCGGCGCGCAAAACCGGATCATCTCTCGGCGCCATTGTCGAAATCGTTGCGTCCGGAATTCCGGCGGGACTCGGTGCGCCCGTTTACGGCAAGCTAGACGCCGAAATCGCCAACGCGATGATGTCGATCAACGCCGTCAAGGGCGTTGAGATCGGCTCGGGCATGCGCGCGGCGGAGCTGACCGGCGAAGAAAACGCCGACGAAATCCGCATGAAGCGCAAAAAACCGCACTTCCTCACCAACAATGCGGGCGGCGTCCTTGGCGGCATTTCGACCGGTCAGGACATTGTCGCGCGTTTTGCCGTCAAGCCGACATCGTCAATCCTGTCGCCCCGCCGGACCATCACTAGAGACGGCGTTGAAACGGAAATTTCAACCAAGGGCCGCCATGACCCTTGCGTCGGCATCAGGGCCGTGCCGATTGGCGTTGCGATGATGGCGTGCGTTCTTGCCGATCAGGCGCTGCGCCACCGAGGACAATGCGGGTAGCGGCTATGGGCATTCGCTTGCGCAAGGCGCTGATCGTCGCCGGTATCCTGATCGCCATCTTCGGGCTTGCCGTTGCGGTTCTGTTTACGCCGAACACCAATCGCGCCGCGATGATCAAGAAATACGGCGGGCCTTCGCCAATGTTCGCGGAAGGCGCCGGCGGTATGCGCGTTCACTGGCGCGATCAGGGGTGCCGCGATTGCCCGGCGATCATCTTGCTGCACGGCTCCAACGCCAGTCTCCAGACCTGGGAGCCAATTGTCCGCCGCCTCGGCGGGGAATACCGGATCATTACCTATGACCAGCCGGGCCATGGGCTGACCGGTCCGCATCCGCGCGGCGACTATTCCGCAGCCGGCATGTTCGAAGCGCTGAATGCTGTCGCCAATGCGGCGCGCATCGATCATTACTACCTCGGCGGCAATTCCATGGGCGGCTGGGTTTCATGGCGGTATGCGCTCGCTTATCCGGAACGTGTCGACGGATTGATCCTCATTGACGCGGCAGGCGCGCCGCTGCGCGCGGGCGAAACACCGCCGCCGCTCAATCTTGGTTTCCGCCTGATCCGCAACAAATTCTTGCGCCCGGTGATCGAGCAGATTACGCCGCGCAGCATGGTCAAGAAATCGCTGCTCGAAACGACAGCGGTCGACTCGATTGTCAGCGAAACCATGGTCGATCGTTATTGGGAACTGCTGCGCTATCCGGGCAATCGCCGCGCGACGGCGGTGCGCGCAGCGACAGATCGCGAAGAATTCTATGCCAACCGGCTGAATGAAATATCGCAACCGACACTGATTATCTGGGGTAAGGACGATCAGCTCATTTATGCAAGCGCCGCGACGACCTTCGCCGAACGCTTCGCCAACACGCAAACCGTCATTCTCGACGGCGTTGGCCATATTCCGATGGAAGAGGCCCCCGCCGCCACCGCCAACGCCATTCGCCGTTTTCTCGAATGGCAAGCGCCCGAGGCGGTTGACGGCTTGAAACTCGAACAGCCGCAATAAGGTCAGGCGCCCTTCGCGAACGATGTAATCTTCGTCAGGAAGGCCTGCGTCTCACTCTGTTTCGTCAGGCCAGCGGCGGCGAAATGCGCATCGAGATCGAGCCTGCAATAGGTATTGTAATAGGGTTCGTGAAAACCGCGCGGGAAGTTCTCGAGCAGCGTATCAAGACCAGGCTCATCGCCGAATTGAATGGTATCGACAAGGATGAAGGTTCCGCCGGGCTTGAGCATGCGCGCAATTTCAACAGCGACCTCAGTGCGGATTTTCGGCGGCAGTTCGTGGAAGAGATAGACGGCCGCAATAATGTCGAAGGATGTGCCGTCAAGTCCGCTCGCCTCTGCCTTTGATTCGACAAACCGGACATTTTTGGACCGTGACAGCGTGGCGCGCGCCTTGCCGAGATAAGCGGGTGACAGATCAAGCGCGGTGGCGCGGAACGACGGCCAGTTGTCGAGAACCATTTCCAGAAAGCCGCCAGCGCCGCAGGCAAGATCAAGGAATTCAATTGTCGATGGGTCGCGGCCCGCCAGAGCGCGGCGAATGAATGGCAAGGCCTGCCGGCGCATCGCCGCGCCGGCGCCGGTGAAGAGCGTCTCGACCTGCATGTCATAGCGATCGGCCGATTCCGCCGACAACCAGCCATCGCTCTGGAAATGGAAATTCTGGAGATAATAGCGCGGGTATTTGTCGCCAGGATCATCGCGCAGGACTTCTGAATGGGCGTTGGCGTATTTGCGCCGCGCAACCTCTTCTGTGTCGCGCAGATAGTCGCGCGAAAGGCGCGCAAGCTTCAGGATCGACGGCGGTCGCCGCATTTCCAGCGGCATTTTGTATTCGCCAGCATTGATATTGCGCCAGTCGTCGCGGAAGAGCTGGTGGAATACCTGTTTCAGCCGGTCGCGATCAAGCGGTGAAGATTCCTCCGCATACGGCGCTTCTCCCGGCCGCGTCAGCGGCCCCATCTTGCGACGGCCCGCCAGATAATGGCCGGTATACCAAGCGATACGCGCCAGTTGTGACGCGCTATAAACGGCGCGCTTTGCACCGACGCTCGCTTTGCCGACAATCGACATGGCTTTATCCCCTCCGCCGCTATCGCTTCTGGAACAGGCCGACAAGTTCAATATGAGGCGAATAGGCGAACTGGTCGACCGGGGTCGCCTGCGACAGACTGTAACCGCCGGCGACGAGAATTGCCGCATCGCGCGCGAAACTCGCTGCATTGCAGGAAACGCCGATGACGGTTTTGACGCCGCTTTTGGCGATTTCGGCGACTTGCAATTCGGCGCCGGCGCGAGGTGGATCGAAGACGATCGCATCGAAGGGCTTCAGTTCCTTCGCCGAAAGCGGCCGCTCGAATAGGTCGCGCCTTTCGGTCTTGACCGGATTGATCGCAACCCCCGCGCGCTGCGCGGCGGCGGCGGCGCGCGCCAGCGCTGCGATCGAGGGGCTGTCGGCGTCCGCGGCAAAAACCGCCGCGTTGCGCGCCAGCGGCAAGGCGAAAGTCCCGCAGCCGCTGAACAAATCCGCAATTTTGCCGGCGCCTGCCGCCGCGTCCTTGACGAGCGCAATCAGCGCCGCCTCGCCGTCCCGGCTCGCC
>JBGSVH010000176.1:0-5501 GCA_041753055.1 Parvularculaceae bacterium
CAGCGACGCCACGTCCTTCGCCCCTGCGTCCGGCGCCTCCGGCGGCGCGGCGGGTTCCGGCGTTTCGTTATTGTCGGATGACGGGCTCAAGCAGAAGGCTCCGGAACTGCGATAGAATCACCAAGGCGCGTAAGCCCATAGCATGGCCCTATTCGGGCCGGAAATTGGAAGAATTGAGGGCGCACAATATTGCCGATCGTTCAACCTCGCTGTCAGCGCTGCGGCGCGCCGCGCCCAGGCGCGTCATCGAGCGCCGCATCGAGTTCCGACAGCAAGCGGTCAGCCGCCGCCTCATCGAACGACATTGGCGGGCGGATCTTCAGGACATTGTCATCCGGCCCTTCAACGCCAAGAAGGATACGGCGCGCGCGCAGCGCATTCTTGACGCGCGCCGCTTCGCTGGTTGCGGGCGTGCGGCTGGCGCGATCGGCGACGAGTTCAACACCGAGGAAAAAACCAAACCCGCGCACGTCGCCGATGATCTCGTGGCGTTGCGCGAGGTCGCAAAGTCCGGCGATCAATTTGTCGCCGACGCGACGCGCCTGTTCCTGTAATTGTTCATCCTGCAGAACATCGAGAACAGCGGCGCCCGCCGCGCATGAAGCGCTCGATCCGCCGAAGGTCGAGAAAAATTCCGGACCGGCCGAAAAAGCGTTGGCGATTTCTTCAGTCATCGCCACCGCTGCGAGCGGAAAGCCGTTGCCGAGCGGTTTTCCCATGACGACAATGTCGGGCAGCGCGCGCTGCTGTTCAAACCCCCAGAAATACGAGCCGAGCCGGCCAAGCCCTGTCTGCACATCGTCAGCAATCGCAACGCCGCCAGCAGCGCGCACGATGGCGTAGACGGCGTTCAAATAGCCGTCGGGCAAGACAATCTGGCCGCCGACACTGGGCAGGGATTCGCAGATAAAACCGGCAATCCGGCGGCCGTCACTCGTGGCGGCCTCGATGACACGGCGAAAATCCTCGACATAGGCTTGCGCCGCATCAGGCCCGCGATGGGCGCCGCGATAAAGATCCGGCTGTGGGGCAACATGCACCCAGTCGGGTTTGGCGTTGTGGCTTTTGGCGTGACGGAATTTGTAGGGGCTGATGTCCATCGCGCCGGTCGTGGCGCCGTGATAGCAATGATCCATCACGATCATGTCGCGCGCGCCGGTCGCCGCGCGCGCCAGCCGCAGCGCCAGTTCATGGGCCTCGCTGGCGGAGTTGAGGAAAACAATCTTCGTCAGCGATTGCGGCAGGCGCGCCAGCATCCGCTCCGCATAGTCGACATGAACGTCCTGCAGATAGCGTGTATTGGTGTTGACGAGCGCCATCTGGCGCGCCGCCGCGTCAACGACATGCGGATGCGCGTGGCCGACATGCGGCACATTGTTATAGACGTCGAGATATTGAACGCCGTCCGCATCATAGAGGAAATGTTTTTCGCCGCGGACGATGCGCAATGGATCGTCATAAAAGAGCGTCTGGTTCGATGGCGCGATGCGCCGCCGCCGTGCGATGAGGCTCGCCTTCGTCGCGCGCGTCGCCGCCGGGTCGCTCGCTGTGCAAGCGGCGCGGATTTCAGCCTCGAATATACTTGCGCCAATGTCTTCAAGATGATCGAGCAGGCGCCAGGCAGGCGCAGCGCTGATCTGCAGATAGGCGTTGTCCGGCCGTTCACGCGCTTCGATGGCGGCGTTGGTGACGCTGACCGCAAGGCGCATTTCGGCAAGCGGCGCC
The DNA here is from genome assembly GCA_041753055.1 of Parvularculaceae bacterium. Taxonomy (GTDB): domain Bacteria; phylum Pseudomonadota; class Alphaproteobacteria; order Caulobacterales; family Parvularculaceae; genus Amphiplicatus. The sequence goes on from JBGSVH010000176.1 coordinate 1,726, forward strand.
AGCAAGCCGATATCTTCGTCCGCGAGCGGGTATTCGCGATGGAAGCCGCCGGCGAGCGCTGCGCCGCGGGCGACGGGATCGCCCGGCCCCATCATCACATAGGCGATTGCAATCGCCGGGTCGCAGACCAGCGGCGCCCGCACCATGTCGCCGAAATCGAAAATGCCGGCAGCGATGGGCGCGGCGCCGTCGCTGACCAGCAGATTCATGTCGTTGGCGTCATTATATATGGCGGCGCGCGGCCGCGCGTTAAGGCGGGGTGAAATCTCGCCGACAAAGCGTGCGGCGATTTTCTCAATACGCCCCCGCCGCGCGGGATCTGCGATGGCGTCCAGCCTGCCGGCGATCCAGCCCGCCTCAAGGAGATTCCATTTCTGCGCGCGATCGAGGAGCGGATGCTCAAACCCCGCCAGCGCCTTGTCGAGCCGGGCGATGAGCGCGCCGATGGAGGCGGCAAGCATTGGCGTCTTCGGTTCGATCGCCGCCAGCAACCGGCCGGGTAGGTGACCGATCAAAAACGCCAGCCGCTCATTTCCTTCAGCATCCGTCAGCGTGACGAGGCTGCGCCCGTCCTTTGCCGCGATGACCGCCGGTACATTTTGTTCAAGCCCCAGCGATCTTGCGCGCTGATGTGCGGCGATCTGCATTTCGATGAATTGAGTGTCACACCCCGCGCGCATGATCTTGAACACGTAGCGGCCGGACGCTGCGCGACAGTCGAAATTCAGATCGTACTCGCCGGGCAGCGGAACAAGCGCGCCGTCGACGCCATAATCGCGGTTGAGCGCCGCGCGGGCGATGGCGTTGATGGCGGGGTCGGTCACGCTTGCCTCTTTCCCGGAAATGCCGGCGGCGTTTTCTATGCCAACGGTGCGACAGGGGCCAGACGCGCCGCGCCGGGCGCGTTTACGCGATCAGTTGCTGTTGCGCGGCTTTCATCGCTTCGTCGAAAATCCTTTTGTCGCCGGTCGCGCGGGCGACGACGAGGGCGCCCTGAATGGCGATGATGGCGGCGGTGGCGCGCCGCTTCGCTTCGGCCTGCCTGACGCCATCATTTCTGAGCGCGGCGCTGAGCGCCTCGATCCAGTCGGTGATGATCGCCTTGACGGTCCTGATCGCGCCGGGGCTTGCGGTCGGCGATATCAGCATCGAGGCGACAAGGCAGGGCGCGCCGCCGCCTTCATACATGGCCGAGACCGTCTTCATCATCGCGTCTATTCGCTTCGGCAAGGGCGTCGTCGCGCCGAGCGGCTCGAAAACGGCGCCGCGCATATAGGCTCTGGCGAAATCAGCGACCGCTTCCGCCATGTCCGGCTTGCCGCCGGGGAAATGATAATAAAGGCTCGACTTGCCAAGGCCGGTCGCTTCGGAAATGTCGGCAAGTGACACCGCGTCGTACCCGGCGCGGCGAAACAGGCCGAATAGCGTCGCCACGATTTCATCGCGCGAGGAAGGATGCTGGACAGCTTTCATCATCGCCATAACAGCGCGTTTCGCTTTTTCGTCAAAGCCCGAGATCCGAAAGACCGGGGTGATCGTCCGGCCGACGCCCATGGACGCCGTCGCGCGGCCAATGGAACAGCCGGTCTTTGTCCCGGATCGCAAGATCGTTGATCGAGGCGTGGCGTCGCGCCATCAATCCATTTTCTGCAAATTCCCAGTTCTCATTGCCATAGGAGCGGAACCAGGCGCCCTCAGCGTCGCGCCATTCATAGGCAAAGCGCACGGCGATGCGGTTATCGCGGAACGCCCATAATTCCTTGATCAGGCGGTAATCGGTCTCCTTCGCCCATTTGCGCGTCAGGAACGCCTCGATGGCGGCGCGGCCGCGCAGGAATTCGGCGCGGTTGCGCCATTGGCTGTCTTTTGTATAGGCGAGCGCCACGCGCGCCGGGTCGCGGCTGTTCCACGCGTCTTCGGCTTTGCGGACTTTCTCCGTCGCGGTTTCCTCCGTAAACGGAGGGATCGGCGGACGGGCTTCTTCATCTTGGGTCATGCGCCTCGCGCCTTTTGACTGTCATCATGGTAACCGGCGCGCGCGGGGGAGAGAAGAGCGGCGCGCGCCGGTTTTGCGGACGTTTGGGGGGAAACGCCCGCAGGGCCTCATTACGCCGCGCGTTTGGCGGCGATTGCCGGGAAGTCGACGGCGGTCTTGAAGACTTCGTTCAGATAGTTGGTGAAGGTGTTGAGGGCGACATGGGCGACGATCTCAACCAGTTCGGCGTCGGTGACGCCGGCCTTGCGCGCCAGACTGAGGTCATCTTCACTGACTTCGCCGCGGGCGACAGCGATTTTTCGCGCCAGAACAACCGCCGCATCGGCTTTCGCGTCATTCGAGCGGCCCTCGCGATTGAGCGCGATTTCGTCGTCGGAAAGCTTGGCGATGTTTTTTGCAAGGAAGGTATGGGCGGAATTGCAATAATCGCAGCCATTGACGTTGGCGATCGCAAGCGCAATCCGCTCGCGCGTCGCGGCGTGAAGCGCGCCATTGCCGAGCGCGCCGGAAAGCGACAACAGGCCTTCAAGCGACGCCGGGCTGTTGGCGGTCAAAAGATAGAGGTTCGGCGCCTTGCCGAGCTTGGCTTTGACCGCATTGAGGAGCGGCTGGGCGGCGGCGGGGGCGGCGTCGATTGAGGCGGGGGTCGGGATGCGTGACATGGGTCTTTTCCTTTGGGTTCTGGCTGCCTGGTCGGGTGGGGCGTTCTGATGGATCGGTATGTACCGAACGATCGGTACAATTACAAGGGCGATTTCAGCGCCTCGCGAAAGCGTGACCGGCAGGGATGGCGGCGTGAGGGCTAGGTGTGGGCTTTCAACAGGTTGTCCATTCGGGCCTGACCGAGGAGACTGGAGTTACCAGACTTCAGCGATCCTTGGAGGCAAGCCCGAATGAACATTCACAAGAATGCCCGTTTAACGCCGATTGGTCGAGAGCGGCTGGTCGAGATGATGCTGAGCGGGCGGACGCCGGAGGCCGCCGCACGAGCCGCAAGCGTCTGCCCGCGGACGGCGCGCAAGTGGCTGGCCCGGTTCAAGGCTGAAGGCGCCGCCGGCATGGCTGACCGCTCGTCGCGGCCGAAAAAGCTCCGCGCGCTGACCCTTGAGGACACTGGCGCCCGCATTATCGCGCTTCGCCGCGAGCGCTGGACCGGCAAGCACATCGCGCGCGAGACCGGCGTATCGTCGGCGACGGTGAGCCGGGTGCTCAAACGCGCCGGCCTGTCGCGGCTGAAAGACCTGGCGCCGGCCGAGCCGGTGCGGCGCTATGAGCGCAAGGCGCCCGGCGAGATGATCCACATCGACATCAAGAAGCTCGGCCGTTTCGAGCGAACAGGCCATCGCATCACCGGCGACCGGCGCGGCCAGTCAAATCCGCGCGGGCGCAAACAAGGCGGCTATGGCTGGGAATATGTCCACGTCGCCATCGACGATCATTCGCGCCTTTCGTTCTCGCAAATTTATCCAGACGAGAAAGCCGTCAGCGCCGTCAAGCACCTGAAAGCCGCTGTCGCCTGGTACAAAAGCCTCGGCGTCAAGGTTGAGCGCGTCATGACCGACAACGGTTCCTGCTACAAATCCCACGCCTTCGCCAAGGCCTGCAAGCGCCTCAAGCTCAAGCATGTACGGACAAAACCCTACACGCCCAAAACCAACGGCAAGGCCGAACGCTTCATCCAGACCGCGCTCAGGGAATGGGCCTATGCGCGCGCCTATGAAACGTCAGACCAGCGCGCCGCAGACCTGCCCCTGTGGAGCCATCTCTACAATTGGCATCG
>JBGSVH010000177.1:0-14930 GCA_041753055.1 Parvularculaceae bacterium
GCCGGTCAGCGTGGCGCGCGCAAGTCGCGTCGACGCGCCTTCGCTGAGGCCGAGCGCAAGCGCGGCTTCAGCAAGCGCTTCGCCGAGCAGGAAAAAATACGCCGGGCCGCTGCCGGATATCGCCGTCACCGCATCGATCGCGGCTTCGTCATCGACCCAGATCACGTCGCCGACGGCGCGCATCAAAGTCTCGCTGACGTCACGATCCATCGCGTCGATATGGTCAGGCGCATAGATCGCCGTGACGCCAGCGCCGACCGCCGCCGGCAGGTTCGGCATGGCGCGGACAATTTTTTTGGCGCCGGAGAGAGCCGCCGTGACGCCCGCCAGCCCCTTGCCCGCCATTACCGAGATGGCGAGCGTATCGGCGGCAAGCGACGAAAATTCCGGCAGGACATTCGCGGTCATCTGCGGTTTTACAGCGATAACGACTGCGTCATAGCGAGAGGTGTTAATCTGCGGATTGAGCTTCAAGCCGTGACGCGCTGAGGCGTCCGACAACCATGGCGCCGCCGCCGGATCAAAGACCGCAGAGGCCGCGCGATCGATGACATTCTTGTCGAGCCAGCCGCGCAACAAGGCGCCACCCATCGAACCGGCGCCAATCAGCGCAACTGAAATCTTTTTCGTCATGACCAACGCTTAGCGGAAATCGCCAGCGAGAGCGACCTGTCCCGCGTGTCCGTTCAGGCGTTGCCGGCGGTTTCAAACAGCGAGGCTTCGAGCGCTTCTTCCGGGTTCTTGCCGCCCCAGATCAGATAGTTGAACGCCGGCAGGAAACGATCGATCGCCTCGCGCGCTCCTTTGATCAGGCACTCGGCCTGAATGCGGTCGAGCGCGCCACTGGCGGGCAGCACCGCGGAATTGCGGAAGACGATCGAATTGTCGTCCGACCAGAGATCGAAATGCCCGATCCAGAGCCGCTCATTTACCATGGCGACAAGGCGCGCTGCTTCATTGAGCCGCGCCTTCGGCGCCTTGAGATCGAGGGGAGCGCCCATCTGCAAGGTTGACAGTTCCGGACGCCAGGTGAACCAGAAGCCAGCATCGCGCCACATGCCGGGGATCGCCAGATGCAGCTCGTCCGAATCGACGCGTTCAACGCTCAGCGCCAGATCATCCGCGACGAGCTCCAGCGCCTCAAGCGGGTCAGCTTCCGGCGTCGGCGCTTTCAGAAGTTCAATCGACATCAAGGCTCCCAACTCTGATTGCTCGCACCCGATAGCGCGGCGAGTCGGGGGGGGGCCGCAATGATTCGGTCCTGGGGAAATCTAGCTGGTTTTGCCCAATCTCATCTCAAGCTCGGCGATCCGCGCCGAAAGGCGCTCATTCTCCGCCCGCGCCGCCGCCGCCATGTCCCGGACCGCCTCGAACTCTTCGCGGGCGACGAGGTCCATATCCGAGAGCAGCCGCTGCAACTGCCCGCGCGCAACGGTCTCGGCCTCGCGGCGCACGCCGTCGACGGCCCCGGCGGCTTCCGACATCATCTTGGCGATTTCATCAAAGATCGGGCTTTGGGTCTGCATGGCTGGCTCCTGTTCCGGCAAGGATAGGGGTTAAGCCGGCCAAAGGCGACAGCGACCAAAAAGCGCGCTAGGAAAGCCGCGCCAATGCGCGCCCGGCGCGCGAATCCCGTAAGTTGCGAGACCCGATGACAGTTCCTTACCCCGCCATCGACCCCGTCGCGATCCACCTCGGCCCACTGCCGATCCGATGGTATTCGCTCGCCTATATCGCCGGGATCGGCGTTGGCTGGTGGTACGCGCTGTCGCTGATCAAGCTGCCGAAGCTCTGGCCCCAATCCGGCGCGCCGGTCACCAAGCTGCAACTCGATGACGTGATTTTCTGGGTCGCGATTGGCGTCATGGCCGGCGGCCGCCTCGGCTACGTCTTTTTTTATGAGCCGTCGCTGCTCGTCGGCGCGTGGCAGCCGCTCGGCGCCGGAATGGATGCCGGCCTCATCAAGACGGTGATCGGCTGGATTCCGATGCCGCCCTTCCTGATGCTGTGGAAGGGCGGCATGTCTTTTCACGGCGGCCTCATCGGGGTCACCATCGCCGGTCTTTGGTATGCGCGCCGCTACAAGGTGAACGCGCTGTCGCTCGGCGATCTGTTCGCTTGCGCCGCGCCGATCGGACTTTTCTTTGGCCGCATCGCGAATTTCATCAATGGCGAGCTTTTCGGCCGGCCATGGAACGGCCAGTGGGCAATGATCTTTCCGAGCGATCCCTATCAGGTCGCGCGCCATCCGAGCCAGCTTTATGAAGCGGCGCTTGAGGGCGTCGCGCTGTTTGTGATCATCACGCTCGCGTCGCGGGTGTTCGGCTTCCTGAAGCGTCCTGGCGCAACGATGGGCGTGTTCCTCGCCGGCTACGCGATATCGAGGATCATCGTTGAGAACTTCCGCGAACCCGATGCTTTTCTTCCGGATTTCCCGATTGGCCTCACCATGGGGATGATGCTGTCCGCGCCGATGTTCGCGCTTGGCGTATGGCTCGTCTGGCGGGCGTTCAAAAAGCCTGCCGCTGCGACGGTCGGAGCGCCATGACTGGCGGCGCCGTCCTCCGCGAGACAACACCGCTTGAAGAACGCCTGATCGCCCTCATCAAGTCGCGCGGCCCGATCACCGTCGCCGATTATATGGAGGACGCGCTCTTCCATCCCCATGACGGCTATTACACATCGCAAGCGCCGATTGGCGCGAAGGGCGACTTCACCACCTCGCCGGAGATCAGCCAGATTTTCGGCGAGCTGATCGGACTGTGGCTGGTGCAGTCATGGATCGATATGGACCAGCCCAAGGCGTTCAATCTGATCGAGCTTGGACCCGGCCGCGGCGTTCTCATGCAGGACATCTTGCGGGCGGCGAAGCTGCGCCCGGCGTTTCTCGACGCCGCCCATATCTGGCTTGTCGAAATGTCAGGGCGATTGCGCCATGAACAGCAGCGCCGCCTTCGCGATGCTGGCATTGCAACCGATTGGGCCGACGAATTTTCCGAAGTTCCGCCGGGTCCAAGTCTTATCGTCGCCAACGAATTTTTCGACTGCCTGCCGATCCGCCAGTTCGTGCGCATGGAAACCGGCTGGCGCGAACGCATGGTCGGTCTCGATGCGTCGGGCGCCGCGCTGTCGTTCACGACGGCCGAAACGCCGCCACTTCCGAGCATTGCGCTTCCCGATCCTGCGGGCGTCGCCGCTGACAGCATTTTCGAAATCAGCGAAGCTGGCGAGGCCATGACCGACGAAATTGCACGTGCGCTCGCAGAGCATGGCGGCCGCGCCCTCATCTTCGATTACGGTCACCTCAACGCCGGTTTCGGCGACACTTTGCAAGCGGTTCGCCGCCATGCCTACTGGCCAGTGCTGTCGTCGCCCGGCAAGGCCGACATCACCGCCCACGTCAACTTCGAACGCATCATCCGCGCCGCATTTGCGGCGGGCGCAGCCGCGCACGGCCCCGCACCGCAGGGCGATTTTCTCGAACGGCTCGGCCTGTCACTACGGCTTGAACGCTTGTCGGCAGGCAAATCGGCGGAAGAAACCGCCGATCTCTTCAGCGGCGCGCACCGCATTTCCGCGCCCGCGCTAATGGGAGAATTGTTCAAGGCGCTGTGCATTTCATCGCCGGGCCTGCCCGAGCCAGCGGGTTTTGGACCATGACGTCGCACCTAAAATCGCCAGCGCTCTCTAGGGCAGGCGCCGCGCATGGGTTTTTCGGGCGCGCGGGCGGCGTTTCGACAGGCATTTTTTCGTCGTTGAATGTCGGCCTTGGTTCGTCCGATGCGCCAGACAATGTCGCCGAGAACCGCGCGCGATGCCGCGATGCGCTCGGCGCCGGCCAACTGCTGACACTCTACCAGATCCATTCGCCCACCGCTGTTGTCGTTACCGAACCCTGGACCGGCCCCGGGCCGAAGGCCGACGGCATGGCGACGCGATTGAAAAATGTCGCGCTTGGCGCCCTCGCCGCCGACTGCATGCCGTATCTTTTCATCGACGCGGAAAACGAGGTCATCGGCGCGGCTCATGCCGGGTGGCGCGGCGCGCTCGCCGGCGTACTCGAAGCAACGGTTGAAACCATGGTCTCGATTGGCGCGCGTCCAGACAATATTGTCGCCGCCGTTGGCCCCTGCATGCGCCAGGCGAACTTCGAAGTCGGCCATGATGTCCTCGAAGCCTTTACGGCAAAATATCCGGATGCGGAGCAATTCTTCGCTGCGGGCGCCGCGCCGGAAAAGCGCCAGCTCGACCTTGTCGGGTTTGGCCGCCAGCGCCTCGCCGCCGCCGGGGTTCGGCCGCCAGACGACATCGCGGTCTGCACGCTCGCCGATTCGGGCGCCTATTTCAGCTACCGGGCGAGCCGGCGGGCCGGTGAAGCAGATTATGGGCGCAATCTTTCGGCGATCGCCCTTCCCCGCGGTTCCAGGGCTTGATCAGCCGTCAATAAACCGTCACAAACGCGCCGGGATTTCAGGGGCCGACTGCATGAAACTGATTTCGGGCAATTCCAATCGCCGGCTCAGCGAGAATATTTCAAAACGCCTGTCGACGGCGCTCGCCGCCGCCGAGATCAAGACCTTCAAGGACGGCGAGGTCTTTGTCGAAATTCAGGAAAATGTCCGCGGCGAGGACGTCTTTGTCATCCAGTCGACATCCAATCCCGCAAACGACAATCTGATGGAACTGTTGATCACCATCGACGCACTGACCCGCGCGTCGGCAAGCCGGATCACCGCCGTCATCCCCTATTTCGGTTATGCGCGGCAGGACAGGAAGGCTGGCCCCAGAACCCCGATTTCAGCAAAGCTTGTCGCCAACCTCATCACCACCGCCGGCGCCGATCGCGTTTTGACTGTCGATCTGCACGCCGGGCAGATACAGGGATTTTTCGATATCCCGACCGACAATCTATTCGCGGTCAATGTCTTCGCCGAGAAAATCCGCGCGGTTCACAAAGGCGATATCGACGACGTCACAGTCGTTTCACCCGACACCGGCGGCGTCGTCAGGGCGCGCTCGCTGTCGAAACGCCTCGACAACCGCCCGCTCGCGATCGTTGACAAGCGCCGCGAGCAGGCCGGCGTTTCGGAAGTCATGAATATCATCGGCGACGTCAAGGATCGCCATTGCATTCTCTTTGACGATATCGTCGATTCCGGCGGCACCTTGTGCAACGCCGCTGAAGCGATCATGGCCAAAGGCGCCAAGAGCGTTTCAGCCTATGTGACGCACGGCGTGCTTTCCGACGGCGCTCATGACCGCATTGCAAAAGCCAAGGCGCTGACCTGTCTCGTCACCTCGGATTCGATCATGTCGACGCCGGAAGTCGAGGCCTGCAAGAAAATCGAGAAAGTCGAGATTGGCGGCCTCCTCGCCGAAGCGATCCGGCGCATCGCAAATGAGGAATCAGTGTCAAGCCTCTTTGACTAGGCCGTGACTTTCGCCGCCAGTTCCTTCAACAGCCTCACGACGACGCGCGCCGTCGTCATCTGGTAATCGCGCTCTGGATTAAGTTCGACGACATCGGCGCCGACGAGCCGCCCGTTGATGCGCCGGATCATCGACAATACATCGCGCGTCGAAAGCCCCCCGGGTTCTGGATGCGAAACGCCCGGCGCAAAGGCAGGATCAAGCCCGTCGAGATCGATCGACATGTAAAGCGGCCCCGAATAAATATCCGCGGGGACGCTTTCCACCTCGTCGCTGCGCAATACTGTCACGCCATATTTCTTCGCCTGATCCAGCTGATGCGGGTCCCAGCAGCGGATGCCGACCTGGACGAGTTTGCCGATCAGTCCGTCTTCGAGCGCCCGCGCGAACGGACAGGCATGACTGAAGCGGTCGCCCTCAAAGTCGTCGTGAAGATCAGGATGCGCGTCGATATGAAGGACGTTGACGGCGCCATACTTCCTGTGAATCGCCTTCAGGATTGGATAGGTGACGGAATGATCGCCGCCGACCGACAACGGCGCGAGCCCCGCGGCGAGGCATTCGGCGACCGCCCCGGCAATAACCGCCCTCGCCGCTGCAGCGTCTTCGGGCAATGCCGGTATCTCAAAACTTTCGATCGCCTCGCGCATGTCGACGAGGTCAATCGAATAGGAACTCGACGCCTCGCTGGTGAGGAGACGTTTGACGACGCTCGGTCCAAGCGCTGCACCGCGCGCATGGCTTGAACTTGCGTCCCATTCAAATCCGAGCACACGCGCTTTCATTGCCAATCCCTCAATCGAGCCGCCGGCGCATCAACACGCAGGCGAAGGTGACGCCGCCCATCGGCTGGCGCACCATCGAAACCTGCCTGAATCCGTGGCGCGCGTAAAACGCTTCTGCGGTAAGGCTCGAAATCGACTCAATTTCGGCGAAACCGGCAGATTTTGCTTCCGCGAAGCATCGCCCGATCATCGCGGCGCCGCATCCCTGGTTGATGAAGTCCGGATCAGTCGCAAAATGCCTTATATGAGCGAGCCGCGGAACCAGACCGCCACCCGGCTTTTCGGCGCTCCAGCCGCCGCAAGCGACGATCCGTCCGCCGATCTCGCAGACAAAATACCGGTCCGATGACAACAGGCGCGGGTTGGCGCGCGTCATCGCCGGCAGCGCGGCCGCCAGCACTTCGTCCTGATACCAGCCGCGATAAAGAACGGAATAAGAAGCGGCAAGAACACGCGAGACAGGGGTCGCATCGTCTGGCGAGGCGACGCGCAAATTCAAGGGGGCGCCGCCCTTATCGCTCATGCGGATCGCAGCCGCCCGGCTCCCATAATTGAATGGGATTGCCCTCTGGATCATTGAGCATCGCAAAACGCCCATTCGGGTATATTTCAGGATCGACTTCGATCGTCACCCCTGCCCGTTTCAACTGCGCCGCCATCGCGTCGAGGTCGCGAACCCGGAAATTGACCATCCATTGATTTTTCGGGTCGCCAAAATAGTCGGTGTCTTCGCGAAAGGGCGCAAAGACGGTGGTTCCAGCCGATGTCTGCCAGGCCTTGGTAACATAATCGCTTGGAACCACATCGACGCCGAGGTAATCGGCGTACCATCTCGCCAGCTTGGCGACATCTTTCGCGCGGAAGAACAAGCCGCCAATTCCTGTCACTTTCTCCATCACCGTCTCCTTCGTATCTTGATCGAGGTCTTAGACGATCGAAAACCCGTCGACCAGCGCTTCTTCATCAAGCTCGCTTTCGAGGCTGTTGATCATGTCGCCAATCACTGCCGGATCGACGATCTGTGCAAGATGAAACAGGGCGTCGCCGCGGTTTACAATCGGCAGGTTGGAGCGGCCGATAATGAGCCCGGCCGTCACAGCGCGCACGGGTTCTTCGACTGCGCCGAAAGGGTCGGAGATCGTCGCCAGCAATTCCCCTTCAGTGACGTAGTGACCAAGCGTCCTGGCTGATCGCATAATACCGCCAATTGGGGCACGGACCCATTTACTTGCGGCCGAGAAAACAGCGGCGTGCTTTGAAGAAATCCGGCCGCGCGGCGTCATGCCGAGACTGTGCATGACGTTGAGTGCGCCCCTGACGCCGATACGGATCGCCTGCTCGTCAAAGCGGAGCGCTTCGCCCGCCTCATAGAGCAGCATGCTGCAGCCTTCCTCCTGCGCTGCCTGCCGCAGTGATCCATCGCGAAAATCAGCGTTCAGCACGATCGGCGCACCGAAGGATGCGGCCAACGACCGGAGACCTTCGTCATCAAGTCTCGCGCGGATCTGCGGCAGGTTCGAACGGTGAACGGCGCCGCTATGAAGATCAATGCCGATTGACGAGCGCGCCACAACCTCACGCATGAAAATATGGGCGAGCTGCGAAGCGAGCGATCCGGTGGCGGAGCCTGGAAACGACCGGTTCAGATCGCGCCGGTCAGGGAGATACCGCGAATTGCTGATGAAGCCGTAAGCGTTGACAATTGGAATGAGAAGGAGCGTTCCAGCGAGATGTTTCAGCGCCGGTTCCCGCGCCAGCCGGCGGATAATTTCAACGCCGATGATTTCGTCCCCATGCACCGCGCCGGAAACGAACATGACGGGGCCATCTGATTTTCCGTGAAAAACCTCAATCGACAGGCTCATGCCGGTATGGTTCGACAAAAGGCTGACCGGAATATCGACACGCCGCCGCGCGCCGGCGGTAATCGTTTCGCCCGCTATTTCAAGTGGCGCGCGCCGGTCAGCCGTGGCCACGGGTCTTCGTCTTATTCGGTTTGGCGTTCTTTTCGATAAATTCGATGATCTCGCCGGCGACGTCGATGCCGGTCGCCTTTTCTACGCCTTCAAGGCCGGGCGAGGAATTCACTTCCATGACCACCGGACCGTGATTCGAGCGCAGCAGATCTACGCCGCAGACATTAAGGCCCATCGCCTTTGCAGCGGAGATCGCGGTCGAACGTTCTGACGGCGTTATCTTCACCGTCGCCGCGGTGCCGCCGCGATGAAGGTTCGAGCGAAAATCGCCTTCCTTGCCCTTGCGCAGCATCGAGGCGACGACGCGCCCGCCAACGACGAGGCAACGAATATCTTCGCCGCCTGCTTCCTTGATGAATTCCTGCACGAGGATATTGGTGTTGACCCCGCCGAACGCCTGAATGATCGATTCTGCCGCCTTCTGCGTCTCGCCGAGCACAACGCCGATGCCTTGCGTTCCTTCCAGCAGCTTGATCACGACCGGAGCGCCGCCGACCATTTTGATGACTTCTTCCGCATTGCTTGTCTTGTGAGCAAAAACCGTCACCGGGAGTCCGATGCCCTGGCGTGCAAGCAGCTGCATGCTGCGCAACTTGTCGCGCGCGCGCGTGATGCCGACCGATTCGTTGACCGGATAAACGCCCATGACCTCAAACTGACGAAGCACAGCCGCACCGTAAAATGTCACCGATGCGCCGATCCGCGGAATGACCGCATCGTAACGCGGCAGGTCGCGTCCCTGATAACGCACGCTGGGACGGCTTGACGTAATATTGATGTAACAGCGCAGATGGTCGATGACCTCGATCTCGTGGCCTCGCGCCTCAGCGGATTCAACTAGTCTCCGGTGCGAATAGAGACTTGCGTTTCGGCACATCAGCGCGAACTGCATGGAAACTCCTTCAGCTCAGTGTTTCTTGCCGAGCAAGAAAGCCTTGCCCGGATGAATGACGACGCGCCGGCGCAGCGCATCGCGACCGATCAGGAAGCGAAAACCCATTTCATCCCGATTTGTCAGCGAGATTTCGACCGGCCAAGTGCGATCCGCCATTTGCAGCTCAGTGACAATGACGAGGCGGTTTTGTGACACGCCATTGGAGCTTTTTATCCGTCGTTTGTCCACTACCGGGGCCAGGCAGAAAATTTCGGGTTTGTTCTTGCGCTGCAAGGGGTGCACGTAGAATTCCGCATACCGCACGCCATCGAGCATAACTTCCTTGATATGAAAGGCGTGCAACGCGCTCGTCTTGGCCCCGGTGTCAATCTTCGCACAGATTGCCTCAATCCCGAGAGCGGGCAGCGCCGCCCATTCGCGCCAGCCGATATCGAGCGGTGCAACTTTCGGTTTTCGCTTCAATGGTTTTTGCGTGGCGCTCTTCCTAGATATGGAACGCATGGCCAAGCGTTCTGAGCGCTGCTTCCTGCAGGGCTTCGCCTTGCGTTGGGTGGGCGTGGATCGTGCCGGCGATATCTTCAAGCCGGGCGCCCATTTCCAGCGCCAGACCGAACGCGGCGGAAAGCTCCGATGCGCCGCGCCCGACGGCCTGCAATCCCAAAATCAAATGATTGTCCTCGCGCGCAACGGCGCGGACAAAGCCGTCTTCGGCTTCCATGGTCATGGCGCGGCCGTTGGCGGCGAACGGAAAAATCGCCGACTTGATTGCATAGCCGGCGGCCTTGGCTTCGTCCGGCGAAAGGCCCGCCGAAACGATTTCCGGATCGGTGAAACAGATCGCCGGAATGGCGACCTTGTCCCAGCGGCGATTGTGACCGGCGATGATTTCAGCAACCATTTCGCCCTGCGCCATCGCGCGGTGCGCCAGCATTGGTTCGCCCGTGACGTCGCCGATTGCAAATACGCCGCGCATCGATGTTTCGCAGCGATCATTGATCTTGAGATGCCGCCCGTCCATGTCGAGCGCCAGCTTCTCGCGGCCCCAGCCTTCGGTCAGCGGCTTTCGCCCGACCGTCACCAGAACCTTGTCGGCGGGGATCACTTCGGTCTTGCCGTTCTGTTCAATTTCGAGGGACTTGCCGTCTTTGGAAAGTCCCTTCGCCTTGGCGCCGAGAATGACGGTGACGCCGAGATCCTTGAGGCGTTTGGCGACAGGTTTAGTCAGTTCCGCGTCGTAGGTCGGCAGGATGCGGTCCATCGCTTCGACGACGGTCACCTTCGAGCCGAATTTTGCAAAGGCGATCCCGAGTTCAAGGCCGATATAGCCGGCGCCGACAATCGCGAAATTCTTTGGCGGCGCATCGAGCGCCAGCGCTCCGGTCGAGGAAATGACGGCGCCGCCGAACTTCATGAACGGCAGCTCGACCGGAACCGAGCCGGTGGCGATGATGATGTTTTCCGCGCGAATCCGCGTAACGTCGTCAGCCGTTTTGACATCGACCGTCTTGCCATCGGCGAATGTCGCCCATCCCTTGATCGTCTTCACCTTGTTTTTCTTCAACAGCCCGCCGACGCCGGTGGTCAGCCTTTTGACGATGCCGTCCTTCCACGCGACGGTTTTGGTGAGGTCGAGCTTTGGTTTCCCCGCCGAAATGCCGAGCGCCGAGGAATTGGCGAAATGCATCGCCTTTTCGAATTCGTCCGCCGCATGAATGATCGCCTTTGAGGGGATGCAGCCGACATTGAGACACGTGCCGCCGAGCGCTTCGGCGTCGACGACAATCGTATCAAGGCCGAGCTGCCCCGCGCGAATGCCGGCGACATAACCGCCGGGCCCGCCGCCGATGATGAGGACTTTGCAGGTGAGTTCGGTCATTCGCCTAGTCCTAAATAAAAATCATCGCCGGGTTTTCGAGCAGCGTCTTCACCCGCTGCACGAAGACCGCCGCGTTCCATCCGTCGACGATGCGATGATCGAAGGCGCACGATAGGTTCATCATCCGGCGCGGCACGAAGGAAGCGCCGTCCCAGTGCGGGCGGACCTGCATCTTGTTGACGCCGACGATCGCGACTTCCGGGTGATTGATGACGGGCGTTGTCACAATACCGCCGAGTGCGCCGAGCGAGGTGATGGTGATGGTCGAGCCCGACAATTCGTCGCGCGTCGCCGTCCCTTTCTTGGCGGCGTCGGCAAGGCGCGCGACTTCCGCCGCGCAATCCCACAGCCCCCGCGCCTCGACATGGCGAACGACCGGCACGACGAGCCCGCCGTCGGTTTGCGCCGCGACGCCGATATGGACGCCGCCATATTGCCGGACAATGCCCGCCTCATCGTCAAAGAGCGAATTGATTTGCGGCTGGTCTGCAATCGCTTTCGCCATCGCCCGCATCAGGAATGGCAGGATCGTCAGCTTCGCCTGATCCGGTATTCTTTCGGTGTTGAGTTTGGCGCGCAGATCTTCAAGCGATGTCACATCGACTTCGTCGACATAAACGATATCGGGAATGCGGCTGCGCGAGATCGCCATTTTTTCGGCGATCTTGCGGCGAAGGCCGATAATCTGGATTTCCTTGACGCTGGTGTCCGCGGCGCGGCCGCGGCCGGCGGCGGCGCCTGATCCGTTTTCGAAATACCCATCGAGGTCTTCATGCGTGATGCGGCCGGCGGGTCCCGTTCCAGTGACGCGGCGAAGATCAACGCCTGCATCGCTGGCGCGCTTCCTGACCGCGGGCGAGGCAATCGGCTTGTCGCCTTCCTTGCGCGGCGCACCCGTGGTCGCCGGCGCTGCTGCCTTCGCCGCCGGTCTTGGCGTGGGCTCGGGTTTTGGTTCGGCCTTGGGCGCGGGCGCCGGTTTCTTTTCCGCCTTCGGCTCTTTCACCAGCGCAGCGCCGTCATCCTTCGCATTGCCGGCGCCATCGACGTCGAGCTTGATGATCGGCGAGCCTACAGCGACAACCTCGCCGATCTTGGCGCCAAGCCATGTCACCTTGCCGATGACGGGCGACGGGATTTCAACCGTCGCCTTGTCGGTCATCACCGCGGCGAGGACCTGATCCTCCATCACATTGTCGCCGGGCCCCACCATCCACTCGACAAGTTCCGCCTCGGCGACGCCTTCGCCGACATCGGGAAGTTTGATGACATGAACGCCCATCAGGCCTGCTCCATCACTTTTTTCAGCGCCGCGCCGACGCGCTTGGGACCTGGAAAATAGTCCCATTCATGCGCATGCGGATAGGGCGTATCATAACCGGTGACCCGGATCACCGGCGCTTCGAGATGATGGAAACAGCCTTCCATCACGACCGACATTAATTCCGCCGAGAACCCGCAGGTCTTGGTCGCCTCGACGACAATGACGCAGCGGCCGGTTTTACGGACCGATGCTTCAATCGCTTCGAGATCGAGCGGCAATATGGTCCTCAGATCGAGCACTTCGGCGTCGATGCCGGTCTCTTCGGCCGCCGCGAGCGCCACATGCACCATTGTGCCATAGGCGAGCACGGTGACGTCATTGCCTTCGCGCCGTGTCGCCGCCTTGCCGAGCGGAATTGAATAATGACCATCCGGCACCTCGCCGAGATCGTGCTTCTTCCATGGCGTGATCGGCCGGTCGTGATGGCCGTCAAAGGGGCCATTATAAAGACGCTTTGGCTCCAGAAACATCACCGGGTCGTTGTCTTCGATCGCCGCGATGAGAAGTCCCTTCGCATCATAGGGGTTTGACGGAATAACCGTTTTCAAACCGCAGACATGCGCGAACAGGGCTTCCGGGCTCTGGCTGTGCGTCTGGCCGCCGAAAATGCCGCCGCCAGTTGGCATCCGGACCGTCATTGGCGTTATGAAATCGCCCGCCGAGCGATAACGGATCCGCGCCGCTTCCGAGGCGAGCTGATCGTAACCGGGATAAACATAATCCGCGAACTGAATTTCAACGCAGGGGCGAAGCCCGTAAGCGGCCATGCCGATCGCGGCGCCGACAATGCCGCTTTCACTGATCGGCGCATCGAAACAGCGCTGGCTGCCATATTTCTTTTGCAGCCCGTGCGTGCAGCGAAAGACGCCGCCGAAATAGCCAACATCCTCGCCGAAAACGACGACATTATCGTCGCGCTCCATGGAAACGTCCATGGCGCTGCGAATTGATTCGATCATGGTCATGCGCGTCATGGTCAGATCCCCGCTTCCTGACGCTGCCGGATCAGATGGATCGGCGGTTCTTCAAAGACATCGTCAAACATCGTGCCGGCAGGAACATGCGGACCGTTATGCAAGGTGCCGTGCTCTTCCGCCTGTCTTTGCGCCTGTAGAATTTCGCTTTCGATCTGCGCCTTTGCTTGCGTGTGGCGTTCTTCCGACCAGACCTTGTGACGAATGAGGTGCCTTTTCAGCCGCTCGATCGGATCGCCGAGCGGCCAGGTCGTGCCCTCATCTTTGGGGCGATAGCCGGAAGGGTCATCCGACGTTGAATGCGCGCCGGCGCGATAGGTGACAAATTCGATCAGCGTCGGGCCAAGATTGCGCCGCGCCCGGTCAATCGCCCATCTGGCGACCGCATAGACGGCAAGGTAATCGTTCCCGTCAACGCGCAGCGATGGAATGCCGAAACCGAGCCCGCGCGAGGCAAATGTCGCCGCGTTACCGCGCGCAATTCCCTGAAAAGTCGAAATCGCCCACTGATTGTTGACGACATTCAAAATGACTGGCGCCTTGTATGTGGACGCAAAAACCAGCGCCGAGTGGAAATCGTTTTCCGCCGTTGACCCTTCGCCGATCCATCCGGCGGCAATTTTTGTGTCGCCCTTGATCGCCGACGCCATCGCCCAGCCGACCGCCTGTATGAATTGGGTCGCAAGATTGCCGGAAATCGTGAAGAAGCCATCCTCCTTCGACGAATACATCACAGGCAATTGTCGGCCCTTCATCGGGTCGAGCTCGTTTGAATAAATCTGGTTCATCATCGTGTAGATCGAATAGCCGCCGGCGATGAGGAGACCCTGCTGGCGATAGGTCGGGAAATTCATGTCGCCCTTCGACATCGCCTTGCGGAACGCGCAGGCGACCGCTTCTTCTCCGAGCGCCTGCATGTAGAACGACGTCTTGCCTTGCCGCTGCGCCATGAACATGCGCGCATCGAACGCGCGCACCGTCATCATGTGCCGAAGCCCCTCGACAAGTTCATCATCAGACAATTGTCCGGCCCACGGTCCGACCGCTTCGCCGTCGTCATTCAGGACGCGGATCACCGAATAGGCGAGATCATGGATATGCAACGGCTCGACATCGACCGGCGGCATCCTGACCGCGCCCGGCTCCGGGATCAGCATTTCGTGGAAGTCCGGATGATCGCCTGGCCTGCATTCGGGCTCGGGTACAAAAAGGCTCAAGGGGCTCTCGGCGCCCTTCTTGTCGCTCATGTCTTTCTCCCGATTGGCGCGAGCTGGCGCTGCGCCATTATGAAAAGTCTTTCCGTCAGCCTCTAGGCCATCCGCAGCGGCATAGGCAATGCCCATAAAAGCTTAAGGTATTCATGGCTCTAACCGAGAAATCTGTGATAATGTCCAAACAGCGATCTTACCCTAACCTGACCCAGAGCGACGGCTGAAAATCGCGCAGAAACGGTTTCCTGAAGCGGGATATAGCAGACTTAGCCGGGTTTGCGGCCGAGTTTCGTTTTGTACGCTGATTGCGCCGCCGCATCGCTGACAAACCCGGCGCGCACATCGCGCGCCAGCATTGCCCGGTCGCGGTCCGCAGGGGAGCCGATTCCCCCGCCGCCCGGCGTTTCGACAATGAGGCGAGCACCGGCGGAAATGACATCGCGTCCCATGCCGCGCATCCGC
>JBGSVH010000178.1:0-7296 GCA_041753055.1 Parvularculaceae bacterium
TCGCGAAAGGTAAAAGCGCGGCCCGCATCCATGGCAAGGCCGGCAATGCCGATAAACGCCGCGACGACCAGCGTTACATAAATGAGAACGGCGCCGTCATCGTTTTTCCAAAAGCGCATGCCTTACCCCCATGGACGGTCGCGCCGGGCGGATTATTGCGGCGAGGAACCGCCCGACTGGGTCCCCGGCTTGAACTGCCCCGATGTCGGCGGTTTCACTTTATCGGTCTTATAGCGCGTGGTTGCAATATCGACCGCGGCGCCGTCGCCCTCGGGCGCGCCGGCCGCTGGCGCCGGATCGACAATCTGCGCCGCGAGATTAGCTTTTGTGGCCGCGCCGAAGGTCGGGCTGAGATCATGCTGGTTGGAGACGCAACCGGCTGTCATGACGAGGATTGTACCAATCAGAAGTTGTTTCACGGGTTTCACTTTCTTATTTCACGACGAAGCCGACGGGACCGTCGACGCCGGGCGCCGCGTCAGCGACATTGCTGCTTGCAGGGCCAGCCACCTTGTTGACCGCTGGCGACGAGCCGTGCAGCCATTGCGCGCCTTCTGTCCGCCCAAGGAGGAACAGCTCCAGCTCGTGCGGCAAGACAAGATGATCTTGCGGCGTCTGGATTTCGCCTGCGTCTGTCGGCTCCACCAGGTAGGCAGTGATGATGATCGCAAGCTCAGTGTCTTCGTGGCGGTATTTGGCGCTGCGCGCGAGCGCGCCCAGAACCGGAACATCGCCGACGCCCGGCATCTGGCGGATTTCGTCAATGAACTTCCGCTGCATCATGCCCGCGATGGAAAAGCTCTGGCCGTTCTTCAGATCGACCGTTGTTCTGGTGCGGCGCGTGGTGAGGCCGGGGATGACGGTGCCGTTGATCGCGATGCCGTTCTGGCGATCAAGCTCGCTGACCTCCGGTTCAACGACGAGATTGATGGTGTCGCCGATGACCGTCGGGGTGAAGCCGAGACGGACGCCGAATTCCTTGAACTCGATGCCGATGCGGCCGCCGGTGCCCGCCTGGTTGTCAACGCTGACCGGCACCGGGAATTCGCCGCCAGCGAGAAAGCTCGCTGTCTGGCCTGAAACCGCGATGAGATTGGGTTCAGCTAGCACCGAGATGATGCCTTTGGTTTCAAGAGCATCGAGCAGTAGATCGAAACTGAAATCGCCGAGTGCAAACTTTCCGAAAACGGACCCGAATTTTGCCGGATCAGAGACAACGTCCTGGATGAACCCGTTTTGAACACTGCCAGTCGGCTGAAAATTCTGGACGACCTGACGACCGGTCTGGAACGCCCCGACTTCCTTGCCGGAATTGAAGAAGACGTCGCTTGAAATACCGACGTCCTTCAGCGCCGAGCGCGACACTTCGGCAAAGCGCACCGCCAGCATGACCTGCTGTGATTGCCTCACCGACATCATGTTCACGACCCTGCCCGCCTCGCCGCCGGCGAAATTCGCCGCCAGGGTCGAGGCTTTCGATGAAACCTCGCTGTCGGAAACCGCACCCGAGAGGATGATCGAGGGGCCGTCTGCGCGCACTTCGATCTGCTCATTCGGCATCATGTCGTAGAGGCGCTTTTTCAGTGAGAAGAGGTCGTGGGTGACGTTGAGGTCGATGACGCCGATGAGCTGCTTGCCGCGCGCCAGCAGGGTGAGGCTGGTGCCGCCAACCGACTTGCCAACGACATAGATGCTGCGATCGGTGAGCGGAATAATGTCTGCGATATCCGGTTCACCAACCAGCACATCAACGATCGGACGATCAAACCGCAGCACTGCTGATTTTCCGGCGGCGACAGTGACGTCCGCCATTGCCGGGCCGCCATTTGACGCCAGACTGATCGTCTCTTCGCGGTCGGCTTGCGCCGTCTGCGCCATCGCCAATGTCGGCGCCATCGCAAAAACCGCCGCCGCCAGAATCTTCAAGCCCCCGATACCCATAGCCACTCCTCTAAAATTCAAGGCGCGCGCCTTGAGACGCGCATGATTTCCTAATCGCCGGACGGCGCTGCAATTTTCAGTGTCGACGACACGCCGGCGGTTCCTCTGGCTGCGTCCGATCGCATGGCCGCCGTTGACGAGCCGAGCGACGACTGCCGTCCCGATCCTTCGCGCACAACATTGGCGCGCGACGATTCAACACCGCGGATGACGTTCATGGTGGCGTAAGGCGTCGCCGTTGCGCGGATGACAACTTTCTGCTCCTCGGAGACGGCGGGGCCAAGATCCTTGACGCGGATTGACCGGTTGGGCTTTGTATCGTCTTCCTCGGTTGCGCTTAAGTTGCGCAATGACAGGCTGAGCGTTCCGACGGTCGAGGCGAGCGCAATCCGTTGTGCGTCGTCCGGCTTGACTTCAATCGTCGCGGCCTTGGCAACAATGGAGCCGCCAGTTGATTCGTCCGCTTCCTGATCGATCGCAAGAACGCGGGTATTCTGAAGAAGGATATTGGTGACGGTGTCATTACGGTCGCCCGATGGCGAGAGCGTCAGGAGGACGTCAACCTTGTCGCCCGGGAGGATAAAGCCGCCGGCGCCAGAAACATCGCTGATCCTGACTGCAACCGCGCGATAGCCCTCGGCGATCACCTGCGACAGCGCCGCGCGGCCGCCAAAGCCTGAAACTTTTTCCTTAAGCACCGGCTCGCCAACCGCGATCGAGCGCAGCGCGACGCGGCGCTCGGCGCCGACAACTTCGTCAATTTTCGAGAATGATCCTTCGGGGATCGCATTAGCCGGCCATTCGCGTTCCTGCAGCGCTTCGGCGGAAAGTTCGTTGCCGAATTCCAGCGGCTTTCTGGCGACCACGACCGTCGTCATCGCCGGGCCGGATTTTTGAGCCCCGGAATTTGCCGACATGACCCCTTGCACGCCGGCGACGGCGAGAAGACCGAGGATGATGGCGGCGACCAAAACGATGATTGATGTACTGCGCATATCAAATTCCAATTTTCCCGGCGTCAGCCAACTGCGGCGCGCTTCAGATTAAAATGATGTTCCAAATTCTTCACACGGATCGCCCCACTGACCGTCAATGCAAATACCGCGCCGCATCAGGCGGTTATGCGGCCGTCGCCACCACGCTGGCGACAGTCGACCAGATTGTCGTGAGATTGCCGCCGACTGACGACATGAACCCGACAATTGCCGCCGTAATCAGCCCGATCAGAAGGCTGTATTCCAGCAGCGACGCGCCGTCTTCGCTGGACGCGAACTCTCTTGCCAGCACCCACATACGCAACTCCGCAACAGACCGAAAAGCATACCGGCGCCGAACAACGGCGCCGGTCGCTTAGTCGATAGATTAGGCGGCAGTCGCCATCACGCTGGCGAGCGTCGACCAGATGGTTATGAGTGCGTTTCCTTCGATTTTTACGGGGTTTTCCCGAGTTTGCCGAAATGCGATAAACGCTTGTAATTAATAGAATTTCTTGACGTTGGTGTTTGATCGTGTTTTCTTGAGATCGACCCGATTTCCCGCCGAACTGTAGCCATTTTGTAGCAGCGCGAACCTTCAGGTTTTCATGTTGAAGGAGGCAAAAAATTGTCGGCGAAATCGATTTGCGCAGTAGCAGCGCGGGCGGCGGCAGGACCTTCAGGTTTTTGAGGTGTGGAAATGGCGAAGTTGACGAAGCGAACGGTAGACCAAGTAGCAGCCAGACCAAAGGCCTTCAGCATCTGGGACGACGAATTGAAGGGCTTCGGTCTACGCATTCTGCCGTCAGGACGGAAAACGTACGTCGTCAAATGCCTGGTCAAGGGCCGCCAGAAATTCATCACGATCGGACCGCACGGCCCGATCACCGCGGAGCAAGCGCGCATCCGCGCCCTCGAAATCTTGTCGGAAGCGAAAGGCGGAGGCGAACCCACGCGGGTACACGACGAAGCGCGACGATCGCCGACCGTGAAGAGTCTCGGTGAAAGAGTTCTCAAGGAACATGCTTCGATCCGGTGCAAGCCGAGCACGCAAACGGAGTACAAGCGCTCCGTAGAGCTCTTTATCAATCCGATCATGGGCACCCGCAAAGTGGTGGAAGTCGAGCGCAAAGACATTGCC
This sequence comes from Parvularculaceae bacterium, assembly GCA_041753055.1. Lineage (GTDB taxonomy): Bacteria > Pseudomonadota > Alphaproteobacteria > Caulobacterales > Parvularculaceae > Amphiplicatus. The sequence continues at coordinate 4,057 of JBGSVH010000178.1, forward strand.
CAGCTCCACCATTCGATGAACCAGACTCCGTATCAAGCAAACAGGACGCTTGGGGTCCTATCGAAGATGTTTAATCTCGCGGAAATTTGGGGACTTCGCTCCGACGGCAGCAATCCTTGCCGACATGTCAAGAAGTATGCCGAACGAAAGCGCGAGCGGTTTCTGAGCGATGAGGAATTTGCGAGACTCGGCGAGATTCTGATCGAAGTTGAGCGCGATCGCACGGAGACCCAGTCAGCCGTCAACGCAATTCGACTTTTGATGCTGACCGGTTGCCGGCTCGGCGAAATCATGACGCTTCAGTGGGCGCATGTAAACTTGGAGGCGCGTGAGCTACGGCTGCCGGATTCGAAAACCGGCGCCAAGGTCGTTCACTTCGGAGAAGCCGCGGCGACGATTTTGAAGAGCATTCAAAGGAATGATGGCAACCCCTATGTCATTACAGGCGCGAGGCAGGGCGGCCATCTCACGGATTTGCAGCATCCATGGCGACGCATACGCGCAAAAGCCCGGCTGAATGACGTTCGCATTCATGACCTTAGGCACTCGTTCGCGAGCAGCGCGCTCGCGCTCGGCGAAGGACTCCCGATGATCGGCAAATTGCTGGGTCATACTCAGGTGCAAACGACGGCGCGCTATGCGCATCTGGCGAATGCGCCGATCAAGGCTGCGGCAGCGCGTGTTTCAGACAGGATTGGCGACGCCATCCTGGGCAAGCCGTAAGTTTCGTGGGCGTCTTGATCCGCGCGGAACGCGGGTTTGGCGACTGTGCTCAGTTGACCTTTGTATACCCTCATGGTAATAAACGTCGGCAGTTGTTAACTTTTGCCGACGTTTATTACCAGCATGAGATCCCTTCGAGATATAGCCATTTCGATCGCTGACCAGCACGCCGTTGCCAGATGGCGGGATTTTGCGGCAGCGGGGGTCACCCCGGCCACGATTGCGCGCCTTATCGACCAAGGAGAACTAGAACGCGTTGGACGCGGGCTTTATCGGCGCGCTCAAAAAGAAGAGACCGAACATCAAAGCCTGATCGAAACATCGAAAGCAGCGCCGCAAGGCGTCATTTGCCTGCTCTCAGCGCTGCGATTTCATGGACTGACGACGCAGCTGCCGCATGCGGTTTGGCTGATGATCGACCATAAAGCCCGAGCGCCGAAAAGCGCGGCGCAACGGCTGAATATCATACGGGCGAGCGGACCCTCGATGTCCGCAGGCATCACGCAGCATCGCCTCGACGGTGTCGTCGTTCCGATCACCACGCCGGCCAAAACCGTCGCCGACTGTTTCAAATATCGAAGCCGAATCGGAGCCGACGTCGCCATCGAAGCGCTCAAAGAGGGGCTAAAAAAACGCGCGTTCACGCCGGACGAATTTCTTGCCATGGCCAGGATCGATCGCATTGATCGCGTCGCGCGGTCTTATCTCGAGGCGATGCTATGACGCCTGACCGCGCCCTTATCCAGTCAATCCGTCAGCGGCTGGACAATCTCGCGCGCAAAAACGGCGAGGACATTCAGCGCAACCTCGTTCGATTTGCCCACGAACGGTTTCTGTTCCGGCTCAGCGTCTCTCCCTACAAGGAACAATTCGTCCTGAAAGGCGCCATGCTCTTCGGCGCCTGGGAAAGCGCTCCCTACCGCGCCACCGGCGATCTCGATCTCCTCGGCTTTGGCTCAAACACCGAAGAGGCGTTGATTGCAACAATTCGGGAGATTTGCGCCATCGCGCCAGAGGCGTCGGACGGTCTCATCTTCAATACGACAGAGATACAGACCGAACCACTGCGCCTCGCGACTGAATACACGGGCGTCGCCCTGCGGTTCGACGCCCTTCTCGGACGCGCCCGGTTGCGCATGCAGATCGACATAGGCTTCGGCGACGCGATAACGCCCGCGCCTTCGAACATAATCTTTCCGACATTGCTTGATATGCCGCCGCCGCGACTCAAAGCCTATCCGCCGGAAACAGTCATCGCGGAAAAGCTCGAGGCGATCATATCGATCGGTCTGGCGACGAGCCGCATCAAGGACTTCTTCGACATCTGGGCGATCGCGCAGACTTTCGATTTTGAAGGAGGGATGCTGATTGCGGCGGTAAAAGCAACTTTCGCTCGACGAGGGACGAGACTGCCGACGTCCCCACCGCCGGCCCTGACTGAAGTCTTCTCGGGCGACGCCGAAAAGCAGCGCCTCTGGAAGGCATTCGCCGGCGATCGGATCAATGCGGAGTCTGCGCCACAAACACTCGGCGCGTTGATCGCCGCGCTCAATGCGTTCGTCGATCCCCTGTTCGACGCTATAACTCATGATGCGCCTCTCGGGGTTTGGAATCGTTCGAGACAAACTTGGCAATGATTCTGCGAGCGCTGAAGATGGAAGCGTCGCCTGCAAACGAAAGCAGAGCGCAGAGAGTCGGATCGGCCCGACGGACGACCCTGATTTCAGACCAGGTCGTTTGATCGTAAACCCGCGCTCAGCGCGAACGCTGCATTGAAGCAAAGCGATAAAGATCGGCGGTTCCGCAATCCGAAGTCGACCGCCTCACTCGCCCCATCAAGAAGGCATCGAGGTCAGCCTTTCGATAACGGACCAGCCGTCCGACCTTGATGAAGGGCGGGCCGTCGCCGTGGCACCGCCATTTGTTGAGCGTGGCCGCCTTCAATCCAAGATAATTCGCCGCCTCGCGATTGTTCAGCCTTTCACCGGGGCCTGCGTTGCTCACGACTGTGGTGCTCACTGAAAACTCCATTGCACGAATGATTCATATTGACCGTCATCAGGTCTCTGACTTGCGGTTCCGGCTCCACACGAGCGAGCCCTTCCCCTCCTCGCCGTTCTCGAACAGCGCGGCGCGAATCGGCGCTGAGAAACTCGGGTCATCGAGTTCGACCCGCAAGAATGGCTTCGCGCCTACGGCCTTGCCTTGCGCACGCCAGGCGGCGCCCAGTTCCTGCCCGCCGGTGACGACCTTGAAGTCCGGGGCCTTGTCGTTGCCGTTCTTGTCGTTCGCTACGAAGGCGGCTTTCACATTGATGGTCATGGTGCGGATGGTTCCGGCGTAGCCGTCCGCGGATTTCGAGAATGTTCCTATGACAGCCATGGTCTACTCCGTGCGTTAGGTGTTAATGATGAAAGGGAAATACTCATTACAAAGACGTTGTTGACCTTTCGGGGTGGAGGACCCCGAACCCTGCGCGACGCAGCGCGTGGGGATAAGCGAACGGGTGAGGCGAAC
>JBGSVH010000179.1:0-5923 GCA_041753055.1 Parvularculaceae bacterium
ATCTCCGCGCCAGCCATCCGCAACGCAATCTTTGACGAGGTCCGCATAATGGCTCCCCTCCGAGCTGAAAGGCCGTTGATTCGGCCCGGAACGGGCGTGATCTTAGCCCTAAAGCCGCCGCGCGCCGAGCATCAAAGTCCGGTCTTTCGCCAAACGTTGCAAAAAAACCGCGCTCATCGCCGCCGTCCCCGGCTTTTGGCGCGCCGGCTTCGCCTCCCGCGGCGGGGCAAGGGCCAAGCGGCTAGGGCGCGCCCGCCTTTTCGGCCGCAATCCACGCCCACATGCTTTCATCCATCACCGGCAGCGCCGTGCTCGATACCGCAAGAATTGCGTCATGGAAGGCCTTGATGTCGAAGCGGTCGCCGAGTTCGGCTTCGGCGTCGCGCCGCAGTTCCTGGATTTTCAACATGCCGATCTTGTAGCCGAGCGCCTGCCCCGGCCACACCACGTAACGGTCGATTTCGGATTTAACCTCACCTGGATCATTGCCCTCGTTTTCGGTCATGTACTGGATCGCGTCTTCGCGGCTCCATTTCATCGCGTGCATGCCGGTATCGACGACCAGCCGAACGGCGCGATGCATCTCGTCGCCGAGACGGCCAAGGTCTCCATACGGATCATTAGCGTAAAGCCCCATCTCCGCCGCGAGTTTTTCCGCGTAAAGGCCCCAACCCTCGCCGCTGGCGTTCGAATAGAGCATCTTGGAGACAAGCGGCGTATCCTGGGCTAGCGCAATCGCGCCCTGGAAATGATGGCCGGGAAACGCCTCGTGATAGGTCAGCGTCGGCACCGTATAGGTTGGCCAGACGGCGGTGTCGTAAAGGTTGATCCAGTAAATGCCGGGGCGCGATCCATCGAGCGCCGGCGCATCGTAATAACCGCCGGACGCGGTTGCTTCGCTGAACGCCGGCACCGCGCGCACTTCAACATCATAGCGCGGCAGCGTTCCGAACCATTGCGGCGCAACGGCGTTCACTGCTTCTAGTTGAACGGCGATGTCGGCGAGAATCTTCGCTTTGCCTTCGGCCGTATTCGGGTAACGGAAGCGGGCTTCTTCACCAAGGGCGATCATCCGGGCGCCGACGCCTCCTTCCGTGTACCCTTCTTTTTTCAGGATTGCGTCCATTTCAGCGCCAATGCGCGCAACTTCATCAAGGCCGATCTGGTGGATTTCCTGCGGCGTCAAAGTTGTGTCTGTCATCTGCAGGATCATGGCGCGGTAAAGAGCGTCGCCTTCCGGCAAGCGCCAGACGCCGGCGTCATGGACCGCCCCCGGCCTGATTTCGCGCAGATAGTCGCCGATCCGGCGATAGGCGGGAAATACCTGATCGGCGACGGCGGTGCGCGCGGGCGTCAGCCAGCGATCGGACTTGCCAATTGTGGCGCGTTCAAGCTTTGCCCTGAAGCTCTCATAAAGAACATTGTCTTCCGGCGCCGATCCGGTGAACGCGTCGATGACGGCGATGGTCTTGTCGATGATGAAGTCTGGCGGCATGACGCCGGCTGCAACATCGGCCCGCATTTTTTCAAGCGCCCCGTCAAGCGTCGGCGCGATCGCCTGCAGACGGTTGACATAGGCGTCGGCATCGGCAGCGGAATTTATTGTGTGCTGCGCCTCGAGCAGGGACGGGATGGCGATCAGCGGGCCGGAATTGTGGTTGATCAGATAGGGAAGATACCAAACGCCATACTCGCTGAGGACCGCGCCATAATCGACAACGCGTCCCGGCGCCAGCGCGCTGTCGAGCGTGAAAACCAGAGAGTTTATGGTGGTGCGCCGCAGCGGGTCGAGCGCGTCTGCGTCAACCGCCTGCAATCCGGACAGTATTGATTCCATCCGTATCCGGCGCGCCGTTTCCGCGGCGTCGCCGCGTTGGATGAGCCGCCCGGCGGCGTCCGGCGCCGCCGACAACGGTGCTCCGTACTAGGTTGCAACTTCCGGAAGCTCGTCAAAATAGGCGCTGGTCAACGCCTCGATCGCCGTGTCATAGGCTTGACGCGCTGGCGCGTTGGTTGATGCGTCAGACGGGTCAGCCGGCGCCGGCGAGGACGGTTTTGCTTCCTCCCGCCCGCAGGCGCTGAGCGCAAGAACCGAACAGGCGGCGAACAGGATGGTGCGGCGCATGGGATTTCCTTGTTGTCGATATAAGGAAGAAAAGTGCAGCCTAGATCATCGCGCCTCTTGATGCGAGCAGACAAAAAAACGGGTCCCGAAGGGCCCGTTTTTGCATTCGTACTGATCAAGACGGTTATTCGCCGTCGCCGCCCTTTTCCCGGGCGATCTCCTTGCCGGTTTCCTGATCGACGATCTTCATCGACAGGCGAACCTTGCCGCGATCGTCAAAACCGAGAAGCTTGACGAAAACTTCATCGCCCTCCTTGACGACATCCGTGGTTTTCTCCGCGCGCTGCGAGGAAAGCTGCGAGATGTGGACGAGGCCATCTCTGGCGCCGAAGAAATTGACGAAGGCGCCGAAGTCCATCGTCTTGACGACTCTACCTTTGTAGATCTCGCCGACTTCCGGTTCCGCAACGATTGAGTGGATCCATTTGTGCGCGGCGTCGATCTGCGCCTTGTCACTGGACGCGATCTTGATCAGGCCTTCGTCGTCGATATTGATCTTGGCGCCGGTTTTTTCGACGATTTCGCGAATGACCTTGCCGCCCGTTCCAATGACTTCGCGGATCTTGTCTTTCGGGATCTGCATGGTTTCGATGCGCGGCGCATATTCGCCAAGTTCGGCGCGCGCATTGTCGAGCGCTTTCGACATTTCGCCGAGAATGTGCATGCGGCCGTCCTTGGCCTGGCCAAGCGCCACCTTCATGATCTCCTCGGTGATGCCGGCAATCTTGATGTCCATCTGCAGCGAGGTGACGCCCTCATTGGTGCCGGCGACTTTGAAGTCCATGTCGCCGAGATGGTCTTCATCGCCGAGAATGTCCGACAGCACCGCAAACTACTGGCCCTCAAGAATGAGACCCATGGCGATGCCGGCGACCGGACGGCGCAGCGGAATGCCGGCGTCCATCATCGCGAGCGATGAACCGCACACCGTCGCCATTGACGACGAACCGTTCGATTCGGTGATCTCGGAGACAAGCCGGATCACATAAGGAAACTCTTCCTGCGTTGGCAGCACCGCCTTGAGCGCGCGCCAGGCGAGCTTGCCATGGCCGATCTCGCGCCGGCCGGCGCCGCTCATACGGCCGGTTTCGCCGACCGAATAGGGCGGGAAATTGTAGTGCAGCATGAAGCTTTCTTTGTAGGTGCCGGACAGCGCATCGATGAACTGCTCGTCTTCGCCGGTTCCAAGCGTTGCAACGACCAGCGCTTGCGTCTCGCCTCTGGTGAACAACGCTGAGCCGTGAGTGCGCGGCAACACGCCGACTTCCGACACGATCGGACGCACCGTTTTGGTGTCTCGCCCGTCAATGCGTTCGCCGGTTTCGAGAATGCCGCCGCGGACGATGTCGGCTTCGACTTCCTTGAACAGCGAGCCGAGCGTGACTTTTGTCAGCGCGTTCTCATCGCCTTCCTTGCAGAAAGCTTCTGCAGCCTTGGCCTTGGCCTCTGCGATTTTTTCCTGGCGGGTCTGCTTCTTGCGTTCCTTGTAGGCGGCGCGCAGGTCACCTTCGACAAGGGCGCGGATTTTTGACGGGTAGTCGCCATAGTCCGGCGCGTTGACGTTCCATGGCTCCTTGGCGCAGGTTTCGGCGAAATCGATGATCATGTTGATCGCGTCTTTGGCCGCCTTGTGGCCGAACATGACGGCGCCGAGCATCACGTCTTCGGAAAGCTCTTTCGCTTCCGATTCAACCATCATTACCGCGTTCGCCGTGCCGGCCATGACGAGATCAAGCTTGGTTTCCGGCATGCGGTCGAGTTCAGGGTTCAGGACATATTCGCCGTTGATGTAACCAACGCGCGCCGCGCCGATCGGGCCGAGGAACGGAATGCCCGAAATCGTCAGCGCCGCCGATGTGGCGATCAGCGCGACAATGTCGGGATCGTTCTCAAGGTCATGGCTGATGACGGTTGCGATCACCTGCACTTCATTTTTGAAGCCCTTGGCGAACAGCGGACGAATCGGCCGGTCGATCAATCGTGAGGTCAGCGTTTCTTTTTCGGTCGGGCGTCCTTCGCGTTTGAAAAAGCCGCCCGGAATACGGCCTGATGCGAAATATTTTTCCTGATAGTGAACGGTCAACGGGAAGAAATCGAATCTCGGGTCCGGCTGCTTGGCGCCGACAACAGCGGCAAGGACAGTAGTGTCGCCATAAGTGGCGAGTACGGCGCCGTCGGCCTGGCGTGCGATGCGGCCGGTTTCGAGCGTCAAGGTGCGACCGCCCCATTCCATCGATTTCTTGGTGATATTGAACATCTTCATTCTTCTTTCTTCGTGTAAGGCGCGTCGGGCGCGGATCGCCCTTGCGCTGCGGACAAACAGGCCGCCCATGCGGCCTGACAGACAAACGCCGCCTCTTTCGGAGGCGGCGTTTCATGGAGCCTATCGCGGCTGCATTCTTATCGCGCCGTCCAGTCTGAAGACGGCGCCGTTGATCATGGTGTTTCGGCAAATTTCGAGCGCCAGCGAGGCGTATTCTTCCGGCCTGCCAAGGCGTTTTGGGAAGGGCACCATCGCGGCGAGCGCGTCCTGAACTTTCTGGTCCATGCCCGCCATCATCGGCGTCCAGAAAATCCCCGGCGCAATCGTGTTGACGCGGACGCCGATATTCATCAGGTCGCGCGCGATCGGCAAGGTCATGCCGGCGACAGCGGCCTTGGATGATGCATAGGCGGCCTGGCCAATCTGGCCTTCGAACGCCGCGACCGAAGCGGTGTTGACGATGACGCCGCGCTCGCCGTCTTCAAGACCGTCGAGCTTTTCCATCGCTTCGGCGACAAGGCGGATGCAATTGAACGTGCCGACAAGATTGATGTCGAGAACGCGCTTGTAGGTGTCGAGCTTGTGCGGGCCGTTTTTGCCAAGGGTTTTTTCGCCGATGGCGATGCCGGCGCAATTGATCAGGATGCGCGGGGTTCCGATCGCGGCGACCGACTTTTCAAGGCCCGCCTTGACGCTTGCTTCATCGGCGACATTGACGTTGCAGAAGACGCCGCTGAGTTTTTTGGCCAGCGCCTCGCCTTTTTCAGCGTTCATGTCCCAGAGCGCGACCTTGCAGCCCTCGGCCTTGAGCGCTTCAGCGGTCGCCGCGCCCAGACCTGACGCGCCTCCGGTGATGATGGCGGATTGGCCGGAAATTTTCATTGGCGTCTCTTTTCAGGTTTCCCGCCCCGGACCCCATGTCCGGGGGCGACCCGCGCCCATCGCGGTTCGTTCATGGTGGGGCGCCGTAAATGAAACGCCCGGAAATGTGCGCCTAACGGCGCAGGCCAAGGCGCTCAATCAGCGTCTGATAGCGCTTTTCGTCAGCGCGCTTGACATAATCGAGCAGGCTGCGGCGCTGCGACACCATCTTCAGGAGGCCGCGGCGCGAGTGATTGTCTTTTTTGTGGTCTTTGAAATGGTCGGTGAGATTGGCGATGCGCTCTGATAGGATCGCGATCTGGACCTCCGGCGAGCCGGTGTCGTCCTTTTTGGTCGCATATTCCTTGATAAGCTTGGCTTTACGCTCGGGCGTAATCGACATGGGTTCTGTCTCCGCGGCGTCGGAAAGTGCCGGCCCAGCCGGGACGCCGTCCAGCAGGGTCGAAAAGATGCGCGTCCATAGGGGAACGGGCGGATGAAGGCAAGCGGGGCCCTGGTCAGGGGTTGAACACCCTTAGCGGCTTCAGCTTCAGTCCGTCGAGCTCGCAGATCGCGACTGCTTCGCCGTGGAGGCTGGCGAGGACCGCCGGGATGAGGCCGGCTTCTGCGCCCCGGACGCCTTTGGCGGTCGCGGGCGAAATCACCGCCGGCTG
>JBGSVH010000180.1:0-3184 GCA_041753055.1 Parvularculaceae bacterium
AACATTCAGGCCAAAACCCGCGAGCGTTCCGCCGCCGCGGTCATTTCAAGGCGCCGCATTGTCCGGACAATTCCGCTGAACCGCGCATGGAATCAGGAATCCTCAAGAGACAAACCCCGGAAACAATACGGCATGTCCGCAAAAATCACCGCCGCAAACAAAAAGGGCGCCCGCCGGGCGCCCTTCATTATCGGTCAGTGGACAGACGATGCGTTAGCGGATGGCTTTCTTCAGCGCGTCGGCGAGATCGGTTTTTTCCCAGGAAAATCCGCCGTCAGTATCGGGCGCACGGCCGAAATGGCCATAGGCGGCGGTGCGCGCATAGATCGGCTTGTTGAGATCAAGGTGGCGGCGGATGCCCGACGGGGTCAGATCCATCGCTTCGCGCAGCGCGCGTTCGAGCGCCGCTTCGTCAACCTTGCCGGTTCCGTGCAGATCGACGTACACGGACAATGGTTCAGCAACGCCGATGGCGTAGGAAAGCTGGATTGTGCAGCGGTCGGCAAGACCGGTCGCCACAACATTCTTGGCGAGGTAGCGCGCCGCATAGGCGGCCGAGCGGTCGACTTTGGTCGTGTCCTTGCCGGAAAACGCGCCGCCGCCATGCGGGGCCGCGCCGCCATAAGTATCGACGATGATCTTGCGGCCGGTAAGGCCGGCGTCGCCGTCAGGCCCGCCGATGACGAATTTGCCGGTCGGGTTGACGTGCCATTTGCAGTCTCTTGCGACCTTCAATTCACCGAGCGCCGTAAGGATGTAGGGTTCAACGACGGCGCGGACTTTCTTCGAGTCCCAGGCGGCGTCGAGATGCTGCGTCGACAGCACGATCGAGACGATCTCTTTCGGCGCGCCGCCCTCATATCTGACCGTGACCTGGCTTTTCGCATCAGGGCCAAGCCGGCCGGCGTCGCCTTCGCCCTTGTGGCGGGCGGCGGCGAGGAGTTCGAGAATCTTGTGACTGTAATAGATCGGCGCCGGCATCAGCGCCGGGGTTTCGCGGCAGGCGTAACCGAACATGATGCCCTGATCGCCCGCGCCTTCGGCGTTGGCGTCAGCCGCCTTGTCGACGCCTTGGGCAATGTCCGCAGACTGAGCATGCAGCAGCACGTCGATCTTGGCGTCGCGCCAGTGGAAACCTTCCTGCTCGTAGCCGATATCCTTGATGGCGGCGCGCGCCACTTCGACGAAGCGGTCGGCGACGACGCCCTTGCCGTTCATCAGCGTTGCAGGCGTTCTGACCTCGCCGGCGATGACGACGCGGTTGGTGGTGGCGAGCGTTTCGGCGGCGCAGCGCACATTCCAGCCGTTCATGCCGGTATTGGCCGCCTCGCGATAAACGAGATCGACGACTTCGTCGGAAATCCGGTCACAGACCTTGTCCGGATGACCTTCGGAAACGCTTTCGCTGGTAAACAGGTAAGACTGACGCGCCATGGACCTCGCCGACCCTCATATAAGGAAAAGTTTATGTGTTCGGCCGCTTCTAACGAAGCGGGCCGCCCCTGTCTACTGCGACAAGGCCAACGGCGCCGCCGCGGTCAGCGCTCAGGCGAAGCGATCACCGTCGGACAGCGATTTGACCAGTTCAAGCACGCGCTTTCTGATCTTGGGGTCTTTGATCGAAGCGAAATGCTTGCACAATTGCACGCCTTCCGGGGTGTTCAGGAGATCCATCATCGCCATGCCGTCGTCGCCGCCGGTCTCGGCAAAGCCATAGGAACGGCCGGTATCGGCGTCGAAATCGTCGAAAAAGAACTGGATCGGCACGCCAAGCACCCGCGAAATCTCGAACACGCGGCTCGACCCGATTCGGTTGACCCCTTTTTCGTATTTCTGAATCTGCTGGAACGTCAGCCCCAGCGCATCCGCCAGCTTGTCCTGGCTCATGCCGAGCATCGTCCGTCTGAGCCTCACGCGCCCGCCGACATGCACGTCGATCGGGTGTGGCTTCTTGTCTTCCGCCATGTCGCCCTTCCTGCTTTGCCGGCCTCCGTCAGCCCAACGAAGTTTCACCGTCAAAGGCTCCCCAGGACCCCGACTATAAGTCATCTCACAGGGCGCGCAAAGGTTGCGTGCTGCTTATCTGCTTGTCCGGCGGGAGAAATTTCCAGCCGCCGCGAGCGCCGCCATGAGCAGCCAGAAGATCACATCGCCAGCCCGGTCATACAGTGTCGCCGGCAAGGCGCGCGGCAAGGCCGCGTCGATCACCCCCTGCTTGTAGAGGGCAAGACGGGCCCGTTCCCGCCCGGCTGCGTCGAAAAGACCCGAAATCCCCGAATTGGCGGCGCGCGCCATCGGCAGGCCGGTCTCGATGGCGCGGAGGCGCGCCTGGTCAAAATGCTGGCGCGGGCCGGACGAGTCGCCGTACCAGCTGTCATTGGTGACGGTGACGATCCATTCCGGGCGCTTGCCCTTGGGGTAGACTTTCCCTGGAAAGATCGCCTCGTAACAGACCAGCGGCGAGAAGGCAGGGCCCCCGGCGCTGATCGTCTGCGGCCCCTTGCCCGGCGTGAAGCCGTCATCATAGGGCGCGAGCTGGGCAAGGCCGATGGCGCGCAAGAGCCCCTGCAGCGGCAAATATTCACCGAACGGCACCAGATGATGCTTGTCGTAATGGGCGACCGCGACCCGGCCCGCCGGCGTCTCGGGAATGACCGAAATCGAATTGTAATAGAGCGTCGGCCCCCTGACGCTCGCCGTACGGCGCACCGCGCCAGCGACAAGAACGCCGTTCTTCGGCAGCCTTTCGGAGAGCTGCTCGAGCGCCTCCGTCACTTCGTCAATCACCGGCGCGGCGTTTTCCGGCCAGATGATGAACAGCCGTCCCGCGCTCGGCCCCGGCGCCGCCGACAGGGTGGTCTGAAGATCGAAATTCCGTTGCCAGAAAGCATTGTCGATTTTCTCGCGCTGCGGAATATTCGGCTGAACAATCCGTACAAAGACATCCGCGTGATCGCCCGCATTGACCAGCGCCAGGCGAACGCCGCCCACGCCGTAAAGCGCTGCCGTCATCAGCAGCGCGGCGGCGGCGCCTTTTTGAAATCCGCGCGCGCGGCCGGTAAAGGCGACCGGCGCCATCGCAATCACCAAGGCCGCCAGCGACAATCCGTAAACGCCCCACCACGCCGCGGTCTGCGCGCCGATCGCCATCCCGGCGAAAACCTGACCCGGCAGGTTCCACGGC
>JBGSVH010000181.1:0-8972 GCA_041753055.1 Parvularculaceae bacterium
CACCGGCGCGGCAGCGGATGGCGGCGCGCATAGCCTCATCGTCTTGCGCCGGCAGCATCACGCGGGTCAGCCGGTCGCCGCGCCAGATCAGGGCGCAGCGGCCAACGGCAGTGTCAAAGAGGCAATAATGCGTGTCGGGCATGGCGGCATCTTAAGCTTGCCGCGCTGTCGCCGCCACCCGGTAATTGCGGATCAGAACGGGAAGATGATGTCGTAGAGCTGCTGGCCATAGCGCGCCTGCTGCACATCGGTCAGCTGCCCGCGTCCGCCATAGGAAATGCGCGCCTCGGCAATTTGCGTATGGTTGATGCGATTGGCGTTGGAAATGTCCTCGGGCCGGATGACGCCGGTGACGGTCAGTTCGCGCACTTCATTGTTGACGCGCACTTCCTGCTTGCCGGCGACGACGAGATTGCCGTTCGGCAGAACGTCGGTGACGATGGCGGCGACGACAAGCTGGACATCCTCGCGGCGGTCGACGCTGCCTTCGCCGCGCACCGTCGAACCGGATGAAAGATCGACGAGCTGCGCCGGATTGGCGCCGTTCGGAAGAAGGTCGGTCAGCGTCTGTTCAAAGCCGCCGAACGCCGGGATTTCGGCTGTCTCGCCATTGTCGCGGCGGCGCTCGGTCGTGTTGTTGAGCCGCGCCTTGTCATTGATGTCGATGACGACGGTGACAATGTCGCCGAGCCGGCGCGCGCGCTGGTCCTTGAAAAAGGTGCGCGACCCGGCTTTCCACAGCGAATTGGCGTTGGCGACTTCCGACGACTCCGCCGGCATCGGCATCGCGATGGCGCGCCCGCCATAAAGTGCGGCGGGGTTTTCGGTTGGCGACAGATCGGGCGCCTTGCCGATATTCTTGATGCGCGCGCCTGCGGCGCAGCCATTGGCGGCGGCCAGCAAGAGGACGACGAGGGCAAGCCTTGCGGCGTTTTTCATCTTACTGATCCTGTTCGAGCAAGGCGAGGGAGGCGCTGCGGAACGGCGCGCTGGCGAGATTTTCACCGATAATGACCGCTTTGATTTCGCGGTCGCTGTTAATGTTGCGAAAAGCGATGAGATCGCCGGCCCCGCCATTGGCGAGCGCGGTTCCGATTTGCGTCAGGCGAATGCCCGGCGCTTCGAGAACAATGGTCGCCGTCGATCCGCGTTTGATAAGGGTCGGAGACTGAAGGTCGGCTTTGCGAAGCGGCGCGCCAGGGGTGAGCGGGCGCCGGGCGATCTTGCCGATAATGGCGTCGGCGTCATCAAGATAAAGACCGGGGCGCCCGTCCGCCACTTCAACCCATTGCAGGTCCTGTTCGCTGACCTGCTCGCCGCGCGCCATCGCGCGCGCCGGAACCGGCAAGATGATCGCCGCGATTGCTGTTCCGGTAATCGCCAGCGGCGCCGCTCCAGTGGCGGTCGCGGCGCGCAGAAGGAAGCGTCCCGTCGCCGGGTTGAAACTGACGCTGTCAAAGGCGAGCGGCTGTCCTTCTTCAAGCGCGATCACCGCGTCCGGATTGTTGAGGATGATTTTCGCCGCCTCCGGCGCGCCGTTCTCGACCAGCGCGGTTTTGATCGCGTCGATGTGGCTCGCTATGCGTGATTGCACCGGGCGCGGCGCAGTTTCAGCGGCGCCGGCCGGCGAGATGGCGACTTGCAGCAGCCACATCGCCATCGCGCAATAGGCGAGAATACCGGGCATGGTCATGCGCTTCATCTATTTACGCTCCGCGAAGGTTGGCGTTGATCTGCAACATCTGATCCGATGTCTCGATGACGCGCGCGTTCATCTCATAGGCGCGTTGCGCGGCGATCATGGTGGTGATTTCCTGCACCGGATCGACATTGGCGTTTTCAAGATAGCCCTGCAGCACCGATCCGTAGCCGGGGTCGCCCGGATTGCCGATCACCGGTTCGCCGGAAGCGGAGGTTTCGAGCAGAAGATTGTCGCCAATCGCCTCAAGCCCGCTTTCATTGAAGAAGACCGCAAGATCGAGACGGCCGATCTCGCGCAAATTCTGTTCGCCGGCGATTTGCGCCTGAACAATCCCGTCCTTGGTGATTGAAACGTCGACAACATCGGCCGGCAAGGTGACCCCCGGCAGCACTTCATAACCGTCTTCGGTGACGACGCGGCCATCCGACGAGATGGCGAAATTGCCGGCTCTGGTGTAAGCCTCGCGGCCATCGGGCAATTCAACGCGAAACAGCCCGCGCCCGGAAATCGCCAGGTCGAAATCGTTGCCGGTCGATGTCACCGCGCCCTGTTCGGTGACGCGGTAGACCGATCCGGTCTTGACGCCAGCGCCGATCTGAATGCCGTTCGGCACTGTCGTTCCGGTCGCCGACGACAACGCGCCGGCGCGTTCGATGGTCTGGTAGAGAAGGTCCTGAAACTCGGCGCGCTGGCGCTTGTAGCCGACAGTATTGAGGTTGGCGATGTTGTTGGAGATAACCTCGACATTGCGCTGCTGCGCCAGCATGCCGGTCGCTGCGATGCTAAGGGATTTCATGTTTCAACTCCGCTCTATCGGGTCGACCCAAGCGTCTCGATCGCCTTGCGCTCGAGATTGCTTGCGGTTTCGCTAAGTTTTGCGGCCTGTTCATAGGCGCGCATGATTTCGATCATGTCGGTCATCGCGGCGACCGGATTGACGTTGGAGGTTTCAATAAAGCCCTGACGGATGCGCCGCGTTTCGGCGGCGGCCGCCTCGCTTTCCCCGGTGTAGAGGTTGTCGCCGGTTTTTCTGAGCTGGCGCAGATCATTGAAGCGGTAAACGCCAAGCGTCGCGATCGGCGTATTCCGTTGCTGCAGCTCGCCGTCGGACGTCGCCAGCACCGGCCCCGCTTCCGGATCGATGAGGATCGGCGAGCCGCCGCTATCTAGCACCTGCGCACCGGACCTCGTGACCAGCTCGCCATAGGCGTTGACATTGAAGCGGCCGTCCTTGGTGTAGCGGACGCCAGCCGGCGTATCGACCGCGAAAAAGCCGTCGCCGTCGATCGCGAAATCGAGGTCGCGATAGCTCTGCTCAAGGCCGCCGGCGCTAAAATCCGTGTACGTGTCGGGGTCGACGACGAGCGAGACGGTCGGATCGCCGCTGGTCGTGGGATCGATCGCCGTCAGATATTCACGAAAGGCGATATGGTCGGCCTTAAAGCCCGACGTCGTCTGATTGGCGACGTTATTCGCCGTCGTTTCGAGGGCGCGCGCCAGCACAATCTGCTTGGCGAGGCCGGCGGTGATGGCGTTTTCCATCAATTAATCTTCCGTTAACGGACAAAATGGCTCCACCCCTTCATTGGCAATCGCCGTGCCAGACGGAAATCCAGCAATAACAAGGGGATACGATCCGCCCGCGGCTGCAGGCGGAAAATATTGCCGGGCAAGAAGCGCCAATGAAACGCTCTCTTAACCGTGATTTCCGACAAATGGCGGTGAAGGAGCGCGGCGCGCACAAGAATGTCAGATTTTGCCGTTTCTAATGAGGGGATTGTCAGCGCCGCCGATGCGCCACGCCGGCGAGTGCGCACGCCTGGCAAGCACATCGTTCTGTTTTCGCTGGCGGTGACGTTCATGCTCGGCCTGTCAACGACCATTCTCTATTCAAGCAAGATGTCGCTGCCGCAGTACGAACTGCCGGATTTTTCACCCGCCGCGACGGGCCCCTTTTACGGTCCGGCGCAGCAATTCCTGACCGACCTTGCTCCCGACGCCAGCGGCCGCATCTCTTATCTCAAACTGACGGCGAAGGTCGTTGCAAAGGATGCGGCGGCGCTCGCCGAGATCAAGCAGAAACAGCCGCTGATCCAGGAACGCATCGCCTTTTTCCTGCGTGAATTGTCGCCGGAAGATTTTGACGGCAGCGAAGCAATGGCGCGCATCAAGGCGGAAATGCTGAAGCGCGCCGGCATCGCCCTAACGCCGGGCGCTGCTGAAGACATCATCATTGAAGATCTCGTTATCCAGTAGGAGCAGTCGTTGAACGCGGACCCCACGAAAACCGATACGGACGAAGTCGTCTGGAATGACGCCTCGCCGCTGTCCGATCTTCTTGGCTTCGATCTTGGCGCAGAAGAAGGCCAGGATCGCTCCGGGCTGAAAGCGCTGATCAACTCGGCGCTGGTGTCGCATCAGCGCCTGCCGATGCTCGATATCGTCTTCGACCGCACCGCGCGCCGGATGTCGACAAGCCTGCGCCAGCTCACCAATGAAAATGTCGAGGTAACGCTCGACAATGTGTCGTCGACGCGGTTTGGCGACTTCATCCAGTCGCAGTCACAAACGGGGGTTATCGGCGTCATTCATTCCAAGGGCCTTGACGGTTATGCGCTGCTCGCGGTCGATGGCGGGCTAGTTCACTGCGTTGTCGATCTGCTGCTGGGCGGGCGGCGCGGCGCCAGCGGGCTCGACCAGCGTTCGCTGACGGCGATTGAGCTCGGTCTCGCCAACCGCATGCTGGCGACGATGGTAAGAGATTTCGATCAGGCCTTCGCCCCGGTCACCGAAGCGCAGTTTGCGCTCGACCGCATTGAAACAACGCCGCGCTTCGCCGCAATTGCGCAGGACGCCAGCGTCTGTGCGCTGGCGAAGTTCAAAGTCCGTATCGACGATTTTACCGGCAAGGCGGTGATCCTTGCGCCGCATGCGACGATCGAGCCTTGCCGCGACATGCTGTTGCGCGATTTCATCGGTGAATCGGGCGCGGCTGACGAGCTCTGGAAGCAGCGGCTCGGCAAGGGCGTGACGCATGCCGGGATTGAATTGCAGGCGGTACTCGCCAGCCGCATGATGACAATCCGCGATCTTGGCGATCTTGCGCCCGGCAAGACATTGACCTTCACCGCTGGCGGCGGCGCCAGCGTTGAACTTTGTTCCGCCTTGACAGCGGTCGCCAAAGGGCGCGTCGGCCGGCTTGGCGACATCATTGCGGTGAAGATCGATTGTGCGGTCAACGCCGACGCAATCCGCGACCTGGAGGATGCCGCGTGAGCGCCAGCATTGTTCTCGATATTATGGTTGTTGCGCTGCTTTGCCTTGGCGGCGCCGGCGGGTTTGTCATCAGCCGCCGTCTCGGCAGGCTGATGCGCGTTCAGGAAGAATTGCAAACGGCGCTTGCGGCGTTTGATGCGGCGGCGGGCAAAGCCGATTTGGCGCTGAAGCGCCTTGAGGCCGGCGGATTTGCCAAAGGCGCGGAACTCCATGCCGCGACAACCAGGGCGCAGGCGCTGATTACTGAATTGTCGGTAATGAATTCCGCCGGCGAACGCATCGCCGACCGTATCGAAGGCGCGGTCAAGGATGTCCGCCGGCTCGGCGCCGTAAACGCCGCCGGCAAACCGAAGAGGGCGGCGTGACCGTGATCGCTGGAAACCGGCGCGTTCGCCTGACGCCGGTGGTGATGACCGCCATTTTTGCGCTCGCCTCGCTGAAGGCGGCAGGTCTTTGGATCAATTTTTCCGAAGCGGATGCGGCCGAAGCGGCGCGCCCGGCGCCGGCGTCGATTGAAATCGCGGCGCCCAGACCGCCCGCCAGCGTCACTTCCGAGCGCCTGCTTGAACAATTGAGCGCCCGCAAAGATGAACTCGACGCCCGCGAAGCCGATCTCAATACGCGCGAGAGCGTGATTGAAGCCGCCGAATTGAGGCTTGAGGCGGCGATCAGGAAACTGCAGGAAGAAAAGCAGGCAATCGCGCTTGCCGAAAACTCGCGCGCAGAAGATCGGCGCGGTGAAATCGGCAATCTTTCGAACGCCTATGAACGCATGAAGGCGCGCGACGCCGCGCGGATTTTCGAAGTCCTTGATGACGATATCCTGATCCCTGTCGCCGCCGGCATGCGCACGCAGTCGCTCGCCGGGGTGCTGGCGGAAA
The DNA here is from genome assembly GCA_041753055.1 of Parvularculaceae bacterium. GTDB lineage: Bacteria > Pseudomonadota > Alphaproteobacteria > Caulobacterales > Parvularculaceae > Amphiplicatus. Next base: position 5,860 of record JBGSVH010000181.1, read on the forward strand.
TGGTGCCGGAAAAAGCCAGGGCGCTGACCGTCGCGCTCGCCAATCGCGAAGCGCAAACCGAGCCTACGCCCGAGACGGTTCAATGACCTGTCGGCGCCTCATCGCTTCGCTTGCAGCAATCGCCGCGATGACCGGGGGCGCGCTCGGCGCCAGTGACACGCAGGCTGGTGACGCGCCGGCCTTTGCGGCAATGCGCCATTTTGACCGGGCGTCGATGATGGCGGACGCGGCGTCGGGGTTTGCCCTCGCCGAAGAAAAATACCTGACCGCGGCGGCGTCCGGCGAGCCCGCGGAGATAATCGCGCTTTCCCGCTTTTACATGGCGAACGGTTTATGGGTCGAAGCGCGCGCCGCGCTGAAACGGATCGGGGACACGCCCGGTACGCGCGCGCTGGCGGCGGAATGCGACTATCAGCTTGGCCGCGACCGCACGGTTGCCGCGATGCTCGCCGAAACGCCGTCCGATCCCTTGCTGGCGATGGCGCTGACGCGCCTTGGCGCCTATGGGGAAGCGCGAAAGGCGTTTGAAACGGCGGTTCCCTTTGACGCCAGCCACAATCTCAGGGCCGACTTCTTTCTTCTGAAAGCCGAAGCGCTAGCGGCGACTGGTGCGGCTGATGACGCTGCGTCGGCGCTGAAACTTGCCGCCGGCGCCGAAGCCTCAGCGCAGGATGCTGGCCGCCGCGCGTTCATCGCTGCACTTGTTTACACGGCGAGCGGTGACGCAGGCAAAGCTGCTGCATCGTACCGCAGAGCGGCGGACAGAAGGACAGGACAATGGGCGATGCGCGGCCGTCTTGCGCTCGCCGCTGCCGATCACGACGTGGCGGCGCTCGAAGCGCTGTCGCTTGAATGGCGCGGCGGCGCTTTTGAACGCGACTTGCAATTGGCGCTCGGACGATTGCGTCTTGCCGGAACAGATTTCAGCCGCGGGTTCGCCGCGTTGACGCTGGTGGTCGATCGCTATCCGCAATCGCAAGCCGCGCTTGAGGCGCAAGAAGATGTCGCAAGCGCGCTGCCAGACCTCTTTTCCGACGCGTCCGGCCTTCATCCCAAAGAAGCCGCGCGCCTCTTTTTCGAGAATGTCGATTTTGCGCCGCCCGGCCGCGACGGCGACCAGCTCATTCAGGAAGCGGCGTCGAAACTCGAAGCGCTCGGCCTCTACCGTCAGGCCGCGCAGATTCTCGGCCATCAGGTGTTCAAGCGGCTGCGCGGTCAGGACCGCGCCATTGTCGCCGCCGATCTCGCCAGTCTCGATCTGCTCGCCGGCAATCCGGCCGAGGCGCTGCGCGTCATTCGCTCGACACGGATTGCGGGACTTGACGTCAAGGACCATCAGCGCCGCCGCCTGATCGAAGCGCAAGCGCTCGCGGCAAGCGGGCGGGGCGGCGAGGCGTTAACGCAGTTGAAAGAAGCGCCGGGCGCCGATGGGTTGTTGCTGCGGGCGGAAATCAACTGGTCCAATCGCGCCTGGCCGGAAGCGGCGCGCGATTACGCCTCTTATTTCTCGGCAAGCACCAGCGTCGCCGCCCGCTCGGTCGTAACCGCCGGGGTTCGCGCCGCGACAGCCTTCCTGCTGGCGGGCGATCGCGCAGGCTATCGCGCCTTCGCCAAGGAAGCGGTCATTCGCCTCGAAGGAATGCCGGAATCGGATTTGATCCGCACCATGGGCGCTGTCGACCAAAGCCAGTTCCTGACGAAAATGATGGACTCGTATCGCGCCGTCTACAGTGACAACCCCTCGTAACGCGTCCTCAACTCAGGCGGCGCTGCTTTCATCACTGGCCGCGGGCGCCATCGCTTCATCGACAACCTGATTTCTGCCGGCGTCCTTGGCGGCGTAAAGGCATTTGTCCGCCCGCTCGATGATGGTTTCAATCGTATCGTTCCACTGCAGCATCGCCGCGCCCATCGACAAGGTAACGAGACCGAGGTCCTCGTCGGTGCGGCGCTTCTTCAGACGGCGCGATTCGACGGCGACTCGAATCCGGTTCGCCAGCATAACGGCGTTCGCCAGCGACGTTCCCGGCAGGATGATTGAAAACTCCTCGCCGCCGTAGCGCGCCAGAACGTCCTTTCCCTTGATGTTGGCGTTCATCACGTCGGCGACCAGCCGCAACACGTGATCGCCGGTCTGGTGGCCCCATTTGTCGTTGAATTTCTTGAAATGATCGACATCCGCCATGATCAGCGCCAGCGGCTCGCCAGTTTGCTGCGCTTCGCGAATGAGGCGATCGATCTCAAGATCGAAAGTCTTGCGGTTCTTGACGCCGGTTAGCGGGTCCAGCATCGCTTCTTGCTGGATGTTGTCAATGTTGCGTCTTAGCGTGTCGACCTCGTCAGACGACCGCGCCAGTTGCTGCTCCAGCCGTTCATTGGCCTCACGGACCGACTTTGCGACTGACAGAACGCCGTCCATCAACGCGCCGATCGCCGGATTGTCGGCGGCCGACCGCTTCAGCTCAACAGACAGGAAACGCAGTTTTTCGTTGTTGCCGGTGGCGCTGGCGCCGGACGATTCGACCGCGTCGGCAATTTTGCCCATCTCGTCTTCAAAACGCTGGATCAGGTCAACGACGTCGCGCGATAGCCCTTGCCGGACAATGTGCGCATCGTAAAGCGCGTCGGCGTCGGTCTGCTTGAATGATCCGTCCTTTTGCGCCAGCCGCTGAACGTCCCTGGCAAGCGCCGGGTTACGCCCTTCGACAAACATGAACCAGAGTTCAAGGTTTTTCGGCGTCGCGGCAAGGCCGGCGGATTTCAACGCATTCAGCGCGCGCGCCGCCAGACGATGAGATTCCTCGATGGTTTCGATCATGCGCTGTTCAACCTGCCCGGCCACGTGGCCGTATGCGGCGAACCTTAGGCGCAGCGCGTAAAAGAACGGCTAACTGACCGCCGAAACGGTCAATCGCCGTAAAAACGTGGTTAGCGAACCATGAAGGCGGGTACGTCAGAGCCGAAACCCTTGACGTTTTCGCGCCGCTCGCCGCGTTGCTGCGGCGCGTTCCGGCGCGGCGGACGGTTATTGCCGTGAAGGTTGTTGGCGTGAGGCGCGGCGTCGACCTGCGCCGTCTCGGCAATAGCGGTTTCGACGGGCGGCTTAGCGGCGG
>JBGSVH010000182.1:0-8910 GCA_041753055.1 Parvularculaceae bacterium
CCCTGACATCGCCGCCGACGATTGCCGGCGCGTCCGGCAAAATCACGGTGACGCCGGTGCGCGCGGCCGGGTCTTCGGCCTGACCGACGCGGATGCCGGGGACGTCGGTAATATCGTTAAGCGGGCCGCGGCCGGCGGTCATGGTCGGTGAATTCCCTGATGGAGACGGCGTCAACCTAGGGCGTTCCGCCTGGCGCCGCAAAGTCTTTCGGGCCGGGCTTTTTGCGCATTCGCAGAAAGTCTGTAAGGGTACGGTCAATCTGGCGCTGATATTTCGAGGACATTGATGAAAATTTTCGGTCTGGCAAAAAGCCTTTTCGCGGCCCTTGCGCTTTGCAGCATTGCACCGGGCGCGGCGCTGGCGCAGGCGTTCGACGATGCGCCGGGCAGCAATGCGCTCCTGACCTCTCCGTCAATCTTTCACCCGGTCGAAGCGCGCAACGGCATGGTCGTGGCGCAGGACAGGCTCGCGGCTGAAGTCGGCGCCGGCATACTCGCCAAAGGCGGCAACGTTGTCGACGCTGCGGTCGCGACCGGATTTGCGCTAGCGGTGACGCATCCGCAAGCCGGCAATCTCGGCGGTGGCGGATTCATGCTGATCAAGCTTGCGGACAGGGCCGAGCCAATCGCCATTGACTTTCGCGAAATTGCGCCCGCCGCCGCGACGCGCGACATGTTTTTGAACAGCGACGGCGATGTCGATAATGCGCGCGCGCGATTCAGCCGGCTTTCCGCCGGCGTACCAGGGTCGGTGATGGGGCTGACAACAGCGCTTTCAAAATACGGATCGATGCCACTGAAAGAAGTGATGGCGCCGGCAATTCATCTTGCTGACAAGGGGATACCGGTGTCCCCGGCGCTCGCCCGCGCAATCAAGAATTACGGGGATCGGTTCAAACGCGATCCGTCGAGCGCGGCGTATTTTCTGAACAACGGCAACCCGTATCAGCGCGGTGAAATTCTGGTTCAAAAGGATCTGGCGGCGACCTTGAAGGCGATCGCCGCCAAAGGAGCCGCCGGATTCTATGAAGGGCGCGTCGCCGATCGCATTGTTGAGGAAATGAAGAATGGCGGCGGGCTCATCTCGCACGAAGACCTTGCGAATTACCGGGCGGTAGAACGGCCGGCAATCAGGGGCGAGTTTCGCGGCTATGAAATTATCTCAATGCCCCCGCCGTCATCGGGGGGCGTCCATCTGATTGAAATGCTGAATGTGCTTTCGGGCTATGATCTGAAAGCGTTGGGGCACAATTCCGCCGACTATCTGGGACTTCTGGTCGAAGCGATGCGGCGCGCTTATGCAGACCGGTCGGAATATCTCGGCGATCCTGATTTTTATGAAGTGCCGGTCGCCCGTCTGATCGATCCCGCATATGCGGAAAAGGTACGTAAGGGGATCAATCCGAAAAAGGCGAGCCGGTCGGAAAATATCAGGCCTGGCCTGGCGCCCGCCGCCGAAAGCAAGCAGACGACGCATTTTTCGGTGATGGACAAGGGCGGAAACGCGGTTGCGGTGACGACGACGTTGAATTTCACCTTTGGCAGCAGCTATTCGGTCGACGGCGCAGGCTTTCTACTTAACAATGAAATGGACGATTTTTCCGCTAAGCCCGGCGCGCCGAACGGGTTTGGCCTCCTCGGCGCTGAAGCCAATGAAATTCAGCCGGGCAAGCGCCCATTGTCGTCAATGACGCCGACGATCGTCGCGAGAGACGGAAAGGCGATTTTTGCGACCGGTTCGCCCGGCGGCTCCACAATCATCACTATTGTGCTGCAGAACGTTCTCAACATGATCGAATTCGGTATGAACCCGATGCAGGCGAATGCCGAGCCAAAAATCCATCACCAATGGCAGCCAGACGAGGTGTATCTGGAGCCGGGAATTCCCGTCGACACAATCGCGATCATGGAAAAGCGCGGCTACATCATCAATCGCGGCCCCGACGGCGCGATAGTTTTCGGATCGATGGGACGCACCAATACGGTGATGCTGAATGACGGCATACTGCTTGGCGCCGCTGACCCTCGCGAACCGGATGGCGGCGTCGGCGCTTATTGATTGTCTTCCGCCGGAAGCCGCAGCTCAAAAGTGACGCCGGAGGCGTCGCTGCGCGCCAGCACGAGATCGCCATGATGCGCCTTGGCGATTTCATGCGCGATGGCGACGCCAAGGCCCGAGCCGCCCGGTTTCAGTGAGCCCTTGAACGGCTCGAACAAATGCAATTTCGCGTGTTCGGGCATGCCGGGGCCGTTATCTTCGATGGCGATGAGCCAGAATTTTTCTGCGCGGCGGGCGCGAACGACAATTTGGGCCGGCGGGCGCGATGCATCGGGCGGGCCCGCGTCGCCCGGCGTCAGCGCGTCGACGGCGTTGCGGACGATGTTGAAGAGCGCGCGGTAAAGCTGTGTCGGGTCTGCATGAACAACGGCGTTTTCGTCGACCTCGTTGACCATCTCGACGGTAAGCGATGCGGTGTCGTCAAAAACGTCGGCGACGAGCTTGGAGAGTTTGACGCGCTCCAGCTTCAAGGCGCCAGGCTCCATCCGCGCATAGCTCAGCGTATCGCGGCTTAAGGCGATGGCGCGATCGAGCGCGGAGATCAGGCGCGGGCTCAATTTCCGGACGCGCGGGTCTTCGCTCTTGGCGAGGCGGTCCGACATCAGCTGCGCCGACGCCAGGATGTTGCGAAGATCGTGGCTGATCTTGGAAATCCCGGCGCCCAGCGCGGCGAGACGCTGGCGTTCGTTGAGTAGCGATTGCGTGCGGCGCTCAAGTGAGGCGAGGCTGCGCTCGGCCTCGCCGATTTCGTCGATGCGCCGGCTCGGCGCCAGCACGGCGGCGCCGTCTTCGGGATTGCTTTCAAACGCCGCCATATTGCGGGTGAGGCGGCTCACCGGGCGCACGATCATCTTGTTGAGCGACCAGAAAACCAGCGCCGCGGTAATCGTTGAAATCAGCAACGACAACAGCAGGACATTGCGCGCATAGACGAGAAGATCGTTGCGCAACGCCGCTTGCGACACCACCATATCGACTTTGCCGCCTGACGCATATTTCGGCGCGCCGATGACACGGATCGCGTGGTCATCCTTGGACAGCATGGTGACCCAGGCGTCGGCGACTTGTTGCTGAGGCATTTTGTAATTGAGATTGACGAACCGCATGACGCGCGCCTGATCGGCGGTAAGTTTCGGCGTCATCACCAGCATGCGCGCGCCGTCGCGATCGAGCGTCACGCCTAGAATGTTGGCGGTTGCAAAAAGCTGCTCGGCGACATCGGGTTCGATCATCTCGCCGCCCGGCGAATCGAGCGCCAGGCCGACGAGGTAGGCCGCCTCAAGCCGGGCGTCGAGCCAGTCGATGCGCTGCTTTGACACCGACGGTATCAGCACGACAATTTCTGCGAGAAAAACAAACAGCACCGTCAGCGCCAGCAGTTTTGACGACAGCGATCGGCGAAACCGAACCAGAACTGTCGACAGGCTGTTCATCGCGATAGTCTCTCTGCAAGATGTCTAGTCGAACATCGACAATAGTTTGATGACGCGGCGCGTGCGACTGGAAAAAAGGGACGGCGTATAAAATGCGCCGCCCGCGCGCTTTGACGCTTCGCCGCGCGTCGGATAGGGCGCGATGTAACGGGTGAAGGCGCCGATTTTCAGGCGGTTGGCGATGGCGAACGCCCACATGCCGATGTGATCGCCGGCGTCCTTGCCGACAATCGTTGCGCCGAGAATGCGGCCGTTTTTGGCGATGATCGCTTTAACAAAGCCGTCGGTGTCGCCTTCGGCTCTGGCGCGGTCATTGTCGCTGAACGGCCAGCGCGCGATAGTCACGCTTTCGTCCTGCGCGCGCGCCGCTGCTTCCAAAAGACCGATGCTGGCGATCTCGGGCGAAGAATAAGTGACACGTGGCGCAATCGCATCCTGCCGTTTTGCCGGCATCTTGAAGAGAATGTTGCGGACGAGCGTTGAGGCGTGATCGCCGGCGACATGGGTGAATTGCAGTCCGCCCGCTGCATCGCCGATTGCGTAAATGCGCTTGTTGGTTGTCCGCAGGCGGCGGTCGAGTTTCAACTTGCCGCCTTCAAGCGTGACGCCCGCCGCCTCGAGGCCAAGACCTGAAAGATTGGCTCTGCGCCCGACGGCGACAAGAAGATCAGACCCCTCGACCGCGCCGCCATTGACGCCGGGCGTATCGAGGTGAAGCCGGACGCCGCTTTCGGTCTTTTCAGCGCGCACAACCTTGGTCTTCTCCTTCAGGACAAGCCCTTCCTTGATCAACCGTGCACGGAGGATCGCAACAGCGTCCGGATCATCGCGATTGAGAATCGTATCGGCTTCGACGATGGTGACCTTGGCGCCAAGACGGCAATGCGCCTGCGCAAGTTCAATGCCGATCGGCCCCCCGCCGATGACGAGAAGATGGCGCGGCCGCGACCGGTTCTCGAAGATCGTCTCATTGGTGAAATAGGAAACAGCGTCGAGGCCGGGAATCGGTGGAACGAACGGCGATGATCCGGTTGCAATGACAAAGTGCTTTGCGGTGACTTCGCTCGCGCCGGCCTTGACCGTTCGGCGTCCGGTGAAGGTCGCCGCCGCGCGGATGACAATGACGCCAAGCCCTTCGAAACGCTCTTGGCTGTCATGCGGCGCGATTGCCGCGATGACCGAATGGACGCGGTCGATGACCGCGGAAAAATCGACATCGGGTTCAACGCTTTTGATGCCGAATGGCTGGGCGTTGCGCATCGCTTCGGCGCGCGCCGCCGCTGCGATCAGCGTCTTTGATGGAACGCAGCCGTAATTGAGGCAGTCGCCGCCCATCTTTCCCTTTTCGATGAGGACGACCTTGCGGCCAAGCTGCGCCGCGCCCGCAGCGACAGAAAGACCGCCCGAACCGGCGCCGATAACGCAAAGATCCGCGTTGATTTTCTGGTTCATCGCGTCACCCTCCCGCCGACGGGCGGAACCGCTTGATGACCACCGGCAGCAGCGACAACAGCGCCAGTCCAGCCAGCGGGATCAATGTCGACGGCTGAAACAGAATGCCGGTCAGCGACAGATCTTCGCCCTTGTCAAAAGCGGCGCCCGCCGCATTGCCGATGCTGGCGTACACAAACGATCCGGGGATGATACCGATGCCGGTGCCGACCAGAAAGTTCCGCAAGGAAACGCCAAGCAGCCCCGCTGCAATGTTGACCGCCCAGAAGGGAAAAACCGGCGCCAGCCGCAATACGAACATGTAGCTCAGCTCATTGTCGCGAAAGCCCTTTTCCATCTGCGACAAAAATCCGGAGACGCGCCCTTTCAACATGTCGCCAAGGGCGCTTTTTGACGCGAGAAAGATGATGGCGGCGCCAAGGGTCGCGGCAAAAACAATCGCTGGAACCCCGACTGCAAGACCAAACAGATAGCCGCCGAACACCGTCAGGATCGACGCGCCTGGAAACGAGATCGCCACGGCCGCCGCATAGGCGATGATAAAGAGGGCGATCGCTCGCGGCGGCGACGCGTCAACCCAGGCGCCCAGCGCCTGGCGGTTTTCGCGCAAGGCTTCGAGCGAGAAATAACGATCAAGCCCGAGGGCAAAAAACCCGCCGAGCGCCAGCGCCACCACAACCAGTGGCAAAAAGCGCGTGAGGCTAGCCGGTTTGCCATTCGGGTCGCCGGTCGTTTTCATTTCAGAGCCTGTCATCGGAAAAAAGGGGTCCTCGCAGCGGGCCAAGAGACGTATCGGAAGGCGGGCCCAATGGCATTTGACGATTCGGCGCCACCGCCTCACGAAATCGGCATTTGGCGGGCCCAGATGACCCCTCGCCAACCTTGACGCGACCCGGCCCCTCGTCTAATAGCGCGACCCTTGATGCGGGCGAGCGACCCGCCAGCCAGATTTCACGAGACGTGTCATGAAACGGACCTATCAACCGAGCAAGCTCGTTCGCAAGCGCCGCCACGGCTTCAGGGCTCGCCTTGCGACCAGGAATGGCCGGAAGGTCCTTGCCCGCCGCCGTTCCAAAGGGCGCAAGCGGCTGTCGGCGTAAGCTTCCTCCAAAGGGCTGTGGAAAAAGGGCTGTGGAAAATACCGCCGGGCCCATTTTGTCCAATTCGCGTCCTGAGCGCCTCCGCAAACGCCCCGATTTCCTGGCGACGCAGGCAGGCGTCAAGGCCGGAACGCCCGGATTTCTGATGATCATGGGCCTTCAGCCCAACGCCATCGGCCAGCCCCGCGTCGGCTTTACCGTCACCAGAAGGGTCGGCAAGGCGGTGACCCGCAACCGGATCAAGCGGCGGCTGAAGGAAGCGGCGCGGCGCGTTTTCGACGACGAGGCGCTTGCCGCCCATGATTTCGTGATCATTGCGCGGCCCGCAGCTGAAACCCGCAATTTCGCGTTGCTTCTTGACGATATGAAGCGCGCCCTTTTAAGGCTGGCGTCCCCTCCTAAATAGTCTTGGCGCAGTCGCCCGCCGCCAGCGGGTTCGCCGGAACTTCGAGAACATCCCTTCGAGAGTTGGTCATGGATCGCAATACGCTTCTTTTTATCATTCTGACCGCCGCGGTTCTGATCGGCTGGGACGCGCTCGTGATTGCGCCGCAGCGCACCGCGCTGAAAGAACAGCAGCGGGTTGAACAGGCGGCGGCGGACGCGGCGGAGCCCGACCTGACTGGCGGCATTGCAGCGGTTGAAGTCGCAAAGGCGGTGACGGTTGACGATGCGCTGAAAGAGGCGCCCGGCCGCATCATCATCGATACGCCGAGTCTTGTCGGGTCGATCAATCTCGCCGGCGGCCGGATCGACGATCTCCTCTTGAAAAATTATCGTGAGACGCTCGACGACAAGAGTCCGATGATCCGCCTGTTGACGCCGCGCGAGGCAGAGCACGGCCATTATGTCGAGCAGGGATTTGTCGCTTCGTCCGCGGGCGCAACGAAGCTGACCGAAGCGCTGACATGGACGGCGCCGGAAGCGGCGCGCCTGACGCCGCAATCGCCGGTGACCTTGACGGCGCGCCTTGGGGATCTCGTTTTTGAGAAGACTTACGCGGTCGATGATGTGTTCATGTTTACGGTCACGCAAAGCGTCACAAACGAAGGCGGCGCCGAAGCAAAAGTGACGCCCTATGGCCTTGTCGTGCAGCGCGGCATTCCGCCCGGCGCCGGAAAGTATCAGATCCTTCAGGAAGGCCCACTCGCCGTCGTCGGCGACAGCCTTTACGAACGGAAATACAAAAAGGCGGTGAAGGTCGAGGTCGACGCCGCCGGCGAAAAAGGGTGGATCGGCATCACCAACAAATACTGGCTCGCCGCCGTTTCGCCGCCGCAGACGGAGCAATTTTCCGTCAACATGAAAAATGTCGGGACGCAGGACGCACCGATCTTCCGCGTCAATTATACGCTGGCCGAGCGCAGCGTTGCGCCGGGACAGACAGTTGAAGTCGCCTCGCACGTCTTCGGCGGGGCCAAGGACGTCGATATCCTGCGGTCCTATGAAGCAACGCCTGAAAAGGGCGGACTTGGCGTCTGGGACTTCGACAAGGCGGTCGACTGGGGGAATTTGTTTTTCCTGACGCGCCCGATCTTCTTCATGCTCGACTTTTTCGGCGACCATATCGGCAATTTCGGCGTCGCCATCTTGTTGCTGACGCTCGTCGTCAAGGCGCTGATGTTCCCGCTGGCGAACAAGGCGTTCGAATCGATGTCGGCGATGAAAAAAGTTCAGCCGAAAATGGAAGAGCTGAAAACCAAATATGGCGACGACAAGATGAAGCTCCAGCAGGAAATGATGGAGCTTTACAAGAAGGAAAAGATCAATCCGCTGGCGGGATGCCTGCCGATGATCGTGCAGATTCCGATTTTCTATGCGCTTTACAAGACGCTGTTCGTAACCATCGAGATGCGCCACGAGCCGTTCATCGGCTGGATCAAGGATCTTTCTGCGCCCGATCCAACCAACATCCTAAATCTTTTCGGCCTGTTGCCGTTTAATCCGGCCGCCATTCCGCTGTTGAACTTCATTCCGGCGATCGGCGTGTTGCCGCTGCTTTATGGCGTGACAATGTGGTTCCAGACCAATTTGAACCCGCCGGCGGCCGACCCGACGCAGCAGCAGATCATGACCATGCTGCCATTCATTTTCGTGTTCCTGTTCGCCTCTTTTCCGTCAGGGCTGGTGCTCTACTGGATCTGGAGCGCGGCGCTGTCGATCGCGCAGCAATGGTACATCATGAAGCGAAACGGCGTTGAGGTTGATATCGCGGCGCGTCTTCCATTTTTGCCGAAGAAGAAGCCGGCGCCGGACAAGAAATAGGTGAGCGACGAGGCCCATTCACCAGAAGCGCTTGAACGCGGGCGCCTCCTCTTTTGCGGTCCGTGCGAGTTCATGCTCGGCGTTGTCGCGATGGACGGCCTGCCGCCTGAAGGCGTCACCGAAATTGCTTTTGCGGGCCGTTCGAATGTCGGCAAGTCCTCGCTGCTGAATGCGTTGACCGACCGCAAGAATTTGGCGCGCGCCTCGACGACGCCCGGCCGCACGCAGGAAATCAATTTCTTCAATCTGGCGGGTGCGCTGCGCCTCGTTGATCTGCCCGGCTTTGGCTATGCGCGCGCGGCGCGCAAGGATGTGAAGCGCTGGTCGGGGCTTATCCGCGAATATCTGAAAGGCCGCCCGTCGCTGCGCCGCGTCTGCCTGCTGGTCGATTCGCGGCACGGGCTCAAGGATACCGATGAAGAGGTGATGGCGCTGCTCGACAAGGCGGCGGTCAATTACCAGATCGTCCTCACCAAGACCGACAAGGTAAAACCGACCGAGGTCGACAAGATCGCAGCGGAAGTCGCCGCCGCGATCAAGCGCCGCCCGGCGGCGCATCCGGTGGTGGTGCGGACCTCCGCTGAAACCGGCGAAGGGCTCG
>JBGSVH010000183.1:0-5006 GCA_041753055.1 Parvularculaceae bacterium
CTTGGCCGGCGATACGAGCGGCGAAAGTTTCGGCCCGCCGACAAGCCGGCCGGCGACATAGCCGCCCGTATCCGCACTCCAGACAATCGCGAAGATCAGGAGCAGGAGGCCGCGCCCGTCATCGACGCTTTGGCGCAGCCAGATCAGCGCAACGCACGGGGCAAGAATGTAAGCGGCGCCGAACGCCGCCCATTTCGCGCGCCGCGCGCCCTTCATGGAAATGTAAGCGGCCAGCGCGCCGGATGCGACGCAAATTGCTTGCGCAAGCTCGTAACGTCCGGCCGCCGCGAGAATGAGCGCCAAGGCGCCGCCGCCGCCGAGCGCATAAAAGACCGGCGTCATTTCGACGCCTTCAATCATCCGCGACCATTCATATGCCATCAGCACGCAGAGGAATGCGACAAGGCCGGCAAATATGGGGCCGCCGAGCCACGACGCGCCAATCGCCATCGGACCCAGCACGGCGGCCGACGCAATCCGCAACGCGAGCGAATCCCTGGTGCGCGTTGATGTGGCCGGAGCCTGATCGCCTGCCATAGGGCTTATTTTCAAGGCGCGGCGCTGACGCCGCCAAAACGGCGTTCGCGGGCGTTGAAGTCGGCTATCGCCGACTCAAAATGTTTCGCGTCGAAGTCGGGCCAGAGCACATCGAGAAACACCCACTCCGAATACGCCGCCTGCCAGAGCAGGAAATTGCTGATGCGTTTTTCGCCGCTGGTGCGGATGACGAGATCGGGATCGGGGATTGCAGCGGTATCGAGCGCATTTGAAAAGAGCATTTCATCAATTTCGCCCGGTTTTACTCGCCCTGCCGCCGCGTCCGCCGCAAGTTTTCTCGCCGCCCGGACAATTTCATCGCGGCCGCCATAATTAAACGCGATCTGCAGGAAAAATTTTGTGTTTGCGGCGGTCTCCTTTTCGGCGTGGCCGACCAGGAGTTTGATCTCAGCATCGAGGTTCTTCTTGTCGCCGACAATTGTCACCCTGACGCCTTCGCGTTTCAAGGTCGGCAATTCATCGCCGATGAATTGCCGCAAGAGCAGCATGAGGTCGCGAATTTCGCTTGCCGGGCGGCGCCAGTTTTCCGTCGAGAAACTGTAAAGGGTCAGATATTTGAGGCCAAGGTTGCGCGCAGCTTCAACAGCGCGGCGGGCGGCGGCTGTTCCTTCCTTGTGACCCGCGCTTCGGGGAAGGTTTCTGGCGGCGGCCCAGCGGCCGTTGCCGTCCATGATGATGGCGACATGGGAGGGACCGCTCACCGGCAACGCCGGCGACGACGATTCCTTTTCTGCCGCCGGACTGCTCGCCAATTCATTCACCCTGACGCTATACGCAGGCTCACACCTGCATGATTTCAGCTTCTTTCGAGGCCAACGCCTCGTCGACTTTCTTGACCATCGCGTCGGTCAGTTTCTGTACCTGATCCGACTGCCGCTTCTGGTCGTCTTCACCGACGCCTTCAGCCTTCTTGATCTGTTCCATGCCTTCACGGCGGACGTTGCGAATAGCGACGCGCGCCTGCTCGGCGTATTTGTGCGCAACTTTCGTCAGCTCCTTGCGGCGTTCTTCGGTCAACGGCGGTATCGGCACGCGGACATTGGTGCCGTCGACAACCGGATTGACGCCGATGCCGGCGTCGCGGATTGCCCGTTCGACAGCGCTGACCAGGGCCTTGTCCCAGACCTGGATCGAGATCATCCGCGGTTCGGGCACGTTGACCGAGCCAACCTGATTGATCGGCATGTGCGATCCATAAGCGTCGACGGTGATCGGTTCGATCAGACTGGCCGACGCCCGGCCTGACCGCAGACCGGAAAATTCGGTCTTCAGCGAGGCGAGCGCGCCTTCCATCCGCTTTTCGAGGTCTTTCATATCTGCGCCGGCGTTCGCCATGGTCGTTTCCCTCGTCTCAAATGCGCTCGAATTTCAGGCGAAATCGCGGCGCTGGTCGGTCAGTCGTCGATAATGGTGGTCGAGCGCCCCTCGCCTGTCAGCGCGCCGACGATGCCGCCGCGTTCGGCAATCGAGAAGACGACGATCGGAATCTTGTTTTCGCGCGTCAGCGCGATCGCCGCCTGGTCCATGACCTTGAGATCGCGGACCATCACCTCGTGATAGGACAGCCGTTCAAACCGCGTCGCCGACTTGTCCTTCTTCGGATCGGCCGTATAGACGCCATCGACATTGGTGCCTTTGAAGAGCGCGTTGCACCCCATTTCAGCAGCGCGCAGCGCCGATGCGGTGTCAGTCGTAAAATACGGATTACCGGTGCCGGCCGCGAAAATCACGATGCGCCCTTTTTCCATATGGCGCATCGCCCGGCGGCGGATGTATGGTTCACAGATCTGCGTCATTTCGATCGCCGACAGGACACGCGTAAAAAGTCCGGCGCGCTCCATCGCATTCTGCAGCGCAAGCGCGTTCATGACGGTCGCAAGCATGCCCATATAATCGGCGCTCGCGCGTTCCATGCCGTGCGCCGCTTGCTGAACGCCGCGGAAAATGTTGCCGCCGCCGACAACAAGGCAGAGTTCAACGCCGAGGTCCCGGGCTTCCTTGATCTCGTCAGCGATGCGCTGGACGGTGTCGTAATCGATGCCGTATTGCGACGGCCCCATCAGCGCTTCACCGGAAACTTTGAGGAGCACGCGCCTGTAGCGAAGCGCCTGCTTTTTTCCGGCTTCGGCCGATTGCGCCATGGTGTTCTCCGTCACTTTCCGCCGCGTCCCCGCCGTCGCAAGGCGCGCGTCACTTTAGGAGGGAGACGCCGATTTGCAAGCGAGGTAAAGGCGCGGCGCGGGGTCGGTCAGATCCAAAATTCCGCGCCGCGCCAATATCAGTCGTCGCCCTCGCTGCGTTCAACGCCTTCGCCAAGTTCAAGCCGCGCAAACCCGACAAATTCGATCGGCGCGCCGATCTGTTTTGCCGCGTTCTCGATCACTTTCGAAACGCGCGTCTCGCCGTCGATCACGAAGATCTGCTCAAGCAGAACCGATTCCTCGTAAAATTTCCGCAAGCGGCCTTCAACCATCTTGCCGATGATTTCCTCCGGCTTGCCGGACGCACGCGCCTGATCGGCGAGCACGGATTTCTCACGCTCGACAACCGCCGGATCCAGATCCTCGACGCGGCCGGACAATGGGCGCGCCGCCGCGACGTGCATGGCGATCTGCTTGCCAAGCGCGGCGAGCTTTGCCTTGTCGCCGGACGATTTCAGTCCGACCAGCACGCCGATCTTGCCGGCGTTCTCGACCGTCTGATTGTGAATATAGGCGGCGACGACGCCTTCGGGCGTCTTCACCATAGCGGAACGGCGCACGGCCATGTTCTCGCCGATCTGGCCGACCATCTCGGCGACCTGTTCGGCGACAGTCTTTGAGCCGCCCGGAAAAGTCGCGGCCTTCACGGCGTCGACTTCGCCATTGGTCGTCAACGCGACTTTGGCGATGTCTGCCGCCATGTTCTGGAAGGTGTCATTGCGGGCGACGAAGTCGGTCTCGGAATTGACCTCAACCAGGACGCCGACATTGCCGGCTGTCGCTGCGACGACGAGGCCTTCCGCCGCGGTGCGGCCGGATTTCTTCGCCGCCTTGGCAAGACCCTTCTTGCGCAGCCAGTCGACCGCTTCTTGCATGTCGCCGCCGGTTTCGGTCAGCGCTGCTTTGCAATCCATCATCCCCGCGCCAGTCGTGTCGCGCAGTTCTTTCACCATCGAAGCGCTAATGGCGCTCATCGTAATCTCCTTTGTTGCACTTGCGCCGGGCGCGAGTCCCAAGGCTCGCCCCGCCGGCTATGGGCTCCGCGCCGCAGCCGATTCTTTGCGGCGGCGGCGCGATTGGTAAGCGTGGAGGCGCGGCTTAGGCCTGCGCTGCTTCAGCGGCAGGTTCCGCCTCAGCAATATTGGTTTCGACCGGCGCATCCGCAAGGGCGCCAATGTCAACGCCGAGCGAGGACTGGCTTGCCGAAATGCCGTCAA
Organism: Parvularculaceae bacterium; assembly: GCA_041753055.1. Lineage (GTDB taxonomy): Bacteria > Pseudomonadota > Alphaproteobacteria > Caulobacterales > Parvularculaceae > Amphiplicatus. Next base: position 3,977 of record JBGSVH010000183.1, read on the forward strand.
TGACCGCGTCAGCGACGAGGTTGCAGTAAAGCGCAATCGCGCGCGAGGCGTCGTCATTGCCCGGAATGACGTAATCAATGTCGTCCGGCGCGCAGTTGGTGTCGACAATGGCGACAACCGGGATGCCAAGTTTCTTGGCTTCCTTGACGGCGATCGCTTCTTTCTTGACGTCGATCACAAAGAGGAGATCGGGAAGCCCGCCAAGATCGCGAATGCCGCCGAGCGAGGCTTCGAGTTTTTCTTTCTCGCGCCCGAGCTGCATCTGCTCTTTCTTGGTCAGACCCTTGCCGCCGCCGGACAGAATTTCTTCCATCTCCTTCAGCTTGCGGATGGAGTTTGAAATCGTCTGCCAGTTGGTCAGCGTGCCGCCGAGCCAGCGAACGTTCATGTAATATTGCGCGCAGCGTTTGGCCGCTTCGGCGATCGGCTGTTGCGCCTGGCGTTTGGTGCCGACCATCAGGATGCGGCCGCCGCCGGCGACAGTGTCCCTGATCTTGACGAGCGCGTGATGCAGCAGCGGCACGGTTTGCGACAGATCGATAATGTGTATGCCGTTGCGATCGCCGAAAATATACGACTTCATTTTCGGGTCCCAGCGGTGGGTCTGGTGACCAAAGTGAACGCCAGCTTCCAAGAGCTGGCGCATGCTGAATTCTGGCAGCGCCATTCAAAGTCTCCTACGGTTTTTCCTCTGCGGGGCCATTGGCGAGCACCGGGCAAGCGCCCGTAGCCGACCGAGGAAGGCAGTCCGCATGTGTGATGGCGGGCCGTATAGGCGGGAAAGCAGCCCATATCAACAGGCCCGTTGCGGGTGCGAAGAGGAAACGGGGGCCCGCCTACAGCAACCCGGCTTAAATCCCGGCGCGCCGGTCCTTGCGCCGTCAAAAGCGCCCTAAACCAGCTCGACGTCGAGGACGCCATCGACGGCTTTCAAGGCGCCGCGCATCGCCGGGGTGCAGGCGGCCCGGTCCTTCAGCATAAGCTCGACCTCGCGCCCGCCGGTGTCCGGCAGGTTGAGGGCGATGACGAC